>NZ_CP043639.1:2910000-3259464 GCF_014217605.1 Sphingomonas sp. NBWT7 | reverse complement strand
CTTCAGGCCACCGGGATCATCAGGCTTGATCTTATAGTCGCCTTCCTGCGCCGCGATCAGTTCGCCCTGCCCGTCGGGGGCGCGGCTCTGCATCTTGAACACACCGAAGACGATCGCGGCGAGCAGCGCGAGGCCGAGCAGCACGAGGACGACGACGCGCAGCACGCCGGGGCTGTCGGGCTCATCGGGTTCGACCGTTTCGAGCCACGGCAGACGGTCCTCGTCCCTCAGATCGATTTCGTCGCTCGCCATGGCCATCACATCTCCGAAACCGCCTCCACGCCCATGATGGAGAGACCGTTGCGGATAATTTGCCCGATCCCGTCCGCCAAGGAAAGACGCGCGGCCGTCGCGCCATGGTCGTCAGGTTGGAGGAAGCGACGATCGGGGCGGTCGTTGCCGACATTCCACAGCGCGTGAAACGATGCCGCCAAATCATAGAGATAGAAGGCTATTCGGTGCGGCTCACGCGCCGCGGCGGCGGTTTCGACGACGCGTGGAAATTGCGCGGCGAGCTTCACCAGCGCGAGCTCCTCCGTATCAAGCCGGGACAGATCGGGCGCCTCGACGGCGATATTCGCTTCTGCCGCGCGCCGACGGAGCGAGGCGATCCGCGCGTGCGCATATTGCACGTAGAACACCGGATTATCCTTCGACGCCTCGACCACCTTGGCGAAATCGAAGTCCATCTGCGCGTCGGCGCGGCGCGTCAGCATCGTGAAGCGCACGACGTCTTTGCCGACTTCGCGCACCACATCGGCCAGCGTGACGAAATTGCCCGCGCGCTTCGACATCTTCACCGGCTCGCCGTTGCGCAGCAGCCGCACCATCTGGACGAGCTTGACGTCGAAGCGCGTCCTCCCCTCTGTCAGCGCGGCGACGGCGGCCTGGATCCGCTTCACCGTGCCTGCATGGTCGGCGCCCCAGATGTCGATCAGTTCGTCCGCCGATTGCGCTTTCTGGAAATGATAGGCGAGGTCCGCGCCGAAATAGGTCCACTCGCCGGTCGATTTCTTGATCGGACGATCCTGGTCGTCGCCGAACCGCGTCGAGCGGAACAGCGGCAGTTGCACCGGCTCCCAGTCCTCGGGCGTCTCGCCTTTGGGCGCGTCGAGCACGCCGTCGTAGACAAGATCGCGCGCCCGCAGCCACGCCTCGGCTGCTTCGGGCTTGCCCGCCGCCTGCAGCTCAGCCTCGGACGCGAACACATCGTGGTGGATGCCGAGCAGCGCGAGATCTTCCTTGATCCGTGCCATCATCGCATCGACGGTGAAGACGCGGAATGTCGCCAGCCATTCGCTCTCGCGGGCGTCGACGTAGCGATCACCGAACTTCTCGGCGAGCGCCGCGCCGACGGGCACGAGGTAATCGCCGGGGTAGAGCCCCTCCGGGATGTCGCCGATCGCCTCGCCCAGCGCCTCGCGGTAGCGCAGATGCGCCGATCGGGCGAGCGTCTGCACCTGGCTGCCGGCATCATTGATGACATATTCGCGAATCACGCGATGCCCGCCGAACGCGAGCAGATTGGCGAGCGCATCGCCCACCACCGCGCCGCGGCAATGCCCCATGTGCATCGGGCCGGTCGGGTTCGCGGACACGTATTCGACGTTGACGACGGTGCCCTGCCCGCGTGTCGAGCGGCCGTAATCGTCGCCCGCCGCCGCGATCGCGGCAAGCTCGCCGCGCCAGCTGTCGTCGCTCAGTCGCAGATTGATAAAGCCGGGCCCTGCGATCTCGACCGCTGCGACCTCGTCGACGCGGCGCAGCGCATCGGCGATCTTCTCGGCAAGCGCGCGCGGATTGGTCTTCGCTGCCTTGGCGAGCACCATGGCCGCATTGGTGGCGAGATCGCCGTGGCTCGCGTCGCGCGGCGGCTCGACGGTGACGTTGCGACGGTCGATCGCGGTATCGAGATCGCCGGCGGCGACGAGGCTGTCGAGCGCCGCGTCGACGTGCGCGGCGAAACGGGAATAGAGCGTCATGGCAACCGATCGTGGGGGTGGAACGGCGCCGATAGACGATGGCGCGCCCCGCGACAAATCACCTACCGTGATTGCACCGACTGCATCCGTGGCACCAATTTTTGCGTTCGCAATGCCGCAGTGCAGCAAATATCTTGTGCATAAGCGAAGAACGGGAGGGGTGCCGGGGTTCCAACAGAGGAATTACCGATGCGCAATCTGATCACTGCCGCCGCCGCTCTCGCCGTCCTTGCCCCCGTCGCCGCGCAGGCGCAGGACCGGACGACCTTCGAACATGGCCGCAACACCTACGTTTATGAAACCGAAACGCGCGACGGCGCGACGATCATCACCGGCCGCCGCATGGGTGGCGAGCGCTTCCGCCTCGTCCACAAGGGCCAGCGCGTGACCGGCAACGTCGGTGGCACGCCAGTGTCGTTCCGCGCCCCGCAGAGCGGTGCGGTGACGGTGTTGACTGCCAACTGAGTCGAAAAAAGGGGGCAGATTCGTGTCTGCCCCCCGCTTGCCTATCAGGTGACCAGCCCGGTCAACGGCGCGCGCTGCCCAACGAGCGGGAAAAGCGTTGCCGCGGTCCGTGCCGGATCGAGCGCAAAATGCTCGGCAACGGCGCCTGCGATCAGATCATCGAGCCGCATCGTCGGCTTGAGATCGCGTCCCTCGTAAAGCGACCGCGGCGCCAGCCCCGGCCAATCGCTGAGGACGCGTCCTCCTTTCACACCGCCGCCTAGCAGCATCGCCGCAGCGCCGGTACCGTGATCGGTACCGCCAGTTCCGTTGATCGCGACGGTGCGACCGAATTCGGTCGCGACCAGCACCAATGTGTCGCTCCACGCGTCGCCCAAGCCGGATTGCAGCGCGGCAATCATTGCATCGAGCCCTTTGAGCTGCGCCGCCAGCCGGCCTTTCTGCGCGCTGTGCGTATCCCATCCGCCGGTCTCGATCATCGCCACCCGCGCGCCGTCCGCTGGCAGCAGCAGCCGCGCCGCTAGCGTCCCGGTGGCGGCGGCGTTGCGGCCACCGTCCTGCGCCAGCTCGCCCGCCAGCTGCCGCGTCTCGAGCGCCTCGGCCCACAGCCCATGGAGCTGCTGATCTCCCTGGTACAGCTGCGTCACGCGCTGCAGCAGGTCCTCTGACGCATCGGGCATGAGCGACGGGGCGTAGCTTGCGACCTCCTGCGCGCCGCGCAGCGCGGCAGGCACCGTCGCCGAGACTGCAATCGCGCGCGCTCTATCGTGCGGCAGCAGACCAAGCAGTCGATTGAGCCAGCCGTCCTTGGCCTGGAACGCCTGCGCGCCACCCGTCTCGAGCACATTCTGCCCATCGAAGTGCGATCGGTCACGATACGGGGAGGCGACGGCGTGGACGAACAGCGCGCGGCGTTGCCGATAGAGCGTCGCGGCGTTGGCAAGCGCCGGGTGGAGCACGAAGGTCCCGTCCAGCTTCGCCCCTTCCGTCGCCTCCGCCAGGAACGGCGCGCGGATCGCCGCAAATGCCGGATCGCCGGCCGGCATGATCGTCCCCAGCCCATCGGCGGCGCCGCGCTGGATGATGAACACAAAGCGGCGATCGGTGGCGGCGCGGGCGAAGGCCATGCGAGGTGCGAACCCGGCGGCGAAGGACGCCAGCGTGGCGCGAACCATGAACGAACGACGGTCAAGCATCGTTTACCTCCGCAACATTTCGGGTGCGACAAGCAGCAGCGCGAGCGCCTGACCGGGACTGTCGGCCCGCTGCAGCGCCGCCGCCGTGGGGGCCGTAAGCGCCTCGGGGAACAGCGACTGGCCGAGCGCCCGGGCGTCGACGGGGCCGGCACGCTGCGCCAGCCGCTCCGCCGCCTCGACACGCCGCATCAACGCGTCCGCGCCAGCCCATGTCACGGCCACATCGTCATATCCGTTGGGTTGCCCGGGCTTCCACACTTGCTGGCCGAGCTGCGTCTGGAGGCCATTGCCCGAACCGGGGGCTATGGTCGTCGTTCCAAGCGCGCGCATCGCTGCGATCGACCATTCCCACGGCGTCCGAAACTTTATCGGCTGCGCCACCCACGCCTCGGGCGAGGCAATGATCGCGCGATAGACCGTCGGCAGATCGCCGTTTGAGGCGATGAAAGCCGCTTCGAGCCGCGCGACCATCGCGGGGGGCGGCGCATCGCCGGCGAAATGGACGGTAAGCTTGGTGGCAAGATGGCGTGCCGTCGCCGGATGGACGGCCAGATCAGCAAGGATCGCATCGAGTTGCGCCGCGTCGGCCTGTGCGTAACGCTTGCCGAGAAGCGTTCGTCCGCCCGGCTCGTGGCGCTGCGGCTGGAAGGCAGCGCCGTCCGTGTCGTCGATCCCGCGGATGGGCACCGTCCAACCCGTCAGCGCGCGCGCAAGCTCGGTAACGTCGGCCTGCGTGTAGCCGCTGCGCGCGCCAAGCGTATGAAGCTCGAGAATCTCGCGCGCGAGGTTTTCATTGAGTCCGCGCTGTTTCCCCGCCCCCGCCTGACGCTGGCCGATCGGGCTGTTGGGGCCGAGCGAGCGCGTCTGATCAAGATAGAGCAACATCGCCGGATGGGTTTCGGCGGCTTTGAGCAGGTCGACGAAACGTCCCATCACATGCGGTCGGATCGCCTCGAACTCGAACGCGCCGGCCAGCGGGATTACGGTGACCTTGTCGGCCGAGATGGCAAAATGATTGGCCCAAAAGTGGGCCAGCCGTTCGGCGAAAGGTGTCGGCGTGGTCAGCGCGGAAACGATTCGTGCGTCGACCGCATCGCTATAGTGCCGGCGCAGTACGCCGCGCGCGTCACGCCGCATCAGCATTGCCGCTTCGTCGACGGATTGCGCATTGCCCGCCGATGCGGCGCGCTTCTGCTGCCGGATGTCGCGGTAGACCGACTGAAACTCCCCCACATCGCGCAGGATCGCGGCACTGCTCGTGACCGACGCAAGCGCCGCCGGCCACGGATCGTAGGCGGCTATCTGACCCGTGAGCCAGGCGCGGCCGGCTTCCGCCTTTGCCTGCGTTGCCGATGCTCCGAGTCCGAAGCGGTTCAGCGCGATCGATCGCTCGTTCAACTTACGGCTCCTTCGCAGCCTCTATTGCCGAAAGATGTCGCACAATTGTGCCAAACCTCGGCTGAACGGCGCGAGACCGGTTGACCGCATAATCAGATCAATAGGTCACGCCCGAATCGGAACTCTCGCTGATCGGATGCTTCGGTTCGGACGACAGCGTGCGCGCCAGCGTCTCGAAGCGATTGCCGATTATGCGGATCTCGTTGAACGCGGGCGGAGACTGGCGCGTCCGCTTGGATAGCGTGCCGGCACCGATCAACCGCACCGTCCAGTCGCGGCGGTGATAGGGCACGTCGAAGGGGTCGTGGACGTGGCCGGACAGCACGGCGTGCGCACCGGCATCGGCAAGCGCCGCCAGCGCGACGTCGCCGTTGCGTGTCTTCGCAGTGCCTTTGGTTGGGCCTTCGATCAGCGGATGGTGACCGGCAACAAAGATAAGATTGCCCTTGGGCACCTGCGCGACGAGCGAAAGCGTCTTCTCCAGCGCATCGTCGCTGACGTTACCTTTCGACCAGTTCAACCGCCACTGCGCGCGCGCCGTCGTCTTTAGCGGGACAATGGAGACGCCGGGCAGATCGAGCGGCTTCTCGATCAGGCGCTCGGCGGCGCCGTAGCGTTTGTACGGGCTGAACAGGCGGCGCAGCGGATCCCAATAATAAGGGATGTCGTGATTGCCGACTTCGATCGTGACGGGAACGCCCAGCGCGCGCAGCCACTTGCCGCCGGCATCGAACTCGCTCGGTCGGGCGCGCATCGTCAGGTCGCCGGTCATGATCACCGCATCGGGACGCTCTTCGGCGACACAGCGCTCGAACCAAGCGAGCGCGGCGGGATCCTCGGCACCGAAGTGCACATCGCTGACGTGGAATAGCTTCATCGACATGGCGAACGCCGTGCCAGCGCATTGGTTCGCCGACAATCGTCGCGGTCAGGCTGGGCGGCGTTCAGCCGCGACGGTGCTTCCCGCCGTAGGTGCGCCCGATATAGCCGCCGATCCGCGCCATCTCATCCGCCGCGGCGCGTGCCGCCTCACTACGGCAGGGCAGCGGATCGCGCTCCGCCTGCGTCGCGCGCATCGCGACACGCTCGCACAAGGTTTCGATATCGGCGCGGGTTAGGACGTTCTTTTCCCGCAGCAGGCACAACAGGCTCTGCAGGATAACGACGGCCTCATCGCTCGCGCTGCCTTCAGTCAGCATCGGCTCTCTCCTATTTATAGGACGAGAGAGTAATCGATTCGTTCCGGCGCGCAAGCCGGTCAGTTCAGCCCGCCGCCCAGCCTGGTGTAGAGTTGGACGAGGTTGGTGGCCCGCGCCTGACGCGTGGCGACGAGCTGTTGCTGCGCGGCATAGGCGACGCGCTGCGCGTCGAGCGCAACAAGGAACGAATCGACGCCGGCGCGATACCGCGCGTCGGACAGCCGCGCGGCGACGCGTGCCGCCTCCGCCCGCGCCGTCTGCGCCGACACCTGCTCCCCGATCGTGCCGCGCTGCGCGAGCGAATCCGCCACTTCGCGGAACGCCGTCTGGATCGCGCGTTCGTAGGTCGCCACCGCGACCTGCTGCGACGCGCGGGCATAGTCGAGGTTACCGGCACGACGGCCGCCGTCGAACAGCGGCAGGCCGATCGCCGGCGCGCCGGTGTAGGTGAAGCTGCCGCCGCCGAACAAACCCGACAGCGCGGTAGAGATCGTGCCGATCGTCGCGGTGAGCGAGATCGACGGGAAGAACGCGGCACGCGCAGCGCCGATGTTGGCGTTCTCCGCAATCAGCTGATGCTCCGCCTGCAACACGTCCGGGCGCCGCAGCAGTACGTCGGACGAGAGGTTGCCGGGCAGCGCATCGCGCGTCACCGGCTGGGCGCCGAGCGTCGCGGGCAGCTGATCGGCGGGGACGGTGGTGCCCGCCAGCAGGTTGAGCGCGTTCTGATCCTGCGCCACGCGCGTCTGCAGCGTCGCGATATCGTTGCGCGCGGCCTGATAGTTGGTTTCCGCCTGTCGCGCCTCCAGCTCCGAGGCGACCCCTATGCGGAATTGCGCGCGCGTCAGGTTGAGCGATTGCTCGAACGCCTTCAGCGTCTCGCGGCTGAGGCGCAGGAGCTCCTGGTCGGCGGCCATCGTCAGCCAGGCGGTGGCGACTTCCGAAATGAGGCTGATCCGCGCGGCGCGCTGCGCCTCTTCGGAGGCGAAATACTGTTCCTGCGCGGCGCGCGACAGGTTGCGGACGCGGCCGAACACATCGAGTTCGAACGCCGAAAAACCAGCGTTGACCGAGTAGAATTCGAGGTTCGACGACGTTGAGCCAACGCCCGATCCTGCCCCGACGCCAGTACCGCCGCCGGCACCGCCGCCAGTGCCGCCCCCGGTCCCGCCCCCCGTACCGACACCGGTTCCGCCCGTGCCCGTTCCCGTGCCGGTACCACCGCCGACACCGCCCGCCCCGGCGCCGCCGCCCGCTCCACCGGCTCCGCCGGCCGCACCGAAGACGTTGTTGGTATAGGTCGCCGATCCCGACAGCGTCGTCGTCGGCACCAGATCGGCGCGCTGCACGCGATATTGCGCGCGCGCCTGGAGCACGTTGCCCGCCGCGATGCGCAGATCGCGATTATTGGCGAGCGCGGTCTCGATCACCTGCCGCAGCCGCGGATCGAGGAAGAAATCGCGCCAGCCGATCTGCGTGACGTCGGGCGCGTCGGTCGCCGCGCGTGGATAGACGCCGCCCTCGGGCAGCGCGGGGGGCACGGCGCCGCCCGGCCGCTCGTACTTCGGTGCAAGGTTGCAACCGGCCAGCGCGGTCGCGGCGGCCAGCGCGATCAGGAAGGGGCGACGGGTCATGGCATTCAGGCTCCCTGCGGCGCGGGGCCGCGATCGTCGTCGCGGCTGCGATCGCGCAGCGGTTCGTAGTTGTTGACGGTCGTGCCCTCGCCATCGTCGTCATCGTGCTTGCCGTGGCCGAACAGCCGCGAGATCACGACGAAGAACATCGGCACGAGGAAGATCGCGAGCACCGTTGCCGACAACATGCCGCCCACCACCGCGCGGCCGATCGCATTCTGCCCGCCGGCGCCAGCACCGGTCGAAATCGCGAGCGGCAGCACGCCGAAGACGAACGCGAGGCTGGTCATCAGGATCGGACGCAGGCGGAGCTTCGCCGCTTCCACCGCCGCTTCGAACGGGCGCATGCCCTCCGCAATCCGCTCCTCCGCAAATTCGACGATCAGGATCGCGTTCTTCGCCGAGACGCCGATCGTGGTGATGAGGCCGACCTGGAGGTAGATGTCGTTGTTGAGGCCGGTCAGCATCGCTGCGAGCAGCGCGCCGACGACGCCCAGCGGCACCACCAGCAGCACGGAGATCGGCACCGACCAGCTTTCGTACAGGGCGGCAAGGCACAGGAAGACGATCAGCAATGACAGCGCGTAGAGCGCCGGCGCCTGGCCGCCGGACAAACGCTCCTCGTAGGAGAGGCCGGTCCATTCGAGCTGCGTGCCCGGCGGCAGCTTGGCGTGCATCTCCTCGATCGCCTCCATCGCCGCGCCCGTGCTGAGCCCCTGCCCCGGCGATCCTTGCAGCTGCATCGCCGGCTGGCCGTTGTAGCGGGTGAGCTGCACCGGCGCGTTGGCCCATTCGATCGTCGAGAAGGCGGTGAAGGGGACCATCTGGCCCGCATCGCCGCGGACATAGAAGGAGGCGAGATCCTCCGGACGCAATCGGTAGGGCTGATCGGCCTGCACATAGACGCGCTTCACACGGCCACGATCGATGAAGTCGTTGACGTACGATCCGCCCCAGGCGGTCGCGATCGTCGAATTGACGGCGCCAAGATCGAGCCCGAGCGCGCGCGCCTTATCCTGATCGACGTCAATCTTGAGCTGCGGCGCGTCCTCGAGGCTGAGCGGGCGAACCTGCGCGACGCGCTTGTCCTGACTCGCCATACCGAGCAGCATGTTGCGCGCCTGGACGAGCTTTTCGTGCCCGATACCCGCGGTGTCGACGAGCTGGACGTCGAAGCCCGTCGCGTTGCCGAGCTCCTGAACCGCCGGCGGCACCAGCGCGAAGATCATGCCGTCCTTGTACTGCGAGAAGACACCCATCGCGCGGCCGGCGATCGTCTGCGCCTTGTTCTCGGCGCCCTCGCGATCCTCCCACGGCTTCAGGCTGACGAAGGCAAGGCCCGCGTTCTGCCCCTGCCCGGCGAAGCTGAAGCCGTTGATCGTGAAGACCGACTGGACACCCGGCTCGGCTAGGAAATGGCTGCGGATGAGGTCGAGGCCCTTGTCGGTTCGCGCCGAGGTGGCGCCCGCCGGCCCCTGGACCAGCGCGATGACTGTTCCCTGATCCTCGTCGGGCAGGAACGCACTCGGCAGTCGTGCAAAGAGCAGCACCATGCCGCCAACGATCAGGACATAGACCAGCATCGAGCGCTTCCAGCTTCGCGCGGTGCGCTTGACGCCCTTCTCGTACTTCGCCGTCCCCTTCTCGAAGCTGCGGTTGAACCAGCGGAAGAAGCGCGCGAAGATGCCGTTGCCTTCGGGCTTTGTCTTGTCGTGGCGCTTCAGGATCGTCGCGCACAGGGCGGGCGTCAGGATCAGCGCGACCAATACCGACAGCACCATCGCCGACACGATCGTGATCGAGAACTGGCGATAGATCACGCCGGTCGAGCCGCCGAAGAACGCCATTGGCAGGAACACCGCCGACAGCACCAGCCCGATGCCGATCAGCGCGCCCGAGATTTCGTCCATCGACTTGCGCGCCGCGTCCTTGGGGCTGAGCCCCTCGTCGACGATCAGCCGCTCGACGTTCTCGACGACGACGATCGCGTCGTCGACGAGCAGGCCGATCGCCAGCACCATGCCGAACAGCGTCAGCGTGTTGATCGAATAGCCGGCGAGCGCCATCACGCCGAACGTACCGAGCAGGACGACGGGCACCGCGATCGTCGGGATGATCGTCGCGCGCCAGTTCTGCAGGAACAGGAACATGACGAGAAAGACGAGCACCACCGCCTCGACCAGCGTGTGGATCACCTGCTCCACAGACAGGCGGACGAACGGCGTGGTATCGTACGGATAGACGACCTTGACGTCCGACGGGAAGCCGCGCGCAATCTCCGCGGTGCGCGATTTCACCGCTTCAACGGTATCGAGCGCGTTGGCACCGGCAGCCAGGCGCACGCCGAAACCCGCGGCGGGCTTGCCGTTGTACTTGGCGTCGAAGCCGTAATTTTCCGCGCCAAGCTCAACCCGCGCGATGTCCGACAGGCGGACGACGGCGCCCCCCTGCGACGTCTTGAGGCGGATCGCACCGAACTCCTCGGGCGTCTGCAGCCGCGACTGAACCGATACCGTCGCGTTGAGCATCTGCTCCTTGGGCGCCGGCTGCGCGCCGATCTGGCCGGCGGAAACCTGCGCGTTCTGCGCCTGCACAGCCGCCGTCACGTCGGCGATCGTCAGCTGATAGCTGTTGAGCTTCAGCGGATCGACCCAGATGCGCATCGCATATTGCGAGCCGAACACCTGCAATTCGCCCACGCCGGTGACGCGGCTGACGGGGTCCTGCAACCGCGAGACGACCATGTCGGCAAGGTCGGTGCCGCTGTGCGATCCGTCGGTCGAGTAGAGACCCACCACGACGAGAAAGCTCGCCGCGGACTTCTGCACCTGCAGCCCCTGCTGCTGCACTTCCTGCGGCAGCAGCGGCGTCGCGGCCTGCAGCTTGTTCTGTACCTGCACCTGCGCGATGTCAGGATCGGTGCCCTGCTCGAACGTCAGCGTGATCGTGAGATTGCCCGACGACGACGACGAGGCGGAGAAATAGCGCAGATTGTCGATGCCGCGCAGCTGCTGCTCGATGATCTGCGTCGTGGTGCGCTCGAGCGTTTCCGCATCGGCGCCCGGGTAAATCGCGCTGATCGTCACCGCGGGCGGCGCGATTTCCGGAAACTGCGCGACCGGCAGCGAGCGAATGGCGAGGCCGCCCGCCAGCATCAGGACGATCGCGATCACCCATGCGAAGATGGGTCGATCGATGAAATAGCGTGCCATGACCGGTTACTTTGCCTGCGCGCCCTGCGGCCGGGCGCTCGCGGCTCCCGCCGCGGGCTTCGCGTTGGGGTTCCACGGGCTTGGCTGCACCGCCATGCCGGGGCGCAGCATGCCGCCGCCTCCCTCGACGATCACGCGGTCGCCGGGCTTCAGCCCTGCGGTGACGAGCCAATTGTCGCCGATCGTGCGCGACGTAGTCAGCACGCGCGGCTCCACCTTGTTGCCGCGCCCGACGACCATCGTCGTCGCGCGGCCCTGTTCATCGCGGCTGACCGCGCGCTGCGGCACTAGCAGCGCGTCGCCCTGCGTCCCTTCGACGAGTTCGGCGCGAACGTACATTCCCGGCAGCAACAGGCCGCGCGGGTTCTGGAAGATCGCGCGGATCGCCTGCGTGCCCGTTGCCGGATCGACGCTGACGTCGGTGAACTGCAGCGTGCCCTCGATCGGGTAGATCGAATTGTCCTCCAGCCGCAGCCTGACACGCGCGGCATTGCCGCCGCGCGACAGATCGCCGGCCGCGATCTGCTGGCGCAGCCGCAGCAGGTCCGCGCTCGATTGCGGCACGTCGACGTAGATCGGATCGAGCCGCTGGATCGTGGTGAGCGCGTTGGTTTGCCCCGCCGTCACCAGCGCGCCGGTGGTCGCATCGGCGCGCCCGATGCGGCCGGAGATCGGTGCGCGGATCGTGGTACGCCCAAGATCGATCTGCGCCGATCGCAGCGCCGCCTGCTGCGCGGCGACATCCGCCTGCGCCTGCTGCGCCGCCGTGATCGAATTGTCATATTCCTGGCGCGCGATCGCGTTAATCTTAACGAGCTCGCCGTAGCGCCGCTGCAGCGCCGCGCTCGAGGCGATCGCCGCACGCGCGCGCGCCAGCGATGCCCGCGCGCTCGCCACCGCGGTCACGTACGGCTGCGGATCGATACGATACAGTGCCTGGCCGCGCCCGACCTGATCGCCCTCGCGAAACAGCCGCTCGATGATCAGTCCGTTGACCTGCGGCCGTACTTCGGACGTCTCGTAGGGCATCGTCCGACCGGGCAGCGTCGTCGTCAGCGTTACCGCCTGCGGCTGCACCGTGACGAAACCGACCTGCGGCGGCCCGGCGGGTGGCTGCTGCGCCTGTTCGTTCTTCCCGCACGCGGCAACAGAGGCCAGCAGCAGCGCCGTGAGCGCGACCCTCTTGAATGACATTCGATTCTCTGTGATTATCGTGAGTGATCGTTCACTCACATATTTGCTGCTACTGCGAAGTGCAATAAGCGTCAAGCAGGCGTGTTCATTGGAGAGCAATCATCGACGACTGTTGTATTCCGCCGAGCGCGCGCGCCGAGCGGGCAAACGCCCGACGCGAGAAATTGATCCAAGTTGCGCGCGAAGCTTTTGCCGCCAATGGATTCCACGCGACCGGCATCGCGCAGATAGCCGACGCGTCCGGGATTCGAGTCGGCCAGATTTATCGCGATTTCGCCAACAAGGAAGCGATCGTCGCGGTGATCGTCGCGCGCGATCTCGAGGATTTCCTGTCGGAACAGGGACTGTGTGCGGCGGGCGCCAGTGGCGACACCGATGCGGTGCGCGCGTGGATCGCGCGGTTCGTCGCGTGCGAAAAGCCCGATGGCGGCCGGCTGATCGCCGAGATCATGGCAGAGGCGTCGCGCAACGCCCGGATTGGAGAGATCGTTCGCGACGTACACGACAGCATGGGGCGCGAGTTGGCGGCGGCGCTTCGCCTACTCGTTCCGTCGTCGGTGTCGCCCGAACGCTTCGCCTGCGTCGCCGAGATGATCCAGACGATTGCGATGGGCGTATTCCAGCGCCGCGTGACCGAACAGGAGCATCTGTCGATTGAGGTGATCGAAGCATTGATGGGCTGCATCAACGCGGCGATCGACCGCCTTCGCGACGAGGCGACCGAGCCCGCGTCAGCCGCGCAGGCGTAATCCGATCCACAGGGTGCGCGGTGTAGCGCGCTCGATGATGTCGGCACCGCTGATCCCCGCCTCGACCCGCTCACCGAAGAGGTTCTCGGCCCGCGCCTCGATGGCGATCGCCCGCGTCAATGGCAGCGCGAGATAGGTGTCGAGCGTCGTCGCCGGCGCGAGGCTGCGGGTGTTCTGATCGTCTTCGAACTGGCGCGCAACGTGGCGCAGCGTGGTCGACGCGGACAGCGCACCGCGGCGCCAGCCGAGCGTCGCCGACACCTGATCGCGCGGCGTCTGCGCCGGCCGCAGCCCGTCGAGCGGTGCGGCGGCGCCCGACGCGCGCACGCGCGGATCGACGTGGCTCCACGAGGCGATCGCGAAGACCGGCCCCGATTGCCACCGCGCATCGATCTCCACCCCGCGCGAGCGGATCGCGTCGAGACTGCGCCGCACGCGATAGACGCCCCCCGCCGCGACGAATCCAACGCCGGGGAAGGTTCCCGCACCGCGCCCGACAGTGACGTTGGCGATCGCATTGTCGAGCCGGTTCCAGAACAGCGTCGCGGCGAGCGAGAGGTTGGTCGCCGGGGTGATCGTGACGCCGCCGTCGACACCCCACAGTCGCTCAGGATCGAGCGCGGCGTTGGCCGCCGTCGCGTCTGCTCCCACGCGGAACGGCCGATAGAGTTCGTTCAGCGTCGGCAGCCGCCACCCGCGATAACCGCTCGCCCGCAGCGTTATCGCCTCGATGGGGGCATAGGCGACGCCTGCCCGCCCGGTCCATTCGGTGCCGCGACGCGTCGGAAAGGACAGATCGGTTAGCGGCGCGCCGGTCGCCAGCGTATATTCGTCGAGTGCGCCGTCGACGATCCGCCAGCGATCGACCCGCCCGCCCAGCGTCAGCGTGACGGTGCCCGTCTCGACGCTCGCGTCGGCGAAGAGACCCGCCGTCCGGCTACTGCCGTCCGCCAGCCGTCGCCGCGTCGGCGCGCCGGCGACATAGGTGTAATTCTCCTGCGTCCGCCCGCTGACGTCGCGCACATCGGCGCCGATGCGCAGCTCCCGCCCGGTGCCGACCGGCGGCACCAGCTCGACGCGCGCGCCGAGGCCTGTTGCCGGCGTGTTATACTGATCGAGCGTCTGCGTAGCGGCGGCGCGTCCGGCGGACACGCTGGCGAATTGCGAGGCAAAAGCGCGTGCCTGCACGTAAGCGAGCGCGGAGAAGCCCCAGCTGCCGCGTCCGACGAGGCGCAGGCTGGCGTCCGCCCCCTCGCTGCGGTTGCGTGTGAAGGCGGTGCCGCGGTCACGCGTATCGGTGAAGGCGCTGACATTGGCCTGCAGCTCGGTCTCGTCAGCGACGCGGATAACGCCGCGCAGCGCCGCCGATGCCTGCTCGTACGCCGCCGGGCGATCGGCGGGGCCGCGCTGTGCGGCGATTACCGGGGTGAAGCCGTCGCCGCGCGCGTAAGCAGCGGAGGCGGTGGCGAAACCGGCGGCTGCGACGAGCGCGCCCGACGCGCGCGCGTCCAATGAAATGCGGCTGCCATAGGCGACGCTGCCAAGCAAAGGTGTGCGATCGCGCGGATCGGCACTGTCGAGCTCGACCGTACCGGCAAGCGCGCCCGGCCCGAAATAGCCGCTGCCCCCGCCCCGCGTCACGCGGATATGCCCGATACGATCGGTGGCATAGGCGGGGAACGGCACCCAGCCGCCGAAGGGATCGGCCTGCGGCACGCCGTCGAGCACGAGCAGCGCGCGGCTCGACGCATTGCCGCCGATGCCGCGCAGCGAGATGCCCTGGCTGGTCGGATTGGCGGATCGTGAATCGGCGCGGCGAAACTGCTGCAAGCCGGCGACGTCGGCGAGAATACTCTCGAGCCGACCGCTGGCGTTGGCCTCGATCTGCGCAGCGTCGATCGTCACCACGTCCGCCGTGCGATCCCCGACCCGCTCGGCAAGCCCGCGGCCGGTGACCACGATGTCGGGGCCAGCAACCTGTGCCGAGGCGGGAACGGCGAGTATGGGAAGCGGGACCAGCATTAGCCCCAGCGCGGCGCGGTGTGGCAAGCGCGTCATGCGGCGGGTTCGTGCAGCGCGACCGCCGCCAGAACGTCGGTGAACCGCTTACGCCACCAGATCACGTCCTCGCCGCGCACGTTCTCAAACATCGGTTGCCACCGTGTGATCCGTTCCTCGCGTGGCATGGCGAGCGCCTGCTCGATCGCGTCAGCCATTTCGTCGGGGCTATAGGGATTGATCAGCAGCGCACGATCGAGCTGCGCCGCGGCGCCGGCGAAGCGCGACAGGATCAGCACGCCCGGATCCTCGGGATCCTGTGCGGCAACGAATTCCTTCGCGACGAGGTTCATGCCATCGCGCAGCGGGGTGACGAGCCCGATCTTGGCCGCGCGATAGACACCGGCAAGGACGCTGCGCGGCAGCCCGCGGTTGACATAGCGCAGTGGCACCCAATCGATCTCCGCATGCGCGCCGTTGATCCGCCCGGAAGCGGCGTCGAGCGCAGCACGAATGTCGACGTAGCTCTGCACGCTCGCACGCGATGGCGGCGCGACCTGTAGCATCGATACCCTGGCGCGCGCATCTGGCCGGGTTTCGAGGAACCGCTCGTAACCGTTGAATCGCTCTTCCAGCCCTTTCGAATAGTCCAACCGGTCGACCCCGACGATGAGCCGGCGCCCGTCGATGCTGTCGACCATGCGATCGTGCGTGCGCGTCGCCTCGGCGCTCGTCGCGCTGGCGATAAACTCCTTGGCGTCGATCCCGATCGGGCAGGCGATCGCGCGGATCGTGCGGCCGCCGACGGTGATGAGGTCGTCGGGTCCGATCGAGCCGCCCATCTCGCGCACGACATAGTCGTGGAACGTCTCGAGCCATTCGGCGGTCTGGAAGCCGACGACGTCATAGGCGAACAGCGCCTCGACCAGCCGGCGATGCTCGGGCAGTGCTGTTAGCAGCCGTGTCGGCGGCCAGGGAATGTGGAGAAAGAAGCCGAGGCGGTTGCGCAGCCCCTGCTGGCGCAGCAGCCAGCCGAGCGGGATCATGTGATAATCATGCACCCAGACGAGATCGTCGGGCTCGACATGCGGGCTGATGACGTCCGCGAACAACCGATTGACGCGTTCGTAGCCACCCTGAAAATCACGCTCGAACTCGGTCAGCCCGAGACGATAGTGGAATAGCGGCCAGAGCGTTCGATTGGCGTAACCGTCGTAATATTCCTCAACGTCCTGTTCGGGCAGATCGATCGTCGCCGAGGTGACGCCGTCGTACGTCTTGAACGCGAGTTCGCCCGTCTCGCCGGTCGCCCCCGACCAGCCGAACCAGATGCCGTCCGCCTCGCGCAGCGCGGCGGTGAGCGCCACCGCGAGCCCGCCCTGCGCGGTCGGCTGCTCCGCCGTCGGCGCGGAAACGCGGTTCGAGATGACGATCAGCCGGCTCACCGTATCGCGCTCCACGGCTTGCTCAGCAGCACCGCGCAGTTGATGACGCCGACGAGCGAGTAGGTCTGCGGGTAATTGCCCCACAATTCGCCGCTGACCGGATCAATGTCCTCCGATAGCAGCCCCGCCGGCGTGCAGCGCGCCAGCATCTCCTCGAACAACGCGCGGGCGTCGGCATCGCGCCCGGTGAAGTGCAGCGCCTCGATCAGCCAGAAGGTGCACACGTTGAACGCGGTGTGCGGCAGCCCGAAATCGTCCTCGGTCGCGTAGCGGAGCATGTGTGAGCCGCGTTGCAGCCCGCCCTCGACCGCGTCGAGCGTGCGGCGGAAGCGGGGGTCGTCGGGCGACAGGAATCGCAGATCGAGCAGTTGCAGCAGGCTGGCGTCGAGATCATCGCCGCCGAACGTTGCCGAGATACGCTGCGTTTCGGGGCGCCATGAGGCCGCCTCGATCCGCGCGCGCATGCGATCGGCGCGATCGCGCCAGAACGCTGCGCGGTCGGCAAGCCCGAGCGCCTCGGCCGCGTTCGACAGCCGATCGCATGCCGCCCAGCACATCGCCGCCGAATAGGTGTGGACGTGGCTCTTGGTGCGTAATTCCCACAGGCCGGCGTCGGATCGATCGTACTTCTCCCACGCGCGATCGCCGATCGGCTCGAGCGCCTTGAAATCGTCGACCCCCGCGACGCGCAGCAAGCGATGGTCGAAGAACGCCTGCGCGTTCGACAGGACGATCTGGCCGTAGGCGTCGTGCTGGATCTGCTCATACGCCTGGTTGCCGACGCGCACCGGCCCCATGCCGCGATACCCGCTGAGTGCGGGCGCCTCGCGTTCGACCAGCGTTGCCTCGCCGCCGACGCCGTAGAGCGGCTGGATGTGCCCGCCGGTCGCGTTATCGACGATGTTGCGCAGATATTCGAGATAGCCTTCGAGCACGTCGAGCGCACCGAGGCGGTTGAGCGCCTGCACGGTGTAATAGGCGTCGCGCACCCAGCAGTAGCGGTAATCCCAGTTGCGCTGCGATCCGGCGTGCTCCGGGATCGAGGTAGTGAGCGCGGCGACGATCGCGCCCGTCTCCTCGTGCTGGCAGAGCTTCAGCGTGATCGCCGAACGGATCACCGCTTCCTGCCACTCGTAGGGCGTGGCGAGGCCACGCACCCAGTAACGCCATTCGTCGCAGGTGCGATCGTGCATCGTGTCGAGCGCAGCGGCGATATCCTCCGAGAAGCTCTCGTCGGGCCCGAGGAAGAAGTGCAGCGGCCGCTCAACGCGGAACAGCCGCTCATCCTCGATCCAGCCGACCGGTGCGGTGGTGGAGAGGCGCATCACGCTGTCGTCGAGTAGGTAGCGGATATGGTTCGACCCACGCGTCGTCGTCGCCCCCCGCGAGCCCCATTGCACCGCCGGGCGCAGGCGGACGCGGATGCGCGGGCTGCCCGCGACGGGGCGCACGATGCGCACGAAGGCGACCGGGCGATACATCCGCCCGCTGCGCTTGAAGCGCGGGCAGAAGTCGATCACCTCGATCGCGTTGCCGTGCACGTCCTCGTGCCGGGTGACGAGGATCGGCGTGTTGCGGCGATAGGATTGCGTGGTCGACGCCAACTGGTCGATGTCGATCTCCCAGAAGCCGAACGCATTCTCGCCCGCGGGCGGCTTGTCGTCGAGCAGCGAGCAGAAGGCGGGATCGCCGTCGACGCGCGGCGTGCAGCCCCACACGAAACGGCCGGCGCGGTCGACCAGCGCGGAAACCTGGCAATTGCCGATCGGCCACAGATCGAGCGTAGCCGTCATGCCGCCTGCTCCAGCCACCGGCGCACCGCGGTGACATCGGCGAGGCGAGAGCGCGCCGCCGTTTCACGCTCAGCGCCGACCAGCACGCCCGCGCCGCCGTGCGCCGACGCCGCGACGAAGCCGGCCTCGTCGGTGACGTCGTCCCCTACGAAGACCGGCACCGCACCGCTGAACGGCGGTTGCGAGAGGAGCGCGGCGATGCCGCTGCCCTTGTCGTGCCCGCCGGCGCGCAGTTCGACCATCATCTTTCCTTCCTGCAGCATCAGGCCATCCTGCCCGGCGAAGGGAGCGACAACGGCGCGCGCCGCTGCGGCCCGCCCGGGCGCCATGCGATAGTGGATCGCCATGCCAAGCGTCTTAACCTCGATCACGATACCGCCCTCCCCTTCGAATGCGGCGCGTGCCGCCCGTTCGGCCGCGACCAGCGCCGCCGGCCGCGCCGGCGCGATCGCCCGGCCGCATAGGCGCAGCTCGGCACCGTGACTGCCGACGATCGCCAGATTCGGCACCCGGCCCGCCAGAAAACCGTCGAGCTGCGCCACCGATCGACCGCTGACCAAGGCGATACGGCCGGCAAAGGTTCCCGCGAGCCGCATCAGCAGCGCGGCCAGGCGATCGTCGAGCACGACCGCGTCGGGTCGATCGACGAGCTCGACGAGCGTGCCGTCGAAATCGAGCAGTAGCGCGTCACGGGCGGGGTTGAGCGGCGGTGGCGGCGGGAGCGACATGACGCTTCCTCTACCTTGATCGCGCCGCCGCGCCAGCGCGCTGACGATCGCGCCCGATCAGCTGGCCAGAACCGGTTCCTCGGGCGGGGTCGCCGGCGTGCCACGGGCATAGCGCTGCGCGATGACGGCGCAGGCGAGCAACTGCAGCTGGTGAAAGATCATCAGCGGCAGGATGATCGCGCCGACCTGCGCCGCCGGGAACAGCACGCCCGCCATCGGCACGCCCGAGGCGAGGCTCTTCTTCGACCCGCAGAAGACGATCGCGATTTCGTCCGCACGATCGAAGCCGAGCGCGCGCGCGACGCGCTGCGTGCCGACGAGTACGATCGCGAGAAGCAGCATGCAGAGGAGCGTCACGACGACCAGCTGCCACGCCGGCACGCGGCTCCACAGACCCTCGACCACCGCGGCGCTGAAGGCGGTATAGACGACGAGCAGGATCGAGCCGCGATCGACGAGCGACAGCACCGCCTTGTGCCGCTCGACCACGCGCGCGGTGAGCGGACGCGACAGGTGCCCGGCGACGAAGGGCAACAGCAGCTGGAGCGCGATCGCCTCCACCTGCCCGGCGGAGACCCCGCCGTTGGCGATCCCCATCAGGGCCGCGACGAGCAGCGGCGTCAGCGCGATACCGATCAGGTTCGATGCCGACGCACTGCACACCGCCGCGGGCACGTTACCGCGCGCCATCGACGTGAAGGCGATCGACGACTGAATGGTCGACGGCAGCAGCGTGAGGAATAGCAGCCCGGCGGCAAGCGCCGGCGCGACGAGGTAGGCCGAGGCGGCACTGAACCCGAGGCCGAGCAGCGGAAAGGCGCCGAACGTCATCGCGAAGACGAGCAGATGCAGCCGCCAGTTGGTCATCCCCGCGACGATCGCGTCGCGCGACAGTTTCGCGCCGTGAAGAAAGAACAGCAGCGCGATCGCCGCGCTCGTCACAACGTCGAACGCCGCCGCCACCCGCCCGCGGCACGGCAGGATCGATGCGAAGACTACGGTCGCGACGAGCAGCAGACTGTAGCGATCGATCCGTCTGACAAGGGCAAGCATGGGAAACTCCGCTAGAACGCGCGCCCTATCGTGCTACGCGCGCGCTGCGTACCCCTGTCGAATGCAGGAATATGGCCCAGAGCGCGACAGAACTGGAAGTGGGGGGCACGAGCTTCGGCAACCGTTGGACCGCCCGCCGTAACGCGTTGGCGCTACCGCTGATGTCGCGGGCTCGACGTCGAAAAGGGCAACGCATCACCTGCCGGAATCCACTGCAGGAAAACGCCTCTTCACAACGTCTGGCGTGAAGCCGATTGCGTTTAATCGAGCCTCAGCTCATCCGCGGCCTCATGAGCCGCTCCTATCTCGCGGCGTTTCGATGCGAATAAGCCCCACCGGCCTGCGTTCTGCCGATCACAACGCTTCGCCAAGATGATTGCGCTGCCACATGCAGCCATTCAGTCTCGCTGAAGCACATTCCAACTTCGGCCATTCGTTATCTGACAGATGCACCACCTAGAACCAGCACAGCGATCGGTCGCCAAATCAGAATGTATTAGTTGTGCAGGTTTGTCGGACTGAGCCGGCGGTACGGAGGTGCCCTAATTAAGCTTCGGCATAGTACCGGTCTTAAACTCGATACGTATGGCGACAAACGGCGCTGCGCCACGATTCGTGACGGCGTGCAATCCCTCCGGCTCACCTCTTACAGCCTGCGACCTTGCAAAAGCAGGGGCATCAAAACGCGTCATTTCGACGAGCTTTCCATTAATCAGCCTGTACGTGATGTAAGTGATCGGCTGGGGCTGTTCGAAATACATCACGCTCGGCCAACGATGGTCGTGAACGGGTTCGGCCACGCCGGGCGGGACCTCGACACGCAATACGCGAATCTTTTCATCCTCGAGCAGGACGCGGTGACTATTTGGCGCAGCGGCAACTGCGTCGAAGCTCGCAGGAGCAGCCTGAAACGCGAGCAGCAGTATTCCGATCACCGCGTTCCCCACTTTTCTTGGGCCAGACTGTCATCGATCCAACGCAGGGGCAACTTGAAAGCACGCAATCCGCAACGAACCACAATGGGTCGTTCGCCGCATTCATCGCGCTTCCCAAAATCGGAGGTCCGTTCACCGGCTTGTTGTGGCTTGGCGAGAGCCAGGCGCGGTCCAACTTGCCGGATCAGCGTTAGGAGAATGATCGTGGTCGAAGCCCGATGGAACGGTTCAGTGATTGCCCAGAGCAACGATACTGTGATAGTGGAAGGCAACCACTATTTTCCTGCCAACAGCGTCGACCCTGCGGTTCTTCAGCCAAGCAGCACTACCACCATCTGCCCTTGGAAAGGGACGGCCCGCTACTACAACTTGCACGTGAGCGGTGCCACAAACCAAGACGCTGCGTGGTACTACCCCGATCCCAAGGCAGCGGCCGAAGAAATTCGCGGCCGCATAGCGTTTTGGAAGGGCGTCGCGGTAGTCTAGCTGCAATAACCGCCAGCAACGGCCCCGCCCTGGCGACGATCCCCGCAAACGGGCAAGCACCACGCTGGCGGCGCTGATGACCGCCGCCCGGAACCAAATCCTTCGTGCAACGCAACGTACGCGGCAGCCGATGCGGGCGTTTGAGATCGTCCGGCCCGTATTCCTATTTTTGCCGGTAATGTCACCGAAGTCGCAGATGATCGTTACGGTTCGTCACCGGTCCACGGCGGTTGGGATCGATCGAGGTGCGGCGGGATGGCATGGGCCACTGACAGAGCCACAGGCAAGCGCGCGCTTGGGGCGACGACACTATTCTTACGGTGGACGGCGCTTTCGTATCGCACAGTGCGCGGCGGGCTGAGCGACGACTTCGGTATCGCGGCCAGTTCGATCGCCTTTGCCGCCTTTCTTGCGATCGTCCCGCTGGTGGGGCTGATCGCGGGGGCCTATGGCTTTTTCGTGCCAGCCGCGACGGTCGCGCACAATCTGTCGACCCTGACCGCAATCATGCCGATCGACGCGCGGTCGATCGTCGAGCGGGGATTGCGAAACAGCGTCGCCACCGATCGCACCTCGGTGGCGACGCTGCTTGTCTCGATCGGCATAGCATTGTTCAGCGCGCGCCGCGCCGGACGATCCCTGCTGCACGGGATCAACCTTGCTTATCGGATCGAGCGTGAGCGGCGCGGGCTGAAGCGACAACTCGCCTCAACCGCCCTTGTGCTCGGTTGCGCAGCGCTCGTTTTGACAGCCCTCGTGTCGTTGTCGATCCTGACGTTCCTGCAAAGCTATGTGCCTGACGGTCTGCCTGGCGCGCAGCTCGTCTCCGCGGTCACCCTGTTCGGTTCGCTAACGCTTGGCGCGGGCGCGGGGTTGATCCTGATCTATCGTTAAGCCCCTGCTGCCGAAGCGCCGATCGCATGGCGCGACGCCTTGCCGGGCACCATCGCCGGCGTGGCTATATGGCTCGTCGCGACGCTGCTGTTCCGCACCTATGTCGCGCATGTCGCGCGGTTCGATGACACCTATGGCTCGCTCGCAGCCGTTGTGGTGTTGATGCTTTGGCTGATGGTGTCCGCCTGGGCGTTGCTTCTCGGCGCGCGTCTTAATGCCGAAGCAATCGCCGATGCCGGCATCCACATTAGGGAGCTGAGCGAATGACGGAAGTGTCTGTGCAGGACCGCTATCGCAACCGCATGTTGACCATCATCGCCGCGATCTTGCTGGTCGCGGCGCTGCAGGCGGGGTTCGCGATCATCATGCCGATCGCCTTCGCCGCGATCATCGTGGCGGCCTTGTGGCCACTCAAACGCTGGCTCGGGCGCTTCATGCCGTCCTGGCTGGCCTATACGCTGACGCTGCTGTCGCTGATCGCGATCCTCGCCGCCTTCGCCGCGTCGGTGTACCTGTCGATCGGGCAGGTGATCGGTGTGATGTCGGCACAGTGGGCGGGGCTTGAGAAGGCCTACGCGCGGATTGCTGCGTGGGCGGCCGACCACGGGGTGCCGATTGCGGGAACGGTCAACCGGCAGCGCATCGTGGCAATGCTGCAGATGCTGGCAAGCGGTGCCTACGCCTTCGTCACCTATGTCGGCTTCATCGGCCTTGTCGTTATGCTGGGCCTGCCCGAAGTCCCCCGGTTGCGGCGGCGGCTGTACGAGATGTTCGAAGGCGGTGCCCGTCGCGACATGCTGGAGGTCGGCGAAGAGATTTCGGGCCAGGTGCGTCGCTATCTCGGCACGACGCTCGCGACCAGCATTCTGACCGGCGTGGCCTCGGCCTTGTGGTCGTGGATCACCGGGCTCGAACTGGCGCTGGTTTGGGGGATCCTGAACTTTCTGCTCAACTTCGTGCCGGTGATCGGCAATATCGTCGGAATAGTACCGCCGGTGCTCTTCGCCTTCGTCCAGTTCGGGGGATGGCAGATGCCCGCATTGGTATTCGTCGGCTTCGTCATCCTGCAGATGACGATCAGCAACGTGATCTACCCGCTGTTGCAGGGCAAGCAGCTGTCTCTGTCACCGCTGGCAATCATCGTCGCTATGACGTTCTGGAGCTGGGTGTGGGGCATCGCCGGCGCGCTGATCGCCGTACCTCTCACGGCCGCGATCGTTATCATCTGCGGCCAATTCGATCGTAGCCGATGGATCGCAAACCTATTGTCCGCATAGGTTCTGCTCGCCGAGCGGTAGAAGCCGTATAACCCAAAGCCGGACATTCACCCGACCTTTTACGCTGCCCGATATCTGCCGCTCGTTCACGTGAGCAGGCTGACCGCTTTAGCGAGCGCTACCAGAACCTCGGAACGGTTAAGATCGGGAGCTTTTCTGTGCGACAGCTATCCGAAGCCAAGACGGAAGCTGGTATCTCTGCCTCTACCCTCCCGACAATCGGCCGATATGCAGTCCAGCGCCCGGCATTGAGGGCGAGGCATCATCACCCGCAGATGCATCACTATGGTGCCGATCCTCGGGCGCTATTTGGCAAAAGATCTTGAGGAATGGGGCGGCACCGTTGCTCAGCCGTGGCTAGCGGAACTGGTGGATCACATCCTGACCTGCGTATTAGCTCCTTGCCGTCCAGCCGCGCCATGTGAACGCGGCATAGAACATCTCGACGTCGCTGAAGCCGGCAGCGCGCAGGCACTCCTCATCCTCCTGCGGCGTCAGCAGCACCAGACTGGCGGACATCGCGGCCCGCGCTTGCTCGACCTGCGCCGGATCGGCACCGGAGGCAACTGCGTAGGCGGCATATCGGGCGAGCCATCGGGCACGAGCCGGCTCCTCCTGCGGGAAGCTCGAATGCGCCACCACCAGCGGTGCGCCCGGCTTCATGCGCCGGTGCATCTCGCTGAGCGTTCGTACGCGATCCTCGCGGCCTAGGAAGTGCAGCGTCAGCAGGCAGGTCGCGGCGTCGAACGGGCCAGGCGGTGCATCGTCGATATAGCCCTGCACCAGGTCTGCACGCCAGGCGTCCGGTCCCATCGCCTCTCGCGCCAAGTCGAGCATCGGGCCTGCTGGGTCGACACCGGTGAAGCGCCAGCCGGGCTGCGCCTCCGCCAGCGCCTTGAGCTCGAGCCCGCCGCCCGCGCCGAGCACCAGCACGTGCGCGTTCGCCGGTGCATGCTCGGAAAGCAGGATCGACGTCATGCGATGCACCGCCTCCATACCCGGCATGAAGCGCGGCGGTCCTTCGGCGTAGCGGGTGACGCGCTCGCGGTCTGCGAACATCTCAAGAAATGCCTGATTGCCGTCAGCCACGTATCGTCTCCTCGAATTGCGGCGCGAAGCCGAAGTCGGCTTTTCCGAATGGGCGATCGCGAAAGAGATAGCCGTAGTAGAAGGTCCGCAGCCGCTGGTGAAAGGCGCGGATCCGATCCTGATAGGCGAGTTGTGCTTCGAGATCCGTTTCCGCAAGCCGCGTCAGCAGCGCCTGCATGCCAACGGAAGGCAGAACCCAGCCGAGCGCGCGTGCCGTCGCGTCGCGCCGTTCCAATGCGGCGCGATAGACGCGCACCTTCCGCGCCACGCTCTCGTCGCCGTTCTGGTGGAAGGCGAGATACCATTTGTAGTGGAACGCGGGCCCCAATGGCGCGGAATCGGCCCAGCGCGGGTGGTTGGCGTAGAAGCGGCGCATGGTCTGCTCGCGCGGGATGTCCCACGCGTGGTTCACCTGCTCGCGCTGCGCCAAAGCGATCTCGGCACCCTGACTGACCGGAACCGCCCGGTTGATGACCACATTGGCAAGCGTCGGAGCGAAGAGCACCAGCACAAGCCAGCAGGCGGCAAGCGTCGCGGCGTTGGCGACCGAGCTCCAGCGCAGGCGTCCGACCAGCGCCGCCAGTCCGATCCAGAACAGTAGATAGGCGGCCATCCCGAACAGAATCAGCAGGATCGCCGTCGCACCTACCCCGGACATGATTGCCGCGACGGTGAACGGCACCGCCAGCACCGCCCAGAGCAGTGTCAGGCGAAGCAGGGTACGCCTCCGCATCAAGCTGGCGCCGCCGCGCGGCAGCGCCGCCAACGTGCGCAGGCGCCCCGCCTCGCGCTCGCCCGAGACGAGATCGTGGCACAGCGCGATCACGAACAGCGGCGCGAGAAACACCAGCACGAAGGCGAAGTCGAACCGGCCGGGCAGCGCCAGTTCGGGGTTGAATGTGTCGCCATCGTAGATCTGCGCTTCCAGCCCCAGCGCACGGACACGCAGGATGTAGGGAGACACGTCGCGCATGCCGAGTGCCGCGAAAGCGAGCGAGGATGGTGCGTCCCAGGTGGGGTGGAAGCTGTAATAGGCCGCGCTGCCGGCATCCTTGGTGCGATCGACATAGTCCGCCACCGACGCGATGTCCTCCGCCTGTGCGGTCGGGATGGCGGCTATGGCGGCGCGCTGGCGCGATACCTCGGCCATGCCCGCCACCACGGCGGCAACCGAGAGGACCGCCAGCAGCGCCAGCGCGATCACCGTCAACCGGGCGCGCAGCAGCAGGCGCAGTTCGTGCAGCCAGAGGTTCATCGGCTTTCTCCCAGTCGGCGTGAGGCGCGGGCGAGCAGCAGGCCGGCAACGGCCAGCCAGGCAACCACGATGGCGAGGCCCGGCAAGGCACCTGCGGCAAGCGCGGTCCCGCTCGGCGCGCTATAGGTGAAATCGGGCATCTTCCCCCAACTCGCGGCCGAAACGCGCTTGCGCCGGTCGGCCCCTGCGTCCTCGGCGACATCGTCGGCATAGCTGACCGCCTCCGCCTGCATCCGGTTGAGGCGCTGGACGAGCGCATAGCGATACGCCTCCGCCTGTTCGAGAAAGCGGCGATGGCCGGCGAAGTCGGTCCCGGCCGCTGCCATCGACAGCGAGCGCAGCGCGATCGTCGGACTCAACACGCCGACCGCGTTGACGAGACCGTTCTGCTTGTTCTGCGCCGCGTAGCTGCGCCCGGCATAGCGATCGAACAGTTCGGAGGTGAGCCGCTCGCCCTCCATGCCGACCAGACCCTTGTAGTTGAGCGGGAGGTCCTCGATCCGGGTGACGCCGTAGCGCTTCAGCACCGACTGCTTGAACGCAGCGAAATGCGGATCGTCGGGATTGTGACTGTCCCCCATTCGCCTGAGGTCCCGCGCGATCGCCACATCGGTCTGCATCCGGTTTTGGAGCGGCACCACGGCGCTCACCACGTCCGGTGCGACGCGGGGGAGGAGCACCACCGCCACCGCCCAAAGCGCAACCAGCGCCAGCAGGGCGTCCCGGCTGCGTCGAACCAGCGCGGAGACGAGGACGATCACCACCACCCAGAGCGCAAGGTAAGCGGCGTAACCGAGCGCGATCGCCGTCATCGGCATCACCAGCGCGCCCGGTTGTCCGGCGATAGCCACGAAGCCGATCATTGCCGGCAGTCCGGCGAGCAGCGCGACCGCGCCCAGCGCCAGCAGCTTGCCGCGTACCACCTGCCCGCGCGCGGCACCCTGCAGCATCAGCAGCCGCATGGTGCCGCGCTCCGTCTCCCGTGCGAGCGCGCCATATCCGAGGAAAATGAGCAACAGCGGCGCGACCACCTGAAGCACGAAGGCGGGCGTCAATTGCCCGAACCGGACCAGCAGCGAGCTTTGCCGCACGTCGCCGAAATTCGCGGTATTCTGCCGATGTCCTTCCAGGAACATGCTGCTGCCGGTGAAGGCGTCGACGCCGGGGTCGAAGGCGGCCAGGGGCCCGAGCGGGCGGAAGATGAATTGGCCGTAGTGGACCACGCGGTGCGGGTGGCGATCGGGCTGGGCGTCGAAGGCGTGCTCCGCCTCATGCTGATGTCGGGCGCGCAGGTCGGCGTTGCTGCGCTGGTGCGACCATGAGCTGAGTACCGCAACCAGCGTCAGCAGCGCCAACAGCCCGAAGGCGATCACGGCTACCCGGTTGCGCACCATCAGTCGCAGTTCGTCGCGGGCGATGAGGCGGGTGACGCTCATGCTGCGAGTCGCCCCGTCGCCACAGCGAAACGGGCGTGGAGCGCACGCACGTCGAACCGTTCTGCGCCGCTCGCCTCCACCTCCTCCACGATGCGGCCGGCCTCGAGGAAGCCGATCCGGTCGGCCACGTCTTCGGCGGAGAGCAGGTCGTGCGTCACCATCAGAACCGCCGTGCCGCGATCCCGGACCGTTCGGACAAGCGCGTTGAAGTCGGCCGTGGCACGCGGATCAAGCCCGGACGTGGGCTCGTCGAGCAGCAGGACGGGTACCTCGCGCAGCAACGCGACGGCGATCGCCACCTTCTGCCGCATGCCCTTCGAGAAGCCACCGAGCCGCTGGTCCCAGGCGCGCTCCTGCAGCCCTGCAGCGGCGAGCGCGTCGGTGATCACACGGCGATCCTTACGCTCATCGGACAGCGCGAGGAGATAGTCGGCATTCTCGACGGCAGTCAGATGCTCATAGAGCGCAACGTTTTCGGGAAGATAGGCAATGCGCCGGCGCGCTGCATCGGGATCGGCGCCGGGATCCACGCCCGCGACCATGATCGTACCTCCTTGCGCGCGCACGAAACCGAGCAGCGCGGCAAGCGTGGTCGACTTGCCCGCGCCGTTGCCACCGAGCAGCGCGGTGATGCTGGCTTCAGGTACGCGCAATGACAGGCCGTCGAGCACGCGGTGCGCGCCATAGCCGAGCGTCAGGCCCTCCATTAGGATCGACGGGGATACGTTCTGAGTCATGCTCATCCTTACTTAAAAATTCAGGCCCGCCCGGATGAAAACCGAGCGTCCGTTGAAGCCGAAGGGCGAGATCGCATTGTACGGCTGAGTTCCGGCGTTGTCGGACCCGTTGGTACCGGCCGCGACGCTGGCCACGGTCGAAGCGATGTTCTCGGCCGGGTAGACATCGAACAGGTTCTGCGTGCCCGCACTCAACCGCACGGCCTGCGTCGCCTGCCAGGACAACTCCACGTCCGTCAGCAGCCTGGCGCCGAAGGTCTGGATGATGTCGGAGTTGGTGGTGCTGCCAGCCGAGGGAACGAGCCGCGTGTCGAAGCCCGGCACCAGCACCGCCACCTGGGCGGGGGTCCTGTTCTGGATCGCTACGGTCGATACCTTGCCGTAGCGCGTGTTGGTAACGGAGAGCGTGAACGGCCCGCGCGCATAGTTAAGGTCGAGCGTCACCTTCTCGCGCGGTTGGCTGTCCGAGAAGCGGAGCTGTTGGGTGACATCGAACAGCGGCGTCGTGATGCCAAGCGCCGCGATCGGCGCGGGTGTGCCTGCGATACGATCGAACTTGGTCTTGTTGTAATTGCCCGCGAGCGTGCCGGTGAACCGGCTGCCGTCGCCGAAGCTGCGGCGATAGTTCATCACCAGATCGACGCCCCGGGTGTTCGTGTCGACGGCGTTGGTGAGAAATGACAGTGCGGCAAATCCGGACTGCCCGTTGGCGGCCAGGAAGTTGGTCAGCCGCGTGTCCTGGAAGGTCGAGAAAATCGCGATGCGGTCGCGCACCTTGATCCGATAGGCATCGAGCGTGAACGTCAGCCCGCCGGCTGCGAAGACAGTTCCGACCGAAATGTTGTCCGACTTTTCCGGCTTCAAGTCGGTTGCCCCTGCAAGGCGTGCGGCAGGCGTGTCGACTGCCGCGACGCGGACAATCGCCTGAGTGCCGTTCAGGATCAGTGTGTTGGATGCATTGAAGCCCGCCTGCGCGAGCGCGGGGGCACGGAAGCCGGTGTTGTACGATCCGCGCAGCGCCCAGGTGCCGATCAGGCCGAGCCGGCCGGCGACCTTGAAGTTGGTGGTGTCGCCGAAGTCGGAATAATGCTCTTGCCGCACCGCGCCCGAGACAAGCAGTCGTGCGAACAGCTCTTTCTCGGCCTCGCCGTAGGCGGCATAGCTGCGCCGGTTCAGCGAAGCGCGATCGTCCGGGCCGTTACTTGGTCCGGGCTGCGACCCCACGATGGCGGGCCTGCCGGCGTTCGGGCCATCGAGGATTGGCACGCCACCGTTGCGGTATCCGTCCGGCGAACCGGTGAAGAGCCGATAGTTCTCCTGCCGGTATTCCAGGCCGAAAGCGAGCCGCAGCGGACTCCCGTCGCCGACCGAAATCGCACGGGTGAGATCGAGGTTGCTGGTCCATTGGTAGAAGTCGCTGCCATTGCGATAGAAGCGGCTCGGCGATGCCGCCCCCAGTGAGACGTTGACGCTGTTCACGTAGGTTAGGTCCTGCGTGCTGACGCCGTAGACGCTCGACAGGTCCCATCCGAACCCCATGAGGTCGCTGCCGCGCACGCCGACGGCGGTCGAGAAGTTCTCGATGCGGGTTTCGAGACCGGGGCTGTAGCCGTCGGGATAAAGAGCACGGACGTTCTCGTCCTGGCCGGCGCGGCGGAAGAGATATCGGATGTCGCCGTCGATCCGATTGTAGCCGCCGAACGAGTAGATCTCGACGTCGCCAGGCGCGGCCGCAACGAAGTTATAGAAGATCTGCTTGTTGGTGTTTGGCTGGTCGCCCTGCTGAAAGACGTTGCGGTTGAAATCGGCTTCACGCGGGTCGAGCGTGCCGTTCGACGGAGTAAGCCCCACGCCCGAGCCGAAATTGCCCGACGGCAGCACCGGACGCCCGGCCGCGTTGGTGCCGAAATACTGCTGGCGGGTGTCGGGCCGCGCACGATTGGTGCCGCCGCGATCCTGGTACGCTGCGGTCATGCGAAACACGCCATTGGCGCCGACCGGCACGCCAACTGAAGCACTGGCTTCATAAGTAGCGCCGTCGCCCTTGGTCGTGGTCAGATACGTGGCCTGGGCTCGCGATCCGACCGATCGATCCAGGAACATGTTGATCACGCCGGAGATCGCATCCGAGCCATATTGCGCCGCCGCACCGTCACGCAGAACCTCGATACGGGATAGCGCAAGCGACGGGATCGCGTTGAAGTCGATCGCCACATCCCCCCGACCAATGCCGTTGCTGGAGTTGAGATCGGAAGCGGTATGACGGCGCTTGCCGTTGATGAGGACCAGCAGCTCGCCAGGCCCGAGGCCGCGCAGCGAGGGCGGCTGCAGAAAATCCCCGATGCCCGAAGCCAACGGACGCGGTGAGCTGAAGCTGGGTACTTGGACCTTGAGCATCTGGATCAGGTCGACCCGACCGCTCTGCTGGAGTTCCTCCTGCGAAATCGAGTCAACGGGCGTTGCCGAGCCGATGCGCGTCCGTCCGCCAAACCGGCTACCCGTCACAACGATGTCACCGCCGCCGCTCGGCTCCACAGCGGCTTGCGCTTCTGAGGTCGGGTCATTCTTCCGCTCGGCTAGCGCAACAATGCTGCTTTGCGCCTGGCTCGGAACCGCGCCCGCCAGGCTCGCAGTAAAGCACACCGCAGCTACCCCCAGCCGCGCCGCCGAAACGTTCAATGTGCTTTCCCCTTCGAATGCCACGACCGCACATCACCATTGAACAATATGCGATGATACATTGTATCATGCCTCATCTAGGAACGAGGATCAAGCCCACCTTCACAGCCGTTGATCACCATCGCAGGCAGCAGCTCAGCGAGACCGCGCTAGCAAGTGAAACGGAGTGTCGCAGCGGCATGGTAAGCGATCGGCGGCGGTCGCCGCCCGTGCACGCCGTCAGGCACTCTTTCGCGAGCCGCCATCTTGCGCGCTACCCTGCGCAGGGGCGCTCCGGACCAACGGCAGCTTTCAAGCACGACCGAGAGCGGCCCGGAACCACCAAGATCAGGTCGGAAGCAGTCCGATAGCTTCCGGCCGCGAGGACTCAGACCCGGCCATTCGCGGACCTGACGCCCTTTCTGAATACCTGCCGTTCATTCAGAAAGGGCATGACTAAAAGCCAGTTGGTGCCGGTAGCTTATGACGCCTCGCAGTTGACACGTCACCGTATGAAGCAGACGCTGAAATTCGCCGAGTAGAACGAGAGCACGGGAGAGCGCCATGGCGACGCACCTTCGACCGGAGCTGCCAAACAGTCACCAATCGTCGGACGCCAAGCGCCGCCTGCATGACGAAGGCTGGTGCGTCGTGCCGGACGTCATCGACCCGCAAATGATCGCGCGTGCGCTGGATCGACTGCATGATGCCGCCGCGGTCAGCGAGCGACAGGGCGTCTCGACTTTCATGCCGGTGCTTGATCCGAACGCCAGCAACGTGCGCGTTTTTTTCCTGCTCGAACACGACGCGATCTTCCGCGAGCTGATTTGCAATCCTCGCGCGCTCGACCTGGTCGAAGCGGTACTCGGGCGCAGCTTTCTCGTTTCGAATTTCACTGCCAACATCGCGCGGCCGGGCGCGCGCTCGATGACGCTTCATTCGGATCAGTCGATCGTCGTGCCCGAACCGTGGCACGCTGCTTGGTCGATCAACATCATCTGGTGCCTTACCGACGTCCGTTTCGAAAATGGTGCGACGCTCTTCATTCCCGGTAGTCACCGGTGGCAGGCTCATGCCGATGTGCCAGTGGACGCGGCCAAGCGGCTTGTCCCATTCGAAGCGAAGGCCGGGTCGATCGTGGCGATGGACGGTCGGCTGTGGCATACGTCCGGCGCCAACGTTACCGCTAACGAGGATCGCGCACTGCTGTTCGGCTATTATTCAAAGCCGTTCCTGCGCCCGCAGGTAAATTGGAACGCTGCGCTGTCACCTGCGACCCAGGCGTCACTGGATCCGACGCTCCACGCGATGCTTGGGCTTGGTGTCACTGCCAACAGCGGTGAGGCGCTTTATATCAACCTGCTGGAGAAACGCGCATGAGTGCCGTCGCCGTGCAGTCGGAGCAGTCGGAGCAGTCGACGATCGTGATACCGGCGCCTACGCGCGATCTCGTACAAGGATTGCGCAATATCGCTGAATTCGGGCTGACGATCGTGCCCGATGTGCTGACCGGCACGACGCTTGCCGCCACGCGGGACGCCCTTTACCGTGCAGCGGCCTCGGATCGTAACCGCGGTCGCGAGCGGAAGTTCGGGCTTGATTACGCGCATGACGAGACCAATCAGCGCGTCTGGAACGTGCTCAATCGCGATCCTCTGTTCGAGGATCTGGCGTTTCACCCAGTCTCGATCGACTATGTAAAGGCGATCCTCGGCTGGCCGGCGCTGCTTGGTAATCTGTCGGCGAATATCACTGGACCAGGCGGCGGCGAGATGATCCTGCACGCTGATCAGATCTTCGTTCCCGAACCATGGTCCGCAGAACCGCAGGGGCTCAACGTTGCCTGGTGCCTCGATGATTTCACAGAGGCGAATGGCGCCACCCGCTTCGCTCCGGGTAGCCACCGGCGCAACCGCGCACCCACTGCGCAAGAAGCGGACGAGCCGACGATCCCGATCGAGGCTCCCGCTGGATCGATCGCTATCTTTGAAAGCCGTGTCTGGCACAAGACTGGGTTCAATCGCACCACCGACCAGCATCGCGCCGGCGTATTCGCCTGGTATACTCGGCCGATCTACCGAACGCAGGAGAATTGGTTTTTGTCACTGAGACCAGAAATCCGACAATTTGCCAGCGAAGACGCGCTCGTTTTGCTTGGGTATCGTGCTGAAGGGCTAGGCTTGGTCAACGGAGCTTCGCCGCTTTAGGCCCGAATGTTGACGGACCAGGAGAGCAAGCTGCCCCGTGCGCGGGACGCTCTGGCTTGGAACCCGAAATTCCCACGTCCGTACGGCGGAGGAGTGCGCCTGATCCACTGAGCTGTGGCGCGGACGGCGATGGCGCTTCGATCTTGTCGTACGCCGCAAGGTGGCTTTGAAGCTACCCACCTAAAAATGCCGTTTGATGACCTGCCTGCACCGGGGCGATCAAACACAACGCAACTCGCCTGTTCCACAGTAGACTCTTTAAGGCACGGTCGACTTGATTAGACCAGACAGCGTGCACGGCAACGGTGATGAATTTCCGCCGGGCCATCTGACGGACTGCCGCTGAATATCATGGTCGGAGTGGGAACCTGTCTCGCCATCAGCGTTTGGCTGTGATGCGACAATCGATGAGGAAATTGGCATGGGGTGCGCTCGGTCTGGCAGCCGGGCTGGCGCCCCCTGCCGCCCAAGCGCAGATCACCGACGACGGCCTGCTGCACCGAGCGATTGGCGCTCCCGACGATTGGCATCTATCCGGTAGCGTCCGCGCCCGCTTCGAGGCGATCGACGGGCAATTTCGCGAGGAGGCGGTGAACCGCGATCAAGTGCTGGCGCTGCGCACGACGGCGTTTGCCGAATACGACAGCGGCCCGGTGCGTGTCGGTGCCGAGTTCCACGACGCGCGCGCCTATTTTCAGCGGCGTGGATCGTCGGTCGGCACCGATGTCGTCAATGCCCTCGAATTCTCGCAATATTATGTGCAGGGCGATCTCGGTGATGCGCTAGGCACCGGCACTACCAGCTATCTGAAGGCGGGGCGGATGACGATGCAGCTGGGCTCCGAACGGCTCGTCGCGCGGCAGGGTTTCCGCACCTCGGTCACATCGTTCACCGGCGTACGGCTGACGCGCGAAGGTGAAAATGATCGCGAATTCGTCGCCTTTTGGACGATGCCTACCGTCCGGCTGCCGACGGGTACCATTGCGATCCGGCGTAACCGTCCACAGTGGGACCGCGAGAACACCGATCTCCAACTGTTCGGCGTCTTCAACCGCGTTCCCGTTGGCGGAGATACCCGGCTCGAAACCTATGCCTATGGCCTGATCGAACGCGGCGAAAGCCAGGAAGATCGCAGCGACCGGCGGCTGTTCACGCCGGGGGTGCGGCTGTTCGCCAAGCCCGACAGCGGCATCGTGTTCGAGGTCGAAGGGATGGCGCAGTTCGGGCGCGGGCGCGACGGCAGTCCGGACAGCGGCAAGCCGGTTGTCCCAGTCGAGGCGTACGGCTTCCACGGCGACATCGGCTACCGCTTCGCAGGCGGGTGGAAGCCTGAGCTGACTGCATTTTTCGATTATTACACCGGCAATCGTCGAGAGGGGCGGATCGGAAGGTTCGACACTTTATACGGCGCACGGCGGTTCGAGTTCGGTCCCACCGAATTGTTCGGCGCGGCGGACAGGTCGAATATGCTCTCTCCCGGTGCGCGAATGAAGGCATCGCCGGCGGACGGACTTTCGGTGATGGGCGACTACCGCCTGCTCCGCCTCGCCAGCGCGATCGACCGCTTCAGCAACAGCGACGTGCGTGATGCGACCGGGCGTGCCGGGCGCAACGCCGGGCAGCAGATACAGCTACAGGTGGAGTACGACCTCATCAAAGATATTCTCGCACTCGATCTCGGCTATGCCCGCCTCTTCAAGGGCCGGTTCCTGCGTGACGCGCCGAACGCACCGGATCCGCGCGATGTGAGCTACGGTTACGCGTCGATCATGTTCTCTTTTTAGCGATCATCTCGATGCTACGAAGTGGACAGTCACCCGGTTAAGCCCTCGTCATCTATCCACTCGATAGCTTGCGCAGGACCGCTGGCGCTCACTTTTCGAGCCATTTCACCGGGATACGCGGGTAAGTGACGCCGTTCGCCTGAGCCTCCTCGAAGTGGCCGGCACGTATATTAACCTGGATCGAGGGCAACAGAAGCTTGGGCACCGATAGCCCGGCATCGCGCTGCTCCCGCATGGCGACGAAATCGTCCTCGCGGACGCCGTCATGCACGTGGACGTTCGACCGTCGCTGCTCGCCCACCGTCGTTTCCCAGCGATAGTCGTCTCGGTTCGGCACCTTGTAGTCGTGGCACAGGAACAGGCGCGTCTCGTCAGGCAGCGCCAGCAGGCGGCGGATCGAGCGATAGAGCGTGCGCGCATCCCCGCCGGGGAAGTCGGCCCGCGCGGTACCATAGTCGGGCATGAACAGCGTATCGCCGACGAACGCAGCATCGCCGATGAGATAGGCGACGTCAGCCGAGGTGTGGCCGGGGACGTGCAGTACCTCGACGTCCAACTTGCCGATCGCGAAGCGATCACCGTCGTTAAAGAGGCGATCGAAGTCCGATCCGTCCGTCCGCAGGTCGTCCATCGCGAACACGGGGCGGAAGATTTTCTGCACGTCGCGGATATGCGCGCCGATCCCGATCCATGCGCTGGTGTGCGCCTTGATGAACGGGGCGGCCGACAAATGATCGGCATGGGCGTGCGTCTCCAGCACCATCGCGATCCGCCAGTCCTGCGCGCGGGCGAAGGCGAGGATGCGCTCAGCCGAGCGGGTGTCGGCGACGCCGCTCGCCATGTCGAAGTCGAGCACGGGATCGATCACAGCCGCGGTCCGCGTCGTGGGATCGCCGACGAGGTAGCTGATCGTGTTGGTCGGCACGTCGAAGAACGCCTCGATGAAAGGCTGGATCATGATTTCCTCCGTTAGCGCTTGCTAATATATTAGATAATGCTACATAAGCAATACCTAATGGAATGGCGATGATGCTGAAGCCAATGGACCTGGCGACATTCGAGGCAAAGGCTGGACAGGTCGCCGATACGCTGAAGGCGATCGGCAATGCGCGCCGGCTGATGCTGTTGTGCAAGCTGGTCGAGCATGGCGAAGTGACGGTCGGCGATCTGGCGCGCGATGTCGGCCTGTCGCAATCGGCCTGCTCGCAGCACTTGGCGAAGATGCGCGACGAAGGCCTCGTCAGTTACCGGCGGGAGAGCCAGACGCTCTGGTACGCCATAGCGGATGCGCGCGTCGAAACGCTGCTCGCCACCCTCTACCAGCTCTACTGCAAGGATTGATGCGATGACGCTTGCGACCCTCTCCCCCGCCGACACCCGCGCCGCGCTCGATGCCGGTGCGCGGCTGATCGACATTCGCGGGGCCGACGAACATGCGCGCGAGCGCATCCCCGGCGCGATCAACGTGCCGCTTTACCGGATCGGCGATCTGCCGCGTGACTGCCGCCCGGTCATCTTCCACTGCAAATCCGGAATGCGCACCGCCGCTAATGCCGCGCAGCTCAGCGCGGCAGCGGGTAACGCCCCCACCTACATCCTTGGGGGCGGCATCGATGCGTGGCGGCAGGCCGGACAGCCCATCATCACCGACCGATCGCAGCCGTTGGAAATCATGCGGCAAGTCCAGATCACTGCCGGCGCGCTGGTACTAACCGGCGTGCTGCTTGGCGCGTTGGTCGCTCCCAATTTCTTCGGGCTGTCTGCGTTCGTGGGGGCGGGGCTGATGTTCGCCGGCGTGACGGGGTGGTGCGGCATGGCCAATCTGCTGCGCGTCATGCCCTGGAACCGGCGCGCGAAGGCCTGAGACGATCTTGGACACCGCCGCCATCGTTGCCGCGCTCGCATCGGGCGGCGTGATTGGGCTGATCCTCGGCCTTGTGAGCAGAGGCTGGTCGATCCTCGCGTGCCGCTGCTGATCTATGTCGTCGGCGTGGGATCGCCGCACGCTGCGATCGGCACGGCCGCGATCGCCGTTACGGTCAACGCGCTCGCCGGCCTGATCGGCTATGCACGCGCGGGCAAGGTGAAGTGGCGGTGCGCCGGTGTCTTCGCCATGTCCGGGGTGATCGGCGCGGCGCTGGGGGCGGAGTTGGGCAAGGCGTTCGACGGCAAGGGGCTACTCTTCCTCTTCGGGCTGCTGATGATCGGCGTCGGCCTGTCGATGCTGCGCAAGCGTCGCGCGGCGGAAGCACCAGACGTGCGCCTTACCCGCGACAGCGCCGCAACGCTGCTGCCGCGCCTGGTTCCGATCGGACTGTGAGTGGGACGCGCGCCGGCTTTTTCGGAGTCGGGGGCGGCTTCCTGATCGTGCTAGGACTGATCCTGGCAACCGCGATGCCGCTGCCGTTCGCGATCGGCAAGTCGCTGGTTGTCAGTGCGCAAGGGCTGACGACCGCCACCTCTTACGCAATGTCAGGTTTGGTCGATTGGGACGATACCGCGCTCCTGGTCTCAGGCGGAGTTGTCGGGACGATCGGGGGCAATGCCCTGGGTAAAGCTCTCGGAACCCGCCGGGGGCTGCTTGGGCGCGGATTGCCGTCGCGGTGATCGCAGTGGGTTTCTATGTCACTGCATCATCACTGTAACAATTCGGTCCCGGAATGAGCTAAATATGCTCCATGGCATGCAGACAGACCCTCATGAAGGGCGCGCTGTTCGCCGATATCCGCCTTGAAAAATTGGGGCGCCAATGAGGAAAGCGTACAAGTTGCCGGATTTCAAGGAAGAGGCACGGATCATCCGTGAGCTGACACGCGCGGGCAATGGCCCCGACCCTTTTTCGTCAGCTGTGCGTGCGACCCGTATGCCGATGATCATCACTGATCCGCGCAAACCCGATAATCCAATCGTGTTTGCCAATGCGGCATTTGCGAAACTGACCGGCTACTACCGCGGTGACATCCTTGGTCGGAACTGCCGCTTCCTTCAGGGACCCGATACCGATCAGGCAGATGTAGCCCAAGTGCGCGCGGCTATTGCAGCCCGCACGCCGATCGAACTGGAGTTGCTGAACTACAAGAAAGACGGAACGCGGTTCTGGAACAGGCTGCTGGTGTCTCCCGTGTTCGCCGATGACGGAGAGCTGACCTACTTCTTCGCTTCCCAATTCGACGTGACATTGGAGCGCGAACGTCTAGCTCGCCTTCAATCCGATCGGGATGAACTGGAAGCGCAGATCGCAAAGCGGAACGTTGCCCTTGAGGCCAGTGAGCAACGGCTTCGCTTTGCGCTGGAGGCAGGGCGGCTCGGCATCTGGAGCATTGACCTCGATACCGGGCACCTCATTGCCTCCGACGAGTGCAAAGCAATCTGCGGGCGAAACCCTGGTGATCCCCTGAGCTTGCAAGAGCTTAAGGACACGATCCACCCTGATGATCGCATCATTCAGTCTGAAGCGCTTAATAATGCGATTGCCGATCGAAAACCGTTGGAAGCGGAATATCGGCTGCGCCTTCCCTCTGGTCAGGAACGCTGGGTCCAGATCAGGGGACAAGCGAACTACCGCGCTGATGGCACGCCGATGTCGCTGATTGGTACCACCCAGGATATTTCTGAGCGCAAGCGGGCAGACGGCCATCGTGCGATGCTCGCAAACGAACTGAACCATCGCGTCAAAAATACACTGACATCGTTGCAGGCAATCGTTGCTCAGACGATGCGCCGCGCCACATCGATCGAGGATGCCAGCGCGACCCTGGAAGCGCGCATCCACGCCATGTCGGCGGCAAACGACCTGCTCGTCCGTGGATCGTTCGAACGTGCGGCGATCCGCGATTTGTTGAGGCAAACCCTCTCGCCGTTCGGGGTAGAGGACGGCCAGAGGTTCATGCTCACGGGCCCTGACGCCCCCCTCTCACCTCGTCTGGTGACAGGCCTCGCACTCGCGCTGCACGAGCTTGCTACCAATGCCACCAAATATGGTGCCCTCTCGAACGGGATGGGTAGGGTGCATATCGATTGGTCTGTGGACGATAAAACGCCCACGCGTCGATTGCATCTGACGTGGATGGAGCGAAACGGTCCTACCGTCGAAAAGCCGTCGCGGACCGGCTTTGGCACACAGCTCATCCAACGGGTGCTGGCACAGCAAACCGGTGGGACGGTTGCGCTATCCTACGATCCGGGCGGCGTCAGGTTCGTGGCCATCGTGCCAATGGCCGGTCCAGATGAAGCTGACCCCCATATCCTAGCGATGTGATACGACGCCCAGCGACAGCTGAAATCACCACGGTGCTACTGATACTGAAGTTTTCTAGCCAGCACGCTGCCGTGAGACGGCTCACGACAGGGAGTTGGCTGGGGCGGCAGGATTCGAACCTGCGAATGCCGGTACCAAAAACCGGTGCCTTACCACTTGGCGACGCCCCAACAGACGCGCGCCCCTAATGCGTGCGCGCGCGAAGTGCAATTCTTTGGGGACGCCGATCAGGCGACCGGATGGATCCAGCCGTGCCGATCGGCCGCCCCCCCGCGCTGGATCGCGCTCAGCTGATCGAGGAAGCGCTGCGTCGTCTGGCCGGTGCCGCCGGTGCCGATCGTGAAGGCGTAATCTGGCCCGCTCACCGCGCCGATCGGCGTCACCACCGCGGCGGTGCCGCAGGCGAAGCTCTCGACCAGTCGGCCGCTCGCTGCGTCGGCGCGCCACGCGTCGATCGCATAGGGCTCCTCGCGCACCGTCAGCCCGGCGTCGCGCGCCAGCGTCAGGATCGAATCGCGCGTGATTCCGGGCAGGATTGTGCCGGTCAGCGCCGGCGTTTGGATCGATCCGTCGTCGAACACGAAGAAGATGTTCATGCCGCCCAGCTCCTCGATCCAGCGCCGCTCGGTCGCATCGAGGAACACCACCTGATCACAGCCGCGGCGGATCGCTTCGGACTGCGCGACGAGGCTGGTGGCATAATTGCCGCCGCACTTCGCCGCGCCCGTGCCCCCCGGCGCCGCGCGCGAATAATCGTGGCTGACCCACAGCGAGATCGGCCGCACCCCGCCCTTCCAGTACGAGCCGGCCGACGAGGCGAGCACCATGTAGAGATATTCTGCCGCCGGCTTCACGCCTAGGAACACCTCACTCGCGATCATGAACGGGCGCAGATACAGCGAACCGCCGTCGATCGCCGGAAACCAGTCGGCATCGGCCTTCACCAGCGCCTCGATCGATCCGACGAACAGGTCGTCGGGGAGCTCGGCCATCGCCATCCGCCGGGCCGAATCGCGGAAACGGCGGGCATTGTCGTACGGGCGGAACAGCGCGACGCTTCCGTCATCGTGGCGATACGCCTTGAGCCCCTCGAAGATCTCCTGCGCGTAATGGAGCACCGCGGTCGCCGGATCGACCGTCAGCGTCGTGCGCGCGGTGATCTTCGCGTCGTGCCAGCCCTTCGTCTCGTTCCAGCGGATCAGCGCCATGTGATCGGTGAAGACGCGGCCGAAGCCGGGATCGGCGATCCGCGCGGCGCGCTCGCTGGCGGGGATCGGCGCGGTGTTTGGCTCAAAGACGAAGGGAGAGGACGTTGGCACGAGTTGCGGCTCCTGCGGCGCGGAAAAAAACGCCGCCGTTGAAGGTTGCGGTCGGGTAGGGCCGATGGCAAGGCCGGTCAACATGGCTGCCCCAACGTCCTCCGCCTCGCCGCTTTTCCTGCGCGAACCCGAGATCCGCCGCGGGTTGGAGCTGCTGTATTTCGGCAATGCGCACGTCACCCGGTCGATCGATCGCGGCCTCGCGCGGCACGGCCTGGGCCGCGCGCATCACCGCGCGCTGTACTTCATCGCGCGTAAGCCCAACATGGCCGTCTCGGATCTTCTAGCGCTGCTGGGGATCACCAAACAGTCGCTCGGCCGCGTGCTGGGCGAGCTGACCGATCGCGGCTTGGTCGAGGCGCGCCCGGGCGAGCGCGACCGGCGCCAGCGGCTGCTGCATCTTACCGAAGCCGGCACGGCGTTCGAGGCGGAGCTGTACGACGCGCTGCGCGACCGGCTGGCGACGGCCTATTCGAAGGCGGGACAGGGCGCGGTGAGCGGCTTCTGGGCGGTGCTCGAAGGCCTGATCCCGGACGAGGAAATCGCCCGCGTCGAGGCGCTTCGCGGCAACTGAGCCTTAGCCGCGCCCGGCAGCGGAGCTTTGGTCGCGGGCCGCCGCTGCCAGGGCCGCATTGCGATCGCGGCTGGCGGCGAGCGTCGCGGCGAGCAGGGCGTTGAGCGCCGCATCGCGATCGAGAACGTTGAGGCCCTCGCGTGTCGAGCCGCCCGGGCTAGCGACACGATCGGCCAGCGTGGCCGGGCTCTCCGGTGCGCCACTCGCCATCGCGGCCGCCCCTTCCACCGTGGCGAGCGCGAGCCGTGCCGCCTGATCGTCGGGCAGGCCCAGCGCCGTGCCCGCGGCGGCGAGCGCATCGATGAAGCGGAAGACGAAGCCCGGCCCGCACCCCGACAGCGCAGTGACCGCGTCGAACATCTGCTCGTCGGCGATCCACTCGACCTTGCCTAGCGGCGCGACGAGCGCCTCGGCCGTGGCGCGCGCGGCATCGGTTGCGGTCGTGGCGTGGAGCGCGGTCACGCCCTTGCCGATCGCGACGGGCAGATTAGGCATGGCGCGCACGATCGAGGCAGCGGGGATCCTCGCGGCAAGCGTTTGCTCTTCCACTCCAGCGAGGATCGACAGGAGCATCGCCGGGCGAACCCGTGCCAGGCCTGATGCGACCGCGTCGAGCAACTGCGGCTTGACCGCGAGCACAAGAACCTCCGGTGCGGCGTCCGACGGCGGGGTGGACACGCAACGCACGCCAGGCGGGAGCGCCGACGCACCGGGATCGATCACCGTCACGGCCGCCGGATCCATGCCCGCGCCGATCCAGCCGCGCAGCATCGCGCCGCCCATGTTGCCAGCGCCGACGAGCCACAAGGAAGCCGGAAAGGTCATGCGGCGATCAGGCCTCGCCCTGCGTGTCGATGAGCGCCGCCGCGATCGCGTCGCGCGGCGACTTGCCGCCCCACAGGACGAACTGGAACACCGGATAGAAGCGCTCGCACTCGTCAATCGCCGTCTCGATCAGCGTGCTGGCGGCGTCGAGCGTCAGCATCACTTCCTCGTCATCGTCCTGATCGATCAGCGCGGCGTGCCGGTACAGGAGGATGCCGCTGGACGACCAAAGTTCGAAGTGGCCGAGCCAGAGCTGTTCGTTCGCGAGCCCGATCGCCTCGTACACCGCGGCGCGCGACTGCTCGGGCACCTTGACATCGGGGAAGGCGAGGAACTGCAGCACGCCGTCCTCCTCGCGCCACAGCGCGCGGAGTTCATACTCGGTCCAACTGCCCTTCACCGTCGCGCTAATCTCGTCGTCGTTGCGATCGAACGACCAGCCGTGCGCAGCGAAATAGCTTTCGAGCATGTCGAGCGGGGCTTCGGGTCCCTGGTCGTGGTCGGCTTCGTCGAGCATCATCACCTTATCGCACGACTTCGCGGCGATAGGCAAAGCGGGCCGCGCCGTCTCCGGCGCTCAACCCTGCTGCTTCGCCTCGAGCGCGTCGAGCCGCGCGCGCAGCGCATCCGCCTCGTCGCGTGCCGCAGCCGCCATCGCCTTCACCACCTCGAACTCGTCGCGCGAGACGAAATCGAGCCCGCCGATCCATTCGCGCGCGCGCTCGCGCGCACCGGACTGAGCCTCGCGACCGACACCGGCGACGGTACCCGCGGCGCCGTTCACGAACTTCACCAGATCATCGAACAGCCGGTTTTCGGACTGCATCGCGCAACGCCTTTCGGAAAGGAAACTCAGCCGATGACTTGGGACGTTCGCGCGCCCGGCACAAGGCTTTGCGCGTCGGGATTGAGCTGCCCGATCCGCCAGTTGAGTCCGGCGGCGAAGCTCAGCCAGACGAGATAGGGCACCAGCAGCCACGCCGCCTGGCGCCGGATGCGCGCAAACGAGAAGGTCGTCGCGATCGACAGCAGTAGAATGGCTATGGTCACCAGCAGCGCGGCGGTAACGCGATGCGCGCCGAAGAACAGCGGCGTCCAGGCGAGATTGAGCGCGAACTGCGCGGCGAACAGGACGACGGCGACGGCGCGGCCGCGGGCACCGCGTGCGTTGAGGATCATCGCCAGCGCGAGGCCGAGGAGGATGTAGAGCGTTGTCCAGGCAACGGGGAAGACCCAGCCCGGCGGGGTCAGCGCCGGCTTGACCAACGCCTGGTACCAAGCGTTATCGTTACCCGAGGCGACGCTGCGCCCCGACAGGAAGCCGAGTAGGACGATCAGCGGAACGCACAGCAGCGCCCAGCGCGCAAACGACATCCGCAGCTGAGCCTTCGATGCAATGCCGCCCACATTTCCTCCAAGATCGTTTCGCGGGCATAATCACGCGCGCATCGGGGCGTAAACCGCCGTACGCGCGCCGGGTTGCTTCAATATCGGACAGCGATCACCCGCGCGTCGCGGCGAGCAGGAACTCGATATTGCCTTCGGGGCCGGTGATCGGGCTGGGGCTGAGGCTCTCGACCTTCCATCCCCTGCCCTCGAACCACGTAGCGACATCGGCGCAGACGCGCTGGTGCACGAGGGGATCGCGGACCACGCCGCCCTTGCCGACTTCTTCGCGCCCGGCCTCGAACTGTGGCTTCACCAGCGTCATCGCGCGCGCCGCGGGTTTGGCGAAACCGAGCGGCACGTCGAGCACCTTGGCGATGCCGATGAAGCTCGCATCGCAGACGATGAGGTCGACCGGTTCGGGGATGTGTGCGGGCGTCAGGATGCGCGCGCTGGTCTGTTCGTGGACGACGACGCGCGGATCCTGGCGCAGCTTCCAAGCGAGTTGGTTGGTGCCGCTGTCGACCGCGTAGACGCGTGCGGCACCGCGCGTCAGCAACACGTCGGTGAAGCCGCCGGTGGAGGAGCCGACGTCGATCGCGACCGCACCGGCAACGTCCCAGCCGGCGTGATCCAGCCCGTGCGCCAGCTTGATCCCGCCGCGCGACACCCACGGATGATCCCGCCCGCGCACGTCGAGCGCCGCATCGGGCGGGAGCGCCTGCCCCGGCTTGTCGATCTTGCGTGTCCCGACGAATACCAGCCCCGCCATGATCAGCGCCTGCGCGCGCGTCCGCGATTCGGCGAGGCCACGATCTACTAGGAGTTGATCCGCGCGTATCTTGGGCATCGTATTCCTATCACGGTTATGGCCGTTCGTCGCAAGCGGTGGGCGGTTGGGCGATCTGACGGAACTGAGATGATTGCCTATGAATTTAGGGGAATATACGAAGACAGTGAGGTCGCGGTGCCGGGCGTCCCCCTAGAGCACCGGCAACGCGGCCTCTTCGACGAAGAGGATAGTGCCATGGGCCGTTTTTCGTCCGACCTTTTCCATCGACCAACGGTGCTGACCGTTCCCGGACTGGGTAATTCCGGCCCGTCGCACTGGCAGACGCTGTGGGAGCAGAGCCGGCTCGACACGCGCCGCGTCGAGCTGGGCATGTGGGACACGCCGCATCGCAACGCCTGGGTGACGAAGCTCGACCAGGCGATCGCACAGGCGCAGGCGCCGGTGATCCTGGTCGGCCACAGCCTGGGGTGTCAGGCGATCGCGTGGTGGGCGACGCTGAGCCCGCAGCCCTACGGCTGGCCGGTCGCAGGCGCGCTGCTGGTCGCCCCGCCCGACGTCGACCGCGACGACGCGCCGCCTGAACTGGCGACCTTTGCGCCCACCCCCAGAACATCCCTGCCGTTCCCGTCGATCCTCGTCGCGAGTGCCGACGATCCGTGGATCGCGATCGAGCGGGCGCACAGCCTTGCCGTCGACTGGGGCAGCCACTTCGTCGACGCCGGCGCGCAGGGACACCTCAATGCGGCGAGCGGCCTTGGCTGGTGGCCGGAAGGTCAGGAGCTGCTTGGTCGGGTGATCGAGGCCGCTGGCGGGCCGCACGGCGAGGTGCGGACACCGGGCGATGCGCGCTCAATATTGACTCGTCCGGTGGATGTTCAAGGCACTATTTTGCGGTCATAAGGTGGGGCTTTAGGTGGAGTTCGTGTGTAGTGCATGAGGGCCCGATGTGTGCTTCCATGAGGGTCGCGCAGTGCATCGAAGTCGAAATGGCGTCGCTCCTCCAGATCGCGTCGTTGATCGTCGATCGCGTGGCGTGCCGGGGACTGGCGGAGCGCGACGCAAGTCTCCGGCGGGCGAGACCACCGACGGATCACGGACGAGCGGTTGCGCCTAACCCAGCCCTGCGCCGCGGGTTCAGTGGCTCTCCGGCGACGGCTTGGCCGCCACTTGAGTTGCAGGATCAACGTCGTCTGGCCGCTCTATCGCGGCGAGGCGACGGGCTTCGCGCAGGCGGCGCCACAGCGCGAGATTGAACCCCGCCAGCGCGACGACCATGATCGCGGTGGCGAGGAAGACCTTGGTCCAGCCGCTCACGCGCGCGCGCCGACGGCCCCCGCGCCTTCCTCGTTCCAGCGCAGCGCCTTGAGCACGGTGCGCACGATGCCGTCGGCGTCGAGCCCGGCGGCGGCATATTGTGCCTCGGGCTTGTCCTGATCCTGGAACACGTCGGGCAGGCGCAGCGTGCGCAGCTTGAGCCCGCCGTCGATCAGCCCTTCGTCCGACGCCATCGTCAGCACGTGCGCGCCGAGCCCGCCGATCGAGCCTTCCTCGATCGTGACGGCGACCTGATGCGTCGCAAGCAGGCGGCGGATCATCGCCTCGTCGAGCGGCTTGGCGAAGCGCAGGTCGGCGACGGTGGTCGACAGCCCCTTCGCCTCGAGCTGCTCGGCGGCCTTCATCGCCTCGGCAAGGCGCGTACCGAGCGACAGGATCGCGACGGTCTTGCCCTCGCGCACGATGCGGCCCTTGCCGATCTCGAGCCGCTCGGGCGTGGTGGGCAGCGGCACGCCGACACCGTTGCCGCGCGGGTAACGCACCGCGATCGGCCCCGAATCATGCTCGACGCAGGTGTGCGTCATGTGGACGAGCTCCGCCTCGTCCGCCGCCGCCATGACGACGAAATTGGGCAGGCTGGCGAGATAGGTGATGTCGAACGATCCGGCGTGGGTCGCGCCGTCCGCACCGACGAGACCCGCGCGATCGATCGCGAAGCGCACCGGCAGGTTCTGAATCGCGACGTCGTGCACCACCTGATCGTAGGCGCGCTGGAGGAAGGTGGAGTAGATCGCGCAGAACGGGCGCATACCCTGCGCGGCGAGGCCGGCGGCGAAGGTGACGCCGTGCTGCTCGGCGATGCCGACGTCGAACGCGCGATCGGGATGGCGCTGCGCGAAGCGGTCGATGCCGGTGCCGCCGGGCATCGCCGCGGTGATCGCGCAGATCCGGGGATCGCGATCCGCCTCGTCGGCGAGCGCGTCGCCGAACACGTTCTGATAGGCGGGCGGCCCCGGCGGCGCCTTCGCCTGCGCGCCGGTGATGACGTCGAACTTCTGCACGCCGTGATATTTGTCCGACGCGGCCTCGGCCGGAGCATAGCCCTTGCCTTTCTTGGTCACGACGTGGACGAGAATCGGGCCTTCCTGCGCATCGCGCACGTTCTCGAGCACCGGGATGAGGTGTTCGAGGTTATGCCCGTCGATCGGCCCGACGTAGTAGAAGCCCAGTTCCTCGAACAGGGTGCCACCCATCGTCATCCCGCGGGCGAATTCGTCGGTCTTACGCGCGGCATTGTGGAACGGGCGCGGCAGGCGGCGCGCGACCTTCTTCATCAGTTCGCGCACCGACAGAAACTCGCGGCTCGACACGATGCGCGAGAGATAGGCCGATAGCCCGCCGACCGGCGGCGCGATCGACATGTCGTTATCGTTGAGGATCACGACCAGCCGGTTGCCGGCGGCCTCTGCGTTGTTCATCGCCTCATACGCCATGCCGGCGGACATCGCACCGTCGCCGATCACCGCAATCGCCTTGCCCGGCTGGTCGGCGATCTTGTTGGCGATGGCGAAGCCGAGCGCGGCGGAGATCGACGTCGAGCTGTGCGCCGCGCCGAACGGATCGTACTCGCTCTCGCTACGCTTGGTGAAGCCGCTGAGCCCCCCGCCCTGGCGCAGCGTGCGGATGCGGTTCCGCCGGCCTGTGAGGATCTTGTGCGGATAGCATTGGTGGCCGACGTCCCAGATCAGCCGGTCGCGCGGCGTATCGAAGACATAATGGATCGCGGTGGTGAGCTCGACCACGCCGAGGCCCGACCCGAGGTGGCCACCGGTCGTACCGACCGCGCTGATCGTTTCGGTACGCAGCTCGTCGGCGAGCTGGCGCAACTGTTCGGGGGCCAGTTTCCGAAGATCGGCCGGCGTCGAAACTGTATCGAGCAGCGGCGTCTGAGGCAGATCGGTCATCTTTTCATGCTTAGCCGAGCGCGCCGATCGTGTCGAATGCTACCGACTAGCAGAAAACTACTATGCCGCACCCGCGCAGGCGGCGCAGCGACCGCGCACTTCGATCACCGGGCGGACGGGGGTGAAGCCCGCCTCTTGCGCGGCATGCCGCACACCGCCGGTGACGCGATCGTCGTCGAGGTGCGTCGTCTGCCCGCAGCTGTCGCACACCAGGAAGATGCAATCGTGCAGACAATCGGGGTGGGCGTTGGCGACATAGGCGTTCGCGCTCTCCACCTTGCGCGCCAGGTTCGCGCCGACGAACAGGTCGAGGATGCGATAGACGCTGTTCGCCGCGACTCGCCGCCCTTCCGACTTGGAAACGGCATCGGCGATGTCATAGGCGCTGGCGGGTTTGGCGAAGCCGGCGAGCGCACCGAACACGCTCGCGCGCATTGCGGTCCACTGTTCTCCCGCGCGCTCGAGCGTCGCCTGCGCGGCGGTGGCGAGATCGTCGCCCTGCGGCTCGTGATGGTGATGCGCGTGGGCCATGATCGGGATTTAGGCCGCCGCACCGCCCGCAGCAAGTTCGACGTGGAGATCGACGACGGCGTCGATCGCGGCATCGTCGAGCGTCACGTGCCGATCGAGCAGCAGCATCGCGAGGCCGTGGACCAGTGACCAGGACTGCAGCGCGAAGATCGCCGGATCGACCGAGGGCGGCGCGAGCGCGGCGGCGTTCGCCTGAAGCATCGCCATCGCATCGACCGAGGCGTCGCCGGCGGGCGCGATCGCATCGATCGGATGCGCGGTGAACAGGCGGAACAAGCCAGGATTGGCGAGCGCGAAGCGGACATAGGCCGCGCCCGTCGCCTGGAAGCCTGCCTTCCCGCCCCCCGCCGCCTGCGCGGCGGCGGCCTGCGACGCGGCGAGCCGATCGAGCGCGACGCGTGCGAGCGCCGCCACCAGCGCCTGCTTGTCGGGGAAATGGCGGTACACCGCGGTCGGGCTGACGCCGACGGTGCGCGCCAGTTCGCGCAGCGACAGCGCGTCCGCCCCGCTCGCCTCCACCGCGGCGACGCCCGCCTCGATCAGCGCGCTGCGCAGGTCGCCGTGGTGATAGGGTCGAGCAGTCATCGCCGCCCGGTAGCAACATCGCGGCGGTTTCTCCATTGCCTGTGTTGACAATGCTTATATTGGCGTCATGTTTACGCCATACACATAGAGGAGAGACATCGTGGCAAGCAGCGTCGAAACCGCCATCCGCTCCGTCGTCGGCAAGGGCATCGAGGCCGTCGCCGGCTTCAACCGCCGCCGCCTGCCGGCAGGATCGAACGCGTTCCTCGAGGGGATCCACGCGCCGCTGACGGAGGAGCGCACGATCTGCGACCTGGCGGTGACGGGAACGATCCCCGCGGCGCTCGACGGGCGGTATCTGCGGATCGGGCCGAACCCGGTCGCGCCCGAGGCGGCGGGCTATCACTGGTTCACCGGCGATGGGATGGTGCACGGCGTCGCGATCGCCGACGGGCGCGCGCTGTGGTATCGCAACCGCTGGATCCGGTCGCAGTCGGTCGCGGCGGCATTGGGCGAGCGGCCCGCGCCGGGGCCGCGGCACGGCGGGTTCGATACCGTCAACACCAACGTCGTCGAGATCGGCGGGCGCACCTTCGCGCTGGTCGAGGCGGGGAGCTATCCGGTCGAGCTGGGCGAGGAGCTGGGCGACCAGACGTACAATCCGTTCGACGGCACGCTGGAGGGATCGTTCACCGCGCATCCGCACCGCGACCCGCTGACCGGCGAGCATCACGCGATCGCCTATGAGGGTACCGATCCGACGACGATCCGCCACGTGGTGATCGACGCCGACGGCCGGGTGACGCGCGAGGAACCGATCACCGTCGCGCACGGGCCGTCGATCCACGACTGCGCGATCACGCAGCGCTACGCGATCATCCTCGACCTGCCCGTCACCTTCTCGATGAAGGCGCTGATCGGCGGGCATCGCTTTCCGTACCGCTGGAACCCCGATCACCGCGCGCGCGTCGGCCTGCTGCCGCGCAATGGCGGCGACGGCGACGTGATCTGGTGCGACGTGGCGCCGGGTTACGTCTTCCACGTCGCCAACGCCTATGACGATGCCGACGGGCGCGTGGTGATGGACGTGTGCGCGTTCGAGACGATGTTCGCCGGTGGCACCGAGGGCCCGAACGGGCGCAGCCGCGGGTTCGAGCGGTGGACGGTCGATCCGGTGACGCGCACCGTCGCGATCCGCACGATCGACGCCGCGCCGCAGGAGTTCCCGCGCCCCGACGAGCGGCGCTTCGGCCAGCCGTATCGCTTTGCCTACGTGATGGCGCTGCCCGACGAGGAGGTGGACGAGGTGATCGGTGCGACGCGATTGTACAAGCACGATCTGGCGGCCGGGACGCGCGAGGTGCACGAGTTCGGCGCGGGGCGCTATCCGGGCGAGTTCGTGTTCGTGCCCGCGCATGATGCGGCGGGCGAGGACGAGGGTTGGCTGATCGGGCTGGTCGTCGACCTCACCAACGAGACGACCGACCTTGCGATCATCGACGCGCGTGATTTCGCCGGCGCGCCGGTGGCCAGCATCCGTATCCCGCATCGCGTCCCGCCAGGCTTCCACGGCAACTGGTTGCCGCGCCAGTAAGAACGGCGGGCGTGACGGGGATGCGCGCGATCGCGTAAGGCCTTTTCCCGAACGAACGGGAGAAGAGCGAATGGACCTCGGGCTTTCGGGCAGGACCGCGATCGTCTGCGCCTCGAGCCACGGGCTCGGCCGCGCATGCGCCGCCGAGCTCGCGCGGGCGGGCTGCCGCGTGGTGATGAACGGGCGCGAGGCGCAGGCGCTCGACAACGCCGCAGCAGCGATCCGTGACGAGACCGGCGCGACGATCGAGACGGTCGCGGGTGATATCGGCGACGCGGGCGTGCAGGCGGCGCTGGTTCAGGCGGCGGGGACGACCGACATCCTCGTCAACAACAACGGCGGGCCGCCGCCGCGCGGCTTTCGCGACCTCGACGCCGACGCGATCCACGCCGGGCTCGACGCCAATATGGTGACGCCGATCCGGCTGGTGCAGCAGGTGATCGACGGGATGGTCGAGCGGCGTTTCGGGCGGATCGTCTGCATCACCTCCTCCTCCGTCAAATCGGTAACGACGGGGCTCGACCTGTCGAGCGGCGCGCGGATCGGGTTGACCGGCTTTCTCGCGGGCGTCGCGCGCGAGGTGGCGGGGGCGAACGTGACGATCAACTTCCTCCTTCCCGGGCTATTCGCGACGCGGCGGATCGAGGGGGTGATGGGGTTCGCCGCCAAGGCGCAGGGGATCGACGTCGACACCGCCAAGGCGCGCGGGCAAGAGCGGATCCCGGCGAAGCGCTTCGGCGATCCGGCCGAATTCGGCGCGGCGTGCGCCTTCCTGTGCTCGGCGCAGGCGGGCTATATCACCGGGCAGAGCCTGCTGATCGATGGCGGCGGATACCCCGGCGTGCTATGAGCCAACCTTAGCTTGTTTGCACGGGCGCGCGCTTTGCCGCATGGGCGCGCGCCGAAAGGATTTCTGCCATGGCCGCCAATTGGGCCCCCGATAGCTGGACCGCACACGAAGCCCGCCAGCTGCCCGACTATCCCGACGCTGCCGCGCTGGACGCGGCGACGCAGACGCTGCGCAGCTATCCCCCGCTGGTGTTCGCGGGCGAGGCGCGCAACCTGACGCACGATCTGGCGCGCGTCGCGGCGGGCGAGGCATTTCTGCTGCAGGGCGGCGACTGCGCTGAAAGCTTTGCCGAATTCCACCCCAACAACATCCGCGACACGTTCCGCGTGATCCTGCAGATGGCGGTGGTGCTGACCTTTGCGTCCAAGCTGCCGGTGGTGAAGCTGGGGCGGATGGCGGGGCAGTTCGCCAAGCCGCGCTCCGCGCCGACCGAGGTGATCGACGGCGTCGAGCTGCCGAGCTATCGCGGCGACAACGTCAACGACATCGCCTTCACGCTCGACGGACGGCAGCCCGATCCGGAGCGGATGATCCGCGGCTACAATCAGTCGGCGGCGACGCAGAACCTGCTGCGCGCGTTCGCGCAGGGCGGCTATGCCAATCTCGCGCAGGTGCATCGCTGGACGCACGACTTCATGGGCCGCAGCCCGTGGGCGAAGAAATATACCGAGACCGCGGACCGGATCGGCGAGGCGCTGGAATTCATGGCGGCGTGCGGGATCGATCCCGAGACGGTGCCGCAGCTGGCGCAGACCAGCTTCTACACCAGCCACGAGGCGCTTCTGCTGCCGTACGAGGAGGCGATGACGCGGCAGGATTCGCTGACCGGCGACTGGTACGACACGTCGGCGCATTTCCTGTGGATCGGCGATCGCACGCGTTTCGAGGGATCGGCGCACGTCGAGTTCCTGCGCGGCATCGGCAACCCGATCGGGCTGAAGTGCGGGCCGAGCCTGGAGCCCGACGCGCTGCTGCGGATGCTCGACACGCTCAACCCCGCGCGCGTGCCGGGGCGGATCACGCTGATCACCCGCTACGGCTACGACAAGATCGAGGGCGCCTTCCCGCGCCTGCTGCGCGCGGTGACGCGCGAGGGGCATCCGGTGGTGTGGAGCTGCGACCCGATGCACGGCAACGTCGTCAAGGCCGCCAACGGCTACAAGACGCGGCCGTTCGACCGCATCCTCGCCGAAGTGCGCGGCTTCTTCGCGATCCACCGCGCCGAGGGCACGCACGCCGGCGGCATCCACGCCGAGATGACGGGGCAGAACGTGACCGAATGCACCGGCGGTGCGGTGGACGTCACCGAACAGAGCCTGGCCGACCGCTATCACACGCATTGCGACCCGCGGCTGAACGCAAGCCAGAGCCTCGAGCTCGCCTTCCTGCTCGCCGAGATGCTCAACGCCGAAATGGCCGAGCGCCGCAAGGTCGCCGCCTGACGGAGCGGCAGCGCGGCCTGATGACCCGGGGGACGCGCGCAGCCGCTTGACGGCGCCGCGCGCGCGCCCTAGAGGCGCCGCTTCCGCTCGCACGGCCCCTTCGTCTAGCGGTTAGGACGTCGCCCTCTCACGGCGAAAACACGGGTTCGATTCCCGTAGGGGTCACCAGCCTTCCTGAGGAAGCGGGGATCTCCGCCATTCTGATGTATCTGAGCGGTCTAGCGGGCGCCCGGTGATACAAAGGGCCGCCAGCGGCGCTGCTGAGCGTCAACCTATGCCTCTCGCGATGGTTCTGGCGCAACGCCCGAGGCCCGCGCCGCCTGCGGTCTATGCCGATCCGCTGACGGTCGCGGGATCCTCGCTGGCGATGGCGCCACTTCCGATATCGACGATAGTAAAAGCCGGTCGCGAGACCCTATTGATCGTGCCGGTAAACCTCGACGCGCGGGTGCAGCGCCTGCGACATCGCCGCGCGCCACGGCTTCGTCGCGGCCCCCACTACGTGGCGTGGAGCGGCCGCGCAGTTCGTCGAGATCGGATGCGTCGGCGCCTCAGGATCAAGCGCCATCTCGCTCCGCGCGCTCGACGTCATCCGCGAGGAAGTAGCGGGGCTAATGGACGAGCTACCCCCGGCCATTGCTGACGATCGGCTTCACCGCCAACGCGCGTGGGACCTGATCCAGGAAACAGGCTCGTTACCCATCTCTCGCTTGCCTTTTCGCAATAGGCGCGGCGAAGTTTCGCCGCCGCGTGCGTGCAGTACATCAATTGGCTATCGATGAAGCACGACGGTTCGTCAGGTTCCATCAAGGAGATGAGATGGCTTTTCAATTAGGCCGCGAAATTGCGGCGCTGCCCCCGAAAAGCCTGATCGGGCGTGTCACCGGGAAAGAGGATATTGCGTGGTTCCGCGAGTCGGGCGCGTTTACCGTCAATGACTGGCGGCGCGCTTTGTTGAGCATCGGCCGCGACTATCCCGACTTCTCGGCGATTTTCGATTTCGGCTGCGGCTGCGGACGTACGCTGCGTCATCTTCGTCCATCGCTCTCGGACCGGCAACAATTGTTCGCGGCCGATGTGGATGCCGAAGCCATAGACTGGGTTTCCGCCAACATTCCTGATGTTATTGCGCACATCATTTCCGAAGAGCGTCCGATTCCTCTGGCGGACTCGTCCATTGACCTTGTTGTCAATCACAGTGTGTTTACGCACCTGCCGGAGAACCTGCAATTCTACTGGCTTGATCAGCTTTACCGCATCATGCGCCCCGGCGGAATCGCCGTACTTACGGTGCACGGGCGCAAAGTATGGAAAGATTTCCAGCGGAACATGGTGAACGCTGGTCGGATCGATGATCTCCTGCGCATCACGCCAAAGTTCGAACGTCAGGGCTTCTATTATCAGCCGCAACGAACTTCATGGGAGATGGCGCTGCCTGAATATTATGGCGCCACCTTCCATACTATCGACTATATCGTTCAGCATTGGGAAGGAGGCTACAAATTGCTGGCTTGGCTGCCGATGGCGGCGCTTGCCCATCAGGATATCGTCGTTCTGCAACGGCTTTGACCGACATGTCGATCGATGACACAAAAAGCTATAAACCAAACCCTGCCCCGAGCAGGCAAGCAGGGAGACACCGTGTGCCCGATCCTTCGCTGCGCGACCGCGCCGTCCAGCTCTACGACGCCTTCACGCACGAGCATCGCGACCGGCGCACGCTGCTGCGCCAGATGACCGCGCTGGCCGGATCGGCGGTGGCGGCAGAGGCGCTGATCGCCGGGATCGCCGCCTCGCCAGCCGCCGCGGCGATGATTGATCCGAAGGACGCGCGGATTGTGGCCGAGATGCGCAGCGGAACCGAGGCGGGGAAGCCAGCGCGCGCCTATTTCGTCAGCCCCACGAGCAAGACCAAACATGGCGTAGTGCTCGTCATCCACGAGAACCGCGGGTTGACGCCGCACATCCAGGACGTCGCACGCCGCGTCGCGCTTGCCGGCTTCGTCGGGATCGCGCCCGATCTGCTCGCGCCACAGGGCGGCACGCCGGCGGACGAGGACAAGGCGCGCGAGCTGATCGGCACGATCGACTATGATCTGGCGCTGGCGCAAGCGCGCGCCTTTGCCGACAAGGCACGGCAGCTGCCGCGATCGACCGGCAAGGTCGGCATCGTCGGCTTCTGCTGGGGCGGCGCGTTCGTCAACCGGATAGCGGTGGCTGGCGGGATCGACGCCGGCGTCTCCTATTATGGCCCCGCCCCGGCGCCGCAGGAGGCGGGCAAGGTCGGCGCGCCGCTGATGATCCATCTGCCCCAGAAGGACGCGCGCGTCGCGCAGACGGTGACGCCGTGGGTCGCGGCCTTGAAGGCGGCGGGCAAGCCGGTGGAGGCGTTCACCTATCCCGGCGTCGACCATGCCTTCAACAACGACACCTCTGCCGCCCGCTACGACAAGGCGACGGCGGATCTGGCGTGGGGGCGCACCACCGCTTTCCTGCACCGCTATCTCGATCGCTGACTTGACGGCGGGGAACGGGTGGTTCCTACTATGTTCCGCTAGTTGGGGACACGTGGGATGAGCGAGCTGATCTTCTACACCAATCCGATGTCGCGCGGGCGGATCGCGCGGTGGATGCTCGAGGAGGTCGGCGCGCCGTACGAGACGCGACTCGTCGACTGGGCGGCGAAGCCCGACGATTTCCTTGCTGCCAACCCGATGGGCAAGGTGCCGACGATCGTTCACGACGGCCGGGCGGTGAGCGAGGCGGGCGCGATCATCGCCTATCTCGCCGACGCCTTTCCGGAAGCCAGGCTGGCGCCGACCGCGGCCGAGCGCGCAGATTACTATCGCTGGATGTTCTTCGCGGCGGGTCCGGTGGAAGCGGCGATCACCAATCGCTCGCTCGGCGTCACGCCGGGTGCGGATCAGCAGGGCATGGTGGGCTACGGCTCGCTCGATCGCGTGGTCGAGACGCTGAAGCGCGCGGTGAGCGCGCACCGATATATCGCGGGTGACCGCTTCACCGCCGCCGACGTCTATGTCGGCAGCCATATCGGCTGGGGCAAGCAGTTCGGCGCGCTGCCGGCGTGCGACGAATTCGATGCCTATCTCGCCCGCGTAATGGAGCGGCCCGCGGCGGTGCGCGCGCGCGAGATCGACGACGCGCTGATCGCCGCGGCATCTGCGACGCCGGGCGGCTGATCACGCGCGGACGAGCCGCGCTGCGGCGCGGCAGCCAGCGATCGTTCAGCGAGGATGTGCGAAAGGCGTGCCATGGCCTATGCCCGCCCCGACGAACCGCACTGGACCCGCGAGCGTATCGTGGCGGCGATCGCGGCGGTCGTGGTGCAGGCGCTGCTCGGGCTGGCGCTGATCACCGGGCTGTCGGTGTCGTTCCGGCAGAAGGCGCAGGAGACGCTGAAGCTGTTCGCCGCCGAGGACCCCCCGCCCCCGCCCAAGGTGCAGGTGATCCCCGAGAAAAAGGTGGCGGCGACGCGGTCGGAGGGGCGTGCCTCGCCGCGTAACCTGCGCAGCCGGGCGACCCCCGTGGCGGCGCCCGAGCCGGTGGTGGTGGTGCCGCTGCCCCCGCCGCCCGTCATTGCCGCGCCCAAGCCGTTCACCGCGAGCGACACTATGTCGGGATCGTCGACCGTGCGCGGGCCGGGGACGGGCGCGGGCGGGATCGGCGACGGCTTTGGCAGCGGCGGGAACGGCGACGGCGATGGCGGGGGTGGCGGTGACGATACGCCGCCCGAGCAGATTCGCGGGCGGCTGAGGGTTGGTGATCTGCCCGAAGCGATCTTCGCCACCGGGTTCAGCGGCACAGTGGGGGTGCGCTACCAGGTGCTTCGGACCGGGCGCGTGGGCCTGTGCCGCGTGACGCGCTCGAGCGGCAATCGCGCGGTGGACGACAGCACGTGCCGCCAGATCCAGGCGGCGTTTCGCTTCCGCCCGACGCTGGACGAGAACGGCTGCCCGGTGGACGCATGGATCGTCGAGAACCACACGTGGGAGATCGATGCCGACGTGATCGACGAGCGATAGGCGGGCGTGGCCGGAACGGGCGGGCGTTTCGCTTGCGATCGCCGGCTGGCTGGCGGCGCTGGTAGCGGCTTGAGATAAATTCACGTCGGAGGAGTCGACGACGTCTGGCGCGGCGTGATGGCGTGTTCGCTGCTGAGGTCACTGGATTCAGTGGGCGGAGTGGCAGCGCCTGGTCTCCTTGCGCCTAAGGCTGCCAACCGCCGCGCGCGAGATGCGCGCTTTTGTCGCTGACTGGGATGAGCGTAGATAGGCAGCGCTCATCGATAGCCGACACGCGTTTGGTGCTGCGCGGAGGGCCGACGACAGCGGGGGGATCGGCCGGGGCGGCCGGCAGCGGGGCGGTGCTGAGCCTGACGTACGACAACCTCATCCGCTGCGCGACGCGCGCGCTTCAGTCGCCCGCAAAGGTCAACGCGGAGAGGCGGCGTTCGCGTTCGTTGATGACCAGCGCGCGGCCGGCGGGGGGCGCGGCGCGCTGCGGACAATCGGGGCGCTGGCACTGTCGGCAGCCGAGTCCGATCGGCATCGCCGCGCCGCCGAGATCGAGCCCGCGTGCGGCGGCGAGCGTGCCGGCATGCTCCGCCGCGACGCCGATGCCGATCGCGAATTCCGCCGAAACAAGGCCGTAGCGCTGGCCCTGCGGCGTGACGGTGCGCGCCATCGTCATCCAACGCGTATCGTCCTCCAGCGCGACGAGCTGGACGACGAGGTGGCCGGGGCGGTCGAAGGCGCGGTGGAGGTGCCACAGCGGGCAGCGCCCCTCCGCCTCGACCAGCGCCGCGCCGCTCGCCCCGGCGTAGCGCTTCGACGATTGTCCGGCGCGATCGACGCGGATCATGAAGAACGGCAGCCCGCGCGCGCCGACGCGCTGCAGCGTCGTCAGGCGGTGCGCGACATGTTCGAAGCCGGCACCGAAGCGGCGCTGGAGCAGCTCGATATCGTAGCCAGTCGCCTCGCAGGCGCGCAGGAAGCGCGCGTAGGGCATCATTACCGCGGCGGCGAAATAGCTGGCGAAATGGCGGCGGAACAGGCGGTCGGCGGCGATCTGGCCGAAGGCGGCACCGGTGACGAGCGCGTCGATCTCCGCCCGCGCCTCGATCAGCGCGAGCTGGAACGCCGCGGCGAAGGTGCGGCTGGCGGGATCGAGCAGTTCGGACAGCTGGAGCTGGCGCGCGTGGAGATCGAGCCGGCGCAGCACGTCGGGCAGCACGTCGACGGGGAGGACACGGATCGCGATCGCGTGCTTCACGCGCAGCCGCTCGGCGATCGCGCCGTAGAGGTCGCCGGCGCCGAGGCGGAGTTCATCGGCGAGCGTTTCGGCCGCCGCGTCGAGATCGGCGAAATGGTTGCGCCAGCGCGCGATCTCGCCACGGACACGCGCCACGGGATCGTCGGCGGGCATGGCGGCCGACCCGCCCTGCCCAATCCGGTCAAAGGCGCGCGCGAACGCCTCCGCCCCGCCGGGCGCGGCGGCTAGCCATTCCTCGAGCTCGTGCCGGTCGATTTCGAGATCAGCGAACAGCGGATCGGCGAGCCGGCGGCGCATCGCGTCGCGCCCGCCGCCGGGCTCCGCCGCGGTGAGCGCGCGCGCGTCGAAGTCGAACGTCTCGGCGAGCTTGACGAGCAGCGTCGCCGACACGGGGCGCTGGTTGCGCTCGACGAGGTTGAGGTAGCTCGGGCTGATCGCGATCATCTCAGCCATCGCCGCTTGGCTGAGCCCCTGCTGGCGGCGCAGGCGCCGCACCGCATGTCCCGCCATCAGCTTGCGTTCGGCCATCGCATCACCCCTTCGCGATCCGCCCTGCCGGGTGCTGCCTACTCTGTCAATTATTTACAAGGCGACAGCAGCGAAGATGCTTCAGCGCACGTCGTGACCATCAGACGCTGTCGGTTCCTTTGCGCTTCGCCGCTCGATCGGCTTTTTACGATCTCACTTGTAAGCATCCACACAGGAGCGAGCCATGAACGATACGCCCCAGCGCAGCCGTGCGGTCTTCTCGACCGAGGATTTCGGCCTGATGAAGGAAGCGATCGGCGAGTACGTCAAGAAGATCGCCGACGAGCCCCGCTCGGCCAAATTCTCCAACCTTTACCACCGGCTCGGCCGCCTCGGCTGAGCGACGCCGCGCGCCGTCAGGCCCGCGCCACCCGCCTACTTGCGTGACAGGAACCACGATGACCTACCAGGACCAAACCCATCAGATCGGCCAGCTGGTCGCCAGCTACAACGGCACCTGGGACGGCATCGACGCCGAGGCGGTGGCGCGGATGCGACTGCAGAACCGCTTCCGCAGCGGGATCGACATTGCGCGCTACACCGCGGGCATCATGCGCCGCGACATGGCGGCCTATGACGCGAATCCGGCGGAGTACACGCAGTCGCTGGGCTGCTGGCACGGCTTCATCGGGCAGCAGAAGCTCATTTCGATCAAGAAGCATTTCGGCACCACCAAGGGGCGGTATCTGTACCTTTCCGGCTGGATGGTTGCCGCGCTGCGCAGCGAGTTCGGCCCCCTGCCCGACCAGTCGATGCACGAGAAGACGAGCGTGCCGGCGCTGATCGAGGAACTCTACACGTTCCTGAAGCAGGCCGATGCGCGCGAGCTGGGCATGATGTTCCGCGATCTCGACGCGGCGCGCGAGGCAGGCAACGAGATCGAGGCGCAGCGTCTGCTGCACGCGATCGACAATTACGAGACGCACGTCGTGCCGATCATCGCCGACATCGACGCGGGCTTCGGCAACGCCGAGGCGACGTACCTTCTCGCCAAGAAGATGATCGAGGCGGGCGCCTGCGCGCTCCAGATCGAGAACCAGGTGTCCGACGAGAAGCAGTGCGGCCACCAGGACGGCAAGGTGACGGTGCCGCACGAAGACTTCCTCGCCAAGGTGCGCGCCTGCCGCTACGCCTTCCTCGAACTGGGCGTCGACGACGGGATCATCGTGACGCGCACCGACTCGCTAGGCGCCGGCCTCACCAAGCAGATCGCCTTCTCGAAGGAGAAGGGTGACATCGGCGATCAGTACAACGCCTTCCTCGACTGCGAGGAAGTGACCGACCTTGCCAGCTTGCGCGGCGACGTGGTGATCGAGCGCGACGGCAAGCTGATGCGCCCGAAGCGTCTGCCGTCGAACCTGTTCCAGTTCCGCGAAGGCACCGGCGCCGATCGCTGCGTGCTCGACTGCATCACGTCGCTGCAGAATGGCGCGGACCTGTTGTGGATCGAGACGGAGAAGCCGCACATCGAGCAGATCGCGTCGATGGTGGATCGTATTCGCGAAGTCGTGCCGAACGCCAAGCTCGTCTACAACAATTCGCCGAGCTTCAACTGGACGCTCAACTTCCGCCAGCAGATGTTCGACGCCTGGGTGGAAGCCGGCAAGGACGTGTCGGCGTATGATCGCGCGCGGCTGATGAGCGTCGACTATGACGACACCGATCTGGCAGCGGAGGCGGACGAGAAGATCCGCACCTTCCAGAAGGATGCGGCGGCGCGCGCCGGCATCTTCCACCACCTGATCACGCTGCCGACGTATCACACCGCGGCGCTATCGACCGACAATCTCGCCAAGGAGTATTTCGGCGAGGCGGGCATGCTCGGCTACGTCAAGGGCGTGCAGCGCAAGGAGATCCGCGAGGGGATCGCCTGCGTGAAGCATCAGAACATGTCGGGCAGCGACATCGGCGACGATCACAAGGAATATTTCGCGGGCGAGGCCGCGCTGAAGGCCGGCGGCGCGCACAACACGATGAACCAGTTCGCGGCCTGATGCGCATGGCGGCAGCGATGCTGCCGCCAAGACGCACCGGCCCGGCCGGCGGCGCCGCCAAGGCGCCGTCCGACGGCGCGGCTCCGCCGCGCCGCGGCCCAAGCGCGGAAGTTTTCGGGCTGGAAACTACCCGGCCATTCGAGTTTCCTGGGGAGGAAAGGTGCCCGCCGGTGGTTCGCCACCGGCGGGTATTTCCGTGTCGGACCGCGGTGGCGCGGGAACGGACGTGATGCAAAGTCACCCGTTGAGCTTCGCCGGGCGGCGTGACAGACTTGCGCCCATGTCGCGTATGCTGGGCGCCCTTGTCGCCATTCTCCTATCGCTCGCCGCGCTGCCCGCGCAGGCGGCGGTCGTCATCACCTTCTGGAGCCACGAGCTCGGCAACAGCTTCCCACACGCCTTCTTCACGCTGCGCGGGATTCCTGACGCGGGCGGTCCGCCGGTCGATCTCAATTACGGCTTCACCCCCAAGACGGTGTCGCCGGCGATCCTGTTCGGGCCGGTCGCGGGGCGGATCGACATCGCCAAGCCGGGGTACATGAACGGCAGTGACGCGCAGTTCGCAGTGACGTTGAGCGACGCGCAATATGCCGACATCCGCCGCCTCGTCACCGAGTGGGACGACAAGACGGGCGACGGCGTCTATCGCATGAACACGCGCAATTGCGTGCATTTCACGCAGGAAGCGGCGCGCCGCGCCGGACTGGCGAGCGTCGATGCTTTCCCCGCGCTGATGAAGAAGCCGCGGTCGTTCCTGAAGGCATTGGCGGCGGCGAACGAACGCCGCGTGACGATCATCGGTCGGCACGGCAAGGAATTTCTCGCCAGCCTGCCGCCGATCGTTCCGACGCCGAGCGCAATCGCGCCCGCCCCGGTGGCCGTGCCTGTCCCGGCCGCCGTTCCGGTCAACTAACCGGCACGATCTCCACCACGTCGAGCATCGATTCGAACGCCGGGCTGGGTAATACCATGCGCCAGCGCCGCTCGCCGATGCGATCGACGTAGCCGGCGAGATCGCGCGCGGTGTCGCGCCCGTAATTGATCGCGCGCGTCTCGTCGCCGAGCAGCAGCGTGCCGAGAAAGACTGCCCGCCCCTGCGGATCGGGGAAGATCAGCCCCACTGGGCGTTGCGGGCCCGCAATCTTGGCGAAGCTGGTGAGATCGCCCTCGCGATCGATTCGGCAGGCGTAGGGGGGTTCACTGAAGAATTCGCGCGTGCCGACGCCCTGCGCGCCGAGCTTCACGACGCGGCAGCGATAGTCGCCCGGCGGCGGCACCGGATCGACGAGGAAGCGGTCGAGATCGAACAGCGGCGCGTCGGCGGCGAGCGCGGCCGCCCCACCCCCGCTCCGCGCCCGCGCTGCGGCGGCGAGCCACGTCTCACGCCAGTTGCGCAGGCGGGTGCGATCGGCCGCCGTCGCAACGCTCCGCCAGTTGCCCGGCAGCGCACCGCGGGGCGTCGACGACGCAGGCGACGGCGCGTTGCCGCCGCACGCCGCAAGGAGCAGCGCAAGGGCGGCGGCCGGGGCGAGCGCACGCCCGCGCCGGGTGGCACGCGCGACTGCCGGGCGGCGATCAGGCAGCGGTCCAGCCCCCGTCGGCGGAAAGGTTCGCGCCGGTGATCGCGGCCGCCTCGTCGCGGCAGAGAAACAGCGCGAAGGCCGCAACCTGTTCGGGGGTGACGAACTGCTTGGTCGGCTGCGCCGCGAGCAGCACGTCGTTGATCACCTGATCGCGCGACAGGTTGCGCGCCTTCATCGTATCGGGGATCTGGTTCTCGACCAGCGGCGTCCAGACGTAGCCGGGCGAGATGCAGTTGACGGTGATCCCGTCGGTCGCGGTTTCGAGCGCCACGGTCTTGGTCAGCCCGGCGAGGCCGTGCTTGGCAGCGACATAGGCCGATTTGTTGGGGCTGGCGACGAGGCTGTGCGCCGAGGCGGTGGAAATGATGCGGCCCCACTTCTTCGCGCGCATGTGCGGGATCGCGGCCTTCATCGCGTGGAACGCGCTGGTGAGGTTGATCGCGATGATCGCGTCCCATTTGTCGTCCGGGAAATCGGTGACGGGGGAGACGAACTGGATGCCGGCGTTGTTGACGACGATGTCGGGCCCGCCGAGTTCGGCGTGGCAGCGTTCGACCATCGCGGCGATCTGATCGGGCTTGGTCATGTCGGCCGCGTCGTACAGCGCGGCCGCCCCGCTCGTCTGCGCGAGGCCGGCGCGCGCCTGCTCGATCGCGTCCGCGTCGCCGAAGCCGTTGATCATCACGCTCGCGCCCTCAATGGCGAACGCCTTGGCATAAGCGAGGCCGATCCCCGAGGTGGAGCCGGTGACGAGCGCGGTCTTGCCCTTCAGGAACATCGAGCTACTCCCTTATCGTGTGAGATCGAAGGCGGCGGTGCGCCCGGTGAGGATGTTCTCCGCGACGAGCTCGGCATTCTCCATCGTCGCCTCGACCGCGGCGCGGCCCGCGGCCCAATGCTCGCGCATCGTGCGGGTGGAGAATTCGAAATCGCGCGCGCCACCCTCCCACGCATTGGCGCGATAGATGAGGTGGACGAGGCTGACGGGCTGTTCGGCCGACATCGCGGCGAGCCGGGCGACGTCGGCATCATCGCGCAGCTCGGCGGGCAGCTTGGCGAGGACGCGGCGGACGAGCTCGCGCTCGCGGCGCAGCTTCATCAGCTGGTCGGTCACCTGGCGCGTGCGGCTGGAAAAGGTGATTTCCTTGGCGCGCGCGGCGGCATCGGTGATCGTGCGGGGGCGTTCATCGGCGGCGGAGAAGAGATCGACCTGGAAGACGATCATGCCCTCGCGCTGGTGATCGAGGACGTGCTGGAGCGGCGTGTTCGAGACGAGCCCGCCGTCCCAATACCAGCGCCCGTCGATCTCGACCGGCGGGAGGCCGGGCGGCAGCGCGCCCGACGCCATGACGTGGCGCGCGTCGAGCCGCTCCTCCGCGGTATCGAAATAGCGGAAATTGCCGCTCTCGACATCGACCGCGCCGACCGACAGGCGCACCGGCCCGTCGTTGACCAGATCCCAGTCGATCAGCGCGTCGAGCGTCGCACGCAGCGGGGTGGAATCGTAGAAGCTCAGTGCCTCCGGCGTCCCCGGTGCGGCGAATACGGGGGGCACGAAGCGCGGGCCGAAGAAGCCTGGCACCCCGGCGAGCGCCACGAACCCCGCCGACCAGGCGTGGACGAACTCGCGCACGTGATCCTCGGGCAGGATCGGGAAGCTCGGCAGCCAGCTCGTCGTCTGGTCCCAGAATTCGCGCAGCCGCGCGACGCGGCGCTCGGGCGGGTTGCCCGCGACGATCGCGGCGTTGACCGCGCCGATCGAGATGCCCGCGACCCAGCCAGGCTCGATCGCGATCGCCGACAGAGCCTCAATCACGCCGGCCTGGTAGCTGCCGAGCGCGCCGCCACCCTGCAGGACCAGCGCGACTTCGCTGGGCAGCGGCAGCGGCTTTGCCCGCCGCGGCGGACGTGGATCGTGATCGGCCATTGTGCGCGGTCATGCGCTGCCTCCCCCGTGCGATCAAGCCATGCAACCGCGTTTCGCCTTCGCGCATTCATGCCGGACGAGTAACGAAAAGGGGGAGGCCGACATGCGGCTCGATGATTTCGACAACGACATCAACGTCGAGGACCAGCGCGGGCAGAGCTTCGGCGGCGGAGGCGGCGGCGGGCTGCTGCTTGGGCTGTTGCCGATGATCGGCAGCCGGTTCGGCTGCGGCGGGATCGTGGTGGTGCTGATCATCTTTGCGGTGTTCGGCGGGCTGGGCAATCTCGGCGGGCTCGTCGGCGGCGGCGGCAGCAGCGCGCCGACGCGCAGCGAGCGGAGCGGTGGCGCGGGCGGAACCGGCGCGGCGGCGGCGTGCGGCGTCGATGCGGCGACCAAGGCGACGTGCAACGCCTTCTCCTCGGCGGAGAACACCTGGGAGCAATTGTTTGCGCGATCGGGCGAGCGGTTCGAAGCACCCAAGCTCGTGTTCTACGGCGGCAGCGGCCAATCGGGCTGCGGCGCCGCGATGTCGGCGATGGGGCCGTTCTACTGCCCGTCCGATCAGGGCATCTACATCGATACGAGCTTCTACGACGAACTAGCGAACAAGTTCGGCGCGGCGGGTGACTTCGCGCAATATTACGTCGTCGCGCATGAATTCGGCCATCACATCCAGACGCTGACGGGCGCGTCGGAGCGCGTGCGCCGCGCGCAGCAATCGGGCAGCGAAGCGGAGGGCAACGCGATGTCGGTGCGGCTGGAGTTGCAGGCGGATTGCTACGCCGGCGTCTGGGCGGCACAGAACCGCAACCGGTTGGAGCCCGGCGACGTCGAGGAAGGAATGACCGCCGCGCAGGCGATCGGCGACGACACGCTGCAGCGCCGCGGCGGCGGGCGAGTGGCGCCCGAGAGCTTCACCCACGGCACGTCGGCGCAGCGCCAGGCGTGGCTGCGTCGCGGGTTGGAGAGCGGCGATCCGGCACAGTGCGACACGTTCAGCGGCGCGATCTGAGCCAGCGCCGATAAGGCTAGGCCGTCACGCCGGAGATCCGGCGTGACGGCGCTTCGTCAGATGCGCACCAGCATCTTGCCGGTGTTGCCGCCGGTGAAGAGGCCCATGAACGCGTCGGGCGTCCGCTCGAGCCCGTCCATCACCGTTTCCTCCCGCTTCAGCTTCCCCTCGGAGAGCCAGCCGCCCATCTCGCGGTAGAAATCGGCCGCACCGGCGAGGTGATCGCTGACGATGAAGCCCTTGATCGTCAGCCGCGCGCCGATGACCTTGGCGAGATATTTGAGCGACTGCGGTTTGCCGTCGTTGTAGATGTCGATCATCCCGCAGATCGCGAAGCGCGCGTGCGGATTGGCGGCGAGCAGCGCGGCGTCGAGGTGATCGCCGCCGACATTGTCGAAATAGACGTCGATCCCCTTGGGCGCCGCTTCGGCAAGCGCGGCGACGATGTCGCCCGCCTTGTAATCGATTACCGCATCGGCGCCGAGCGACTTGACCCAGGCGCACTTCTGCGTGCCGCCGGCCGAGCCGATCACCGTCATCCCCTTCGCCTTGGCGATCTGCACGACGGTGGAGCCGACCGCGCCCGCGGCTGCGGAGACGAACACGACGTCGCCCGGCTTCGCCGCCGCGACTTCGAGCAGCCCGAAATAGGCGGTCATCCCCGGCATGCCGAACTGGCCGAGGAACGCCTGGTCGGGCACATCGAGATCGGGCAGCTTCTGGACCTGGCTTGCGGGCACGACCGCCTCGTCGCGCCAGCCGAGCATGTGCTGCACCCTGGTGCCGACGGGCACGCTCGCATCGCGGCTCTCGATCACCTCGCCAATCGCGCCGCCCTGCATCGGTTCGCCGAGTGCGAAGGGCGGAACGTAGCTCTTCACGTCGTTCATCCGGCCGCGCATGTACGGATCGACCGACAGCCAGCGGTTGGCGATGCGCACCTCGCCCTCGCCGAGCGGCTGGGCGGGCAGATCGACGAGATCGAAATCGCCGGGCTGCGGCATTCCCTTGGGACGCGACTTGAGGCTCCAGGCACGTGGCATGTCAGGCTCTCCTATGTGTTTGCGCGCGCCGCTATGCCCGAGCATGCCCCCAACGCAAAGAGCCCGGGCGGTGAGGCCCGGGCTCTGCTCGTCGACCCCAAGGGGTCAGAGGCCGACGAAGATCAGCCGATCAGTAGGTACCGGGGAAGCTGCGGTTGAGCATCTTTCCGTCGTCATCCTTGCCGTCGGTCGTCGTCCCGGCGCTCGCGCTGCTGGTAGACGTGGCTGCGGTCGTGCCGGTCGAGGCAGCCATGCCCCCGCTGGTCGCGTTCGCGGTGTTGTTGTCGCCGAACATCGCCTGGTTGCGTTCCTCGTCGCGCCACTGCTTCTTCGCCTCGTCGGCGCTCTTCGACAGCTTGACTTTGCTGTCTTCGACGCTGTCGAGCCAGCTCGACGGGAACGAATGGTGGCGCCCGCCGGCGTCGCTGTCGTTCTTGGTCAGGATCACGCGATCGCCGCGCACCTTGTCGACCGTGCCGACGTGGCTGCCGTCCGACCCGACGACTTCCATATGCTCGTCGACCTTGTCGAGCATATCGCGCTGCGACTGGCGGCCGCTGCGCCACGTGGTGAATTCGTTTTCGAACTTGCTACGATTGTGGCTGCGATATTCGTCGTAATCACGGTCGAGCGCGTCGATCTGGTTGCGGCGCCAGTTGCCGTAATCCGAATCGCGGTCGTTGTAGGCGCGCTCGTCGTAGCGCATGTCGGCCTCGCGGCGGCGCTCGGCGTCCTCGTCACCGAACCACGAGCGGACCTCGTCCCCGGCGCGGGCGAAGAAGCCGCGGTCGTCCTGGTCGTAGCCCTGCGGCGCGTTGCCGCGCTGGCGATCGCCGTCGTTGCCGAAACGTTGCTGGCCGTACTGGCCCGCCCCGTACTGTCCGCCGCCGTACTGATTGCCGCCGTACTGGTTGCTGCCGTACTGGTTGCCACCGGACTGCTGGCGCCCGTAGCCGCCGCCCTGCCGTTTGCCGCTGGAACGATCGCTACCGTACTGGCCGCCGCCGTACTGGCTGTTGCCGTACTGGCCGCCGCGCATGCCGCGCCCTTCGCTCTGCACGCGATAGCCGCGACCCTGCTGTCCGTAGCCCTGCTGGCCACCGAAACCCTGCTGGCCGTACCCTTGGTCACCGAAGTCGCGCTGACCATAATTCTGACCGCGCGAGCCCTGGCTACCGTAGTTCTGGCCGCCGTAATTCTGCCGGCTGCCGCTCTGCTGATCGCGACGACCGTAATCCTGCTGGCCATAATCGCCGAAGGCGCGGCCCCGGCTATTGTCGTCCCAATCCTGATCGCCGCCCCAATAGTTGCGATCGCGATCCGACGCGCCGGCGGCTTCATAGTTACGCTCGTTGGCGAAATCCGAATTGCGCCCCGACCCGCTGTCGCGGCCGTAATCCTGCGTATCGCGACGACCGTAATAGTCGCCGCGCGGATATTTCTCATATGCCATGTCGCAAACTCCTTACCTACGCGGAGCGTCGAACTTGCTGTCCGATCGCCGTTCAGCATGAAGGCTTGATTGTGACTTATGTTCCTGCCGTTGCAGGGGCGTAACATTGGCCCGTCGCACGACGCCCTCGCTTGGTCGCCGAGTATCGTGCGGATGCCGTCGGTGAGGATTTCGCGCGGAGGGCGTTGCAACGACGGTTCGACGTCGCTAAGGCCGCGGCTCGACCCGGCAGCGCCGGGTGCGGGCGGGGCTGTAGCTCAGATGGGAGAGCGCTGCAATCGCACTGCAGAGGTCAGGGGTTCGATTCCCCTCAGCTCCACCACCCGCCCTTTTCTCCGACGCCGATACGCCAGCGCCGATCTGTTCCCCAATGCCGATCGTTTCCCAGTGCCGATCGTTTCCGGCTTATCTGCGCTGAAGGCGTGACATTTGCGCGCGGCCGTCGTTAAGTCGATCGTATGAGCGACCAACTGCCCGATGCGATCCCAGCCGCAACCCTGATCATCTTTCGCGAGGCGAGCGACGGGCCACCCGAATTGCTGATGGTGGAACGCGCGAAGGCGATGGTCTTCGCCGGCGGCGCGATGGTGTTTCCCGGCGGGCGGATCGATCCGGGTGATCACGTGCTCGCCGCGAGGCTGGGCGGCGGCGACGAGGAGGCGGCGCGGATCGCCGCAGTGCGCGAGACGATCGAGGAGGCCGGGTTGCCGATCGGGCTCGCCGAGCTTCCCAGCGCCACGGCACTGATCGAGATGCGCGCCGCGTTGCACGCCGGGCAGACGCTGGCCGAGGCGCTGGCGGCGAGCGACGCGCGGCTCGATCTCGACCAGCTGACGCCATGGGCGCGGTGGCGGCCGGCGCACGCCAACATGCGGATCTTCGACACGCGCTTCTACCTTGCCGAACTGCCGCAGGATGCGCCGCGCGCAAGCGTCGACCAGACGGAGAACGTGCGGCTCGTGTGGTCGACGGCGCGGCAGGTGCTCGCCGATGCCGACGCGGGCAAGCTCGCGATCATCTATCCGACGCGGCGCAATCTCGAGCGGTTGGCGCAGTTCGACAGCTTCGCCGACGCGGCGGCGCACGCGCGCGCAACGCCGATCAAGACGATCACGCCGTTCGCCGAGCAGCGCGACGGCGAGGATCACCTGTGCATCCCCGACGACGCGGGCTATCCGGTGACATCGGAGGCGATCGGCAACGCGATGCGCGGCTGATGCGCCGCCGTGATCGCGCCGCGCGGCGCGCGCGGCGGGTGATCGGCTGGGGGGTGACGCTGGCGATCGCCGCGGTGCTGGCGCTGATCGGCTACGGTTGGATCCGCAATCATCCGCAGGACACGCCGTGGGCGCCGCTCGATCTCACGCAGCCGATCGGGATGTTCACCGGGCGCAAGCTGGCGGCGCTGGGTGAGGATTTCCCGCGCTGCCGCGCGCTGCTCGATCGCGCGGGCGTCGGCTATACCGTGCTGGCCGAGCGGCGTGAGGGGGCACGCTGCGGTTATAGCGACGGCATCCGCTTCGCGGCGGGCGAGCCGCGCCTGCCGCGCTTCCAGCCCGCAGGGCTCGGAACTGCCTGCCCCGTCGCGGCGGCGCTCGCGCTGTGGCAGTGGGAAGTCGTCCAGCCGGCCGCCGAGCGGCACTTCCGGATGCGGGTGACGCAGGTCGACCATCTCGGCAGCTACAATTGCCGCCGACTCTATGGGCGCAGCAGCGGCGATTACAGCCAGCACGCGACCGCCGATGCGATCGACATCGCCGGCTTCCGCCTGGCGGACGGTACGCGGATCAGCGTGCTCGGCGACTGGCGGGGGAACGGCAAGCGCGCGGCATTCCTGCGCGACGTGCGCGACGGCGCGTGCGACGTGTTCGCGACGGTACTGTCGCCAGACTACAACGCTGCGCATCGCGACCATCTGCACCTCGACCAGGCGGATCGCGGCGCGATGGGCTGGCGCGCGTGCCGCTGAGGATGATCCGCTGATGAGGATCCGGCTCGACGCGCGGGAATGGCGGACGGCGGACGATCTGTGGACGGCGCTGCGGCCGGCAATCGGGATGCCGACGTCGCACGGGCCGAACCTAGACGCGTTGTTCGACGCGCTGGTCGCTCGGTTGATGCTTGTCGCGCCGCCAATCGAAATCACGCTCGATAGGCTCGCCGAAGCCGGCCCGGCGGCGATCGCCTATGCGACGCGGGTGCGCGAGGTGTTCGACGACGCGGCGGCGGAGACCGGCGAGACGTTCGTTTTCCGTCTCGCCTGAACCGCCTTCAGTGCGGCAGCGCGCCCGCGTCGACCTTCTCGACCCAATAGGGGTAGAACGCCGGCTGGCGCGACGACCAGCCCGACGCGGTTGCCGCCGCTTCGCTGATCGATTGCAGCAGCTTGCGGCGAAGCTCCGGATGGAGGTGAGGCAGCGCGGCGGCGGCGCAGAAGGCGCCGGGCAGCCACGGCCGCACGCTCGCGCCGATCAGCCGCTCGTAGAGAAAGCGATAGGCGGAAAAGGTGGTGATCCGCCCCTGCCCCAGATCGAACGCGCTGACGGTGACGAGCGGCGCGAGGAACGGCTCGATCGCGTCGAGCCCGCTGTCCTCGGGCACGGTCGCGCGGATATCGGGCAGCCGCTGGTAATGCCGTGCCTGCGCACGGATGCTTGCCGCCTCGACCACGTCGCGCGACCAGCGTGCCATCGCGTCCTCGCGATCGAGCCCGATATCGAGGCTGCGGCGAATGTACCGCTGCGTCGCGGCTGCGAAGCCCGCGAATTCCTTCATTTCGGCCAGCGTCATGACACCATCGGCCGGCTTCATCTTGGCACTCATATCGACCACCCCGCCCCGGACAATTCCAGACCGACGCATCGTGCGCCAAGATGGTTAACGGCCGCCTTAACGCCGCGATGCCCGGCGTTCAGATACGAACACGCGGTTTGTCGCACCGCAACATACGATGCGACGAACCGAGCCGATTTGTCATAAAAGCGTGAAAGATGCGGCGCGAACGCAACAATCAGGCGTCGCGCTGACGTTCGGCCTCCGCATCATAGCCCGATGACGGCGCGGGATCGGCGTGGCCCGGCTGCGTGCTCGACGGCGGATCGGAAGCGTCCATCGATTCATCGAGGCCGGCATCGAGCTGCGCATCCTTGCTCTCGGGATGCTTGTCGAGGCGCTTGGCAATCGACTTGTCGCGGCCGGCGTCCTGCGACGGGGGTTGTTGTTCGGGCATTTCTCGTCTCTCCATCGATACGCCCGCTCAACGATCCGGCGCCGAGCCGTGTTCCCCGTCGTCGCCGAGCCGTTCGACCTTGACCGTCTGGCGCCACAGCGTCGCGGTGCCGAAGATCGTCATGAACGCGATCTCGGTCGCGTCGAGCCCGACCGCGACGCGCACCAGATCGGCGGCCGATGCCATGCCGGTCGCGTCGACGAGCCGCCACGCGCCGTCGAGCCAGAGTTCGGCGACGGCGTGGAAATCGGGCGGATCGACGCCGGGCGCGTAGGCCGCGACGCAGCGCGCCGGGATTTCCGCGGCGCGGGCGAGCGCGACGAGGAGGTGGGCGTAATCACGGCACACGCCGCGACGATCGGCAAAGGTGGTAAGCGCGGTGGTGCGCCCGTCGCTGACCGCATTGCTGTATTCGAGCGCGCCGCGCACCCAATCGACCAGCGCCGCGGCGAGCGCGCCGCCCGACAGTCCGGCGAAGGTGCGCCGCACGAAATGCTCGAGCCGGTCGGACTCGCAGTAGCGGCTGGGCATCAGGTAACGGACGGTGGCGGACGGCAGCGCGCGCACCGGCGTGGCGCCGAGCGATTGGAGCACGATGGGCTGGCGTTCGACCCGCACGGTCGCGGTGTAATCGGCGACGAGCCGCCGGTCGGCACGCGCCCAGCAGCGTTGGCCGATCCCTTCCTCGCCGCGGATCGCGGCGATCGGATTGTCCGACCAGATCGTCAGCGACTGCGCCTCGAGCCGCTGATCGGCCATCGCCGCCGCCTCGATCTGGAGCAGGACGTCGGCGGGCTCGGGAAAGCCGTAATCGAGGTGGGCGGTGATCGCGAGGCGCATCGCTGGCGGCTTTCCGGACTGGCGGCAAAGAGAAGGCCCGGCGAGTTTCCCCGCCGGGCCCGGTATTCGTTGCTAGGTTCGATCGTGCGACCGGGCGGCGACTATTCGCGCTGGCCGAGGAACGAGAGCAGGAACTGGAACATGTTGACGAAGTCGAGATAGAGCGACAGCGCGCCCATGATCACGGCCTTGCCCATCATGTCGGTTCCCGCGACGTGGGCGTACATCTCCTTGATGCGCTGCGTATCGTAGGCGGTGAGGCCGGCGAAGAGCAGCACGCCGATCGCGCTGATGCCCATCTGCAGCGCCGAGGACTTCAGCCAGATGTTGAGCAGCGAGGCGACGAGAATGCCGACGACGCCCATGATGAGGAAGGTGCCGAACGCCTGCAGGTTACGCTTCGTCGTATAGCCGTAGATGCTGAGCGACAGGAAGGCGACCGCGGTGGCGAAGAACGTCGTCGCGATCGAGGCGCCGGTGTAGACGAGGAAGATCGTCGACATCGACAGGCCCATGATGCCCGCGAACGCCCAGAACAAAAGCTGCGCAGTGCCGGTCGACAGGCGATTGATCCCGAAGCTGAGCACCATCACGAACGCCAGCGGCGAGAACATGATGATGTACTTCAGGATGCCCGGCTGCATGAAGACCTGCGCCGCCATGCTGTCGCGGCCGCCGCTGGAAAACAGCATCGCGACGATGCCGGTGAGCAGCACACCCGAAGCCATGTAGTTATAGACCGACAGCATGTACTTGCGGAGGCCCGCATCATATGTCGATCCACGCGTGCCCGGTACGCTCGCGCCGAACGCGCTCGCGGTCGGACGGGGGTCGGACCAGTTGGCCATTGTCAGTTTGCTCCTTCGTCCGGCAAGGGGCCGGACCCGTTCGGAATATCGCGTGCGCGGGCCTAAAGTTCAAGCTGGCGGGCGGGTGGCAACAGTTCGTCACATGAGGGCGAGAAAGGAGCGCGGGATTGCACCGTCTGTTCGTTGCGCTGCGCCCGCCGCCGGCGATCCGTGAGACGCTGATCGATACGATGGACGGCGTGCCCGGCGCGCGCTGGCAGGATGACGAGCAGCTGCACCTGACGCTGCGCTTCGTCGGCGCGGTCGATCGCCCGGTGGCGGAGGATATCGCCGCGGCGCTCGCGAGCCTCCACGCGCCGACGCCCACCGTATCGCTCGCCGGCGTCGGCCGGTTCGAGCATCGCGGGCGGAGCGAGGCGCTGTGGGCTGCGCTCGCGCCGCACGAGCCGCTGGCAGCGCTGCACCGCAAGGTCGACCAGGCAATGGTGCGCGTCGGCCTGCCGCCCGAACGGCGCGCCTATCTGCCGCACGTCACGCTGGCGCGGCTGCCGCGCAGTTTGGGCGCGGAGGAAGCGGTTGGCGCGTGGCTCGCGCGGCATGCCGCGTTGCGCTCAGCGCCGTTCGCGCTGCCGCACCTCGTGCTGTACGAGAGCCACCTCGGCCAGGCAGGGGCGAGCTACACGCCAATCGCCCGCTGGCCCCTCGCCTGATGCTCTGTTACCCCGGGCCGAGTTGCTTGAGGGAGGGGATTGGATGACGACCGACGCGGACGGTGAATACCGTGCCACCGGCTATGCCTGGTACGTGCTGTCGATCCTGTTCGTGGTCTACATCCTGAATTTCATCGACCGGCAGGTGATCTCGATCCTGGCCGAGGACATCAAGCGCGACCTGAACCTGCGCGACGAGGATCTGGGGTTCCTGTACGGCACCGCGTTCGGCGTGTTCTACGCGCTGTTCGGCATCCCGCTCGGCCGGCTGGCGGACAGTTGGCACCGCGTGCGGCTGATCAGCGCGGGGCTTGCCTTGTGGTCGACGATGACCGCGCTGTCGGGGCTGTCGCGCACCGGCGGGCAGCTCGCCGCGGCGCGGATCGGCGTCGGCATCGGCGAAGCGACGGCGAGCCCGTCGGCCTATTCGCTGATCTCGGACTATTTCCCCAAGCGGCTGCGCGCGACGGCGCTGTCGATCTATTCGGCCGGGATCTACGTCGGCGGCGGCATCTCGCTGTTCATCGGCGGGCTGATCGTGCAGAACTGGAACCGCGCCTATCCCGGCGGCGGGCCGTTCGGGCTGGTCGGCTGGCAGGCGGCATTCCTCGCGGTCGGCATCCCCGGCCTCGTCATCGCGCTGTGGATCGCGACGCTGCGCGAGCCGGTGCGCGGGCTCTCCGAAGGGCTGGCGCAGGAGCCACATCCGACGCCGTTCAAGGCGTTCTTCGAAGAGCTGGTCACGATCATCCCGCCGCTGACGCTGATCGGCGCGGCGCGGCACGGGACGCGCGTGCTGGTGACGAACGTGATCGCCGCCGCCGTGATCATCGGTATCATAGCGCTCCTGGTCAGCTTCGGCGAGCCGTTGCCCCAGTGGATTGCAGTCGGGCTCGGCGTCTATGCGGTCTTCTCTTGGGCGAGCACGCTGCGCTTTCGCGATCCGCCGACCTTCGCGCTGATCGTCGGCACGCCGGCGTTCCTGTGCACGGTGGTCGCTTACGGCCTCAACGCCTTTCTCAGCTACGCCGCGGGCTTCTGGGCGGCACCCTATGCGATGCGCGATCTCGGCATCTCGCCGGCCGAGGCGGGGCTGATCCTCGGCGGCCAGGGCGCTCTGTCGGGCTTCCTCGGCGTCACCGTCGGCGGCATCCTCGGCGATCGGTTGCGCAGGAAGCATCCGGGTGGGCGGCTGATCATGGTCGCGCTGGGTGCGGTGATCCCGGCGCCGTTCATGGCGATCGCCTTCACCACCGACACGCCGATCGTCCTCTACGTCTGCCTGTTCCTCGCGCAGTTCACCGCGAGCTGGGGTCTGGGATCTTCCGCGGCGACGACGCAGGATCTCGTCCTGCCGCGGATGCGCGGGACGGCGACAGCGACCTATTTCATCGGCACGACGCTGATCGGGCTCGCGATGGGGCCGTATCTCGCAGGACGCGTCTCGTCGCTGACCGGCAGCCTGTCGACCGGCATGCTGTCGCTGCTCGTGACGGTGCCGATAACACTGGCGGCGGCGATCGCGGCGTTCAGGCTCGTCCCCGCCGCCGAGGCGAGCCGCGAGGCGCGCGCGCGCGCGGCGGGCGAGCCGGACCTCGCCTGACGCCGCACCGGGCGCGACGATGGGCCGCATCCGTATCGCGCTGCGGCTGGCCGCGCTCGTCGCCGCGCTGCTCGGCGCGCTGCCGCTGCATGCGCTGTGGCGGCTCTTCCGCCTGCCCTCGCCGTGGCCGCGGCTGTTCCTTGCCGGTGTCGGCTGGATCGTGGGGGCGCGGCGGCGCACGATCGGCACGCCGCTGACGCACGACGTGGTGTTCGTTTCCAATCACCTGAGCTGGATGGACATTCCCTTGCTCGCCGGGCGCAGCGGCAGCGCGTTCGTCGCCAAGGCGGAACTTCGCCAGGTGCCGCTGGTCGGCTGGCTGTGCACGCTCAACCGCACGATCTTCGTGCGCCGCGAGGACCGGATGGCGGTGGCGGAGCAGATCGATTTGCTGCGCGACGCGCTGGCCGAGAATCAGGCGATCACCGTCTTCCCCGAAGGGACGACCGGCGACGGCGCGACGCTGCTGCCGTTCAAGGCCGCGCTGCTCGCGGTGCTCGATCCGCCGCCGCCGGGCGTGCGCGTTCAGCCGGTGCGGATCGATTACGGCGCGGCGACGCGCGAGCTCGCCTGGGTCGGCGACGAGCCGGGGCAGGCGCATGCCGCGCGCGTGCTGCGCCGGCGCGGGAACTTCACTGCGACGCTGACCTTCTGCGAGCCGTTCGATCCGCGTGACGTGCCCGGCCGCAAGGCGACCGCGGCCGAAGCACGGGCGCGGATCGCCGCGGCGGGCGGCGAGGGCTAAGGCCGGCGGGCATTAAGGGCTAAGCGCCGCAGGCTGGGGGGCGGTGGCGAAACGGCCGCGCCGCCGCTATAGCCGCGCGATGGTGAAACCGACCCCAAAGACCTTTGCCGTCAAATCCTTCGGCTGCCAGATGAACGTCTACGACGGCGAGCGGATGGCCGAGCTGATGGCCGGCCAGGGCATGACCGCGGTCGACGCCGCCGACGCCGATCTGGTCGTCCTCAACACCTGCCACATCCGCGAGAAGGCGACCGAGAAGGTGTTCTCCGACATCGGCCGGCTGCGCAAGGACCGCCGCGTCCGCGCGCTCGACGCGCCGATGATCGCGGTCGCCGGCTGCGTCGCGCAGGCCGAAGGCGAGGAGATCGTGCGCCGCGCCAAGGTCGACGTCGTCGTCGGGCCGCAGGCGTATCACAATCTGCCCGCGCTGGTTTCCGCCGCGGCCGCGGGCGCGCCGGCACTTGATACCGACATGCCGCTCGCCTCGAAGTTCGGTGCCCTCCCCGCGCGGCGCCGCGTGGGGCCGACCGCGTTCCTGACGGTGCAGGAGGGGTGCGACAAGTTCTGCACCTATTGCGTCGTGCCCTATACGCGCGGCGCCGAAGTCAGCCGGCCGTTCGCGGCGATCGTCGACGAGGCGAAGGCGCTGGTCGACGCCGGCGCGCGCGAGATCACGCTGCTCGGCCAGAACGTCAACGCGTGGGAGGATGCCGACGGGCGCGGGCTGCACGATCTGATCCGCACGCTCGATCGTATCCCGGGGCTCGCGCGGATCCGCTACACTACCAGCCACCCGAACGACATGAAACAGGGGCTGATCGACGCGCACGGCGACGTCGAGAGCCTGATGCCGTTCCTTCACTTGCCGGTGCAGGCGGGCAGCGACCGCGTGCTGAAGGCGATGAACCGCAGCCATAGCCGCGATTCGTACCTGCGCCTGCTCGACCGCATCCGCGCGGTGCGCCCCGACATCGCGCTGTCGGGGGATTTCATCGTCGGCTTCCCCGGCGAGAGCGAGGCGGACTTCGCCGACACGCTGAGCCTCGTCGACGCGGTCGGCTACGCGCAGGCGTTCAGCTTCAAGTACAGCCCGCGCCCCGGCACGCCCGCGGCAGACATGGGCGACCAGATCGCGCCCGCGGTGATGGACGAGCGGCTGCAGCGGTTGCAGGCGGCGCTCAACCGTGACCAGCATGCGTTCAACGCGGCGAGCGTCGGCAAGACCTGCGCGGTGCTGATCGAGCGGCGCGGCAAGCTCGCCGGACAGATGCTGGGCAAATCGCCGTGGCTGCAATCGGTGCTGGTCGAAGACGACGTTGCAATAGGTGATATTGTTACATTGCAGATTACCGGTGCGGGCCCGAATTCCCTGGTCGGTCGCACACTATTCGCGGCGGCGGCCTGACGACTTTTCACCTTATTCTTTTCCCACAGCAATTGTAGCGATTGACAAATCGGCCGGGGCGGCCAAACCTGCGAACATAACAAGAAAAAGATTTGTTCACGCACGGCAATCGCAAGACCGCCTCGATCGACGTCCGACCGTCACCGCCCGACCATTCCAGTCGGGTTGGTCGGACGCAGAGTGTTCGGCTTGCGCGACGCAAACAGTTGATCAGGGAGGAATGAATGTCGAATGTAGACGCGCCAACAGGCGCGATGTGCCAGTGCCCCGCCTGTGTCGGCGGCAGCGGCACGCATCCTGAAAACACCTTCTGGGACGACGGGCGCTACGTCTCCTACGGCTCGGTCGATCCCGATGCCGGCGGCTCACTCAACGGCAAGCCGATCTGGACCGTCGACGAGGTTGCCGACAATCTCGTGCGCACCGGCCAGAACTGGTACGTCAACAACTACGGCGAGCTGAACGACGGCGTCCTGAACTACGGCTTCTGGAAGAACTACGGCGAGCTGCAGAACAGCTATTATTTCAACGCCACGGGGACCGATTATTTCGCCGAGGGCGAGAAGGAGAATTTCTCCGCCTTCAATGCCGGCCAGAAGGGCATTGCGCGCGATGCGATGAAGCTGTGGGATGAGGTGACCAGCATCTCGTTCCGTGAGACCAAGTCGTTCGACGCGGATATCACGTTCGGCAACACCTCCACCGGTGGTGCGCAGGCCTATGCCTATCTGCCGTTCGGCGCGGGTCTCGATCAGGCGTACAAGGACCAGTACGATTTCTCCGAAGTCGGCCGGCTCGGCGGCGACGTGTGGATCGACGGCTTCGTTTCGTCGAACTTCAACCCGCTCGCCAACAGCTACTACGCCGTGACGACGATGATCCACGAGATCGGTCACGCGATCGGCCTCAGCCATCCGGGCGACTATAACGCGACCGACGACAATGACGGTGATGGCCAGCCCGATCCGATCACCTACGCGAACGATGCGAAGTTCGCGCAGGATTCGCGCCAGTATTCGATCATGAGCTATTTCGACGCTTATGAGACGGGCGCGCAGCACATCGATTTCACGCTGACCAACTTCGCCTATGCCGCGACCCCGCTGGTGCACGACATCGCCGCGATCCAGCAGGTCTATGGTGCCGACACGACGACGCGCACGGGTAACACCGTGTACGGATTCAACTCGACCGCGCGCAACGACGCCTACGATTTCACGCTCAACCTGCGCCCGATCGTGACGATCTGGGATGCCGGCGGCCGCGACACGCTCGACTTCTCGGGCTGGGACACGCCGTCGATCATCGACCTCAACGAAGGCTCGTTCTCGTCGGGTGGCGGCGTGATCGAATTCCCCTCGCTCGAGGAAGTAAACGCCAAGCGCGCCGAGCTCGGCTTCGCGCCGCGCTCGCAGGAGACCTATGACTTCTACGTCGGTCTGCGCGAGGAACTCGGCCTCACCAACGGCCTGTTCACCGACAACGTCTCGATCGCGTACGGCGCGACGATCGAGAATGCCGTCGGCGGCGGCGGCAACGACCTCATCATCGTCAACGGCGTCGCGAACCGCGTCGATGGCGGCGCGGGGATCGATACCGTCAGCTACGAAACCGCTACCGAAGGGGCGATCATGTCGCTCCAGACCGGCATCGGCAATGTCGGTGCGCTGGGCGATCGCCTGGTCAACGTCGAGAATCTGATCGGCTCGGCGTTCAACGATCGTCTGACGGGTAGCGTCAACGACAACACCTTCGAAGGCGGCGCGGGCAACGATCGCCTGACCGGCAACGGCGGGGTCGACACGTTCGTCTTCAAGGTCGCCAACGGTAGCAGCGGCGTCGACACCATCACCGATTTCGGCCGCGACGACTTCATCGTCACCGACAAGGCGCTCGCCGATCCGAACCGTGACGGCGTGATCAACGTCGCGTCGAATGGCGTGCTGGTGATCGACAATGCGACGACGTCGCGTGTCGTGCTGCAGGGCGGTCTCGATCTCAGCGCCGGGCTGCGGCTCGCCGGCGAAGAGAACGGCCTGTATTACTATCGCTACAACGGTGCGCCGACGTCGGCGATGCCGACGGTGACCGACGCGTTCGCCGCCGGCCGCGTCTACGAAGCCGCACCGACGCTGGAGGAACTGGGCTTCACCGCGCCGACCAGCCCGATGGCGCACGACTCGGCGCCGCTCTCCGGGCTCGACGATGCGCGCCAGGCGATGGGTTCGGTTTCGGCCGGAGCGTTCGCTGGCCCTGCGGCCGAGTTCGTCGATGTCGAGACGCACCTTGCCTTCACGCCGCTGAAGGACTTCCAGCTGGTCGATATGCTGCACGTCGCCCTGGTATAAGCCACGGCGCGATGATCGGGGCCCCGGAACGCACCAGCGTTCCGGGGCCCTTTTCTTTTGCGGGAACGAAAGGGACTTACCCGGCGTCATCGCACCTGTCAGGATCGGCGCTCAACCGGCGCCAAGGAGCACAATGAGCCGAAAGCCAATTCCCGCGCAGACGGGCGAGAGAAGCCGAACCGAATTGACGTTCGAGCGGCCGCAGATGCTGAGCGTGCTGTTTGGGCAATATGACCGCAATCTTGTCGCGCTCGAGAACCGGCTTGGCGTCTACATCACCGCGCGCGGCAACCGCGTTGGGCTGGAAGGCACGGCCGAGCAGGTGGCGATCGCGCGCGACGTGCTGAACGACCTGTACCAGCGCGCCGTGCGCGGCGAGGAAGTCGACGCCGGGCTGGTCGACGCGTCGATCGCGATGGCCGCGGAACCGACGCTCGACGGCATAATCTCGGCCGAGCGCGCGGGCGGTGCGCCGCCGATCATGATCCGCACACGCAAGAAGACGATCGTGCCGCGCACGCCGGCGCAAGCGCATTACATGCGCGAACTCGTCACGCACGACATGATCTTCGCGCTCGGCCCGGCGGGCACGGGCAAGACCTATCTCGCCGTCGCGCAGGCAGTCGCGCAGCTCATCACCGGCAGCGTCCAGCGACTGATCCTGTCGCGCCCCGCGGTCGAGGCGGGCGAGCGGCTCGGCTTCCTGCCGGGCGACATGAAGGAGAAGGTCGATCCCTATCTGCGCCCGCTCTACGACGCGCTGTACGACTGCCTGCCCGCCGAGCAGGTCGAGCGGCGCATCGCGAGCGGCGAGATCGAGATCGCGCCGATCGCCTTCATGCGCGGCCGCACGCTCGCCGACGCCTTCGTGATCCTCGACGAAGCGCAGAATACGACGCCCGCACAGATGAAAATGTTCCTCACCCGCTTCGGCCAGAACAGCCGCATGGTGATCTGCGGTGATCCGAACCAAACCGACCTGCCCGGCGGCGTGGCGGCGAGCGGGCTCGCCGATGCGACGATGCGGCTCGACGGTGTCGAGGGCATTTCGCTGTGCCGCTTCACCGCCGCCGACGTCGTGCGCCACCCGATCGTCGGCCGGATCGTCGAGGCGTATGAGGGACGCGATGGCTGAGCGCATGATGCGGCATTACAAACGCGGGCGAATCGTGCACACGGGGCGGCGATGATCGAGATCGCGCTGTCGCACGAGGCGCCGTGGCCGGACGCGGACTGGGAAACGCTGGCCGCCGCGGGCGCGCGCGCCGCGATCACCGCCACGCCATACGGCACGCTGCTCACCTCCCCCGCCGCGGTCGAGATCAGCGTCCGCCTGACCTCCGACGACGAGGTGCACGCGCTCAACCGGCAGTATCGCGGCAAGGACAAGCCGACCAACGTCCTGTCCTTTCCGATGGTGCAGCCGGACCTCATCGATACCGTCAGCCAGAATTCGGACGACGGCGAGGTGCTGCTGGGCGACATCGTGCTGGCGCACGGCGTGTGCAACGCGGAGGCGACGGAGCGCGGCCTATCGACCGAGGATCACCTGACGCATTTGATCGTGCACGGCACGCTGCATCTGCTAGGCTACGATCATCTGACCGACGACGAGGGGGATGCGATGGAGACGATCGAGCGCGATGCGCTCGCGACGCTCGGCATTGCTGACCCCTACGCCATACGAGAGGACTAAGTGTCCGACGACCGAAGTAGCGCCGGCAACGGCGCACCCAATGACGGCAGCATCTGGCGCGGCCTGCGTACCCTGATCTTCGGCGATACCGAGGAAGCGACGCTGCGCGACGTGCTCGAGGCGGCGATCGACCGGCACGAGGAAGATCCCGGCCCCGAGGCGAAGGGTGACATGACGCCGCTCGAGCGGCAGATGGTGCGCAACCTTCTCCATTTCAGCGAGCGCGACGCCGGCGACGTCGGCGTGCCGCGCGCGGACATTATCGCGATCGAGGAGCAGACGACGTTCGACGAGCTCGTCCACGTCTTCGCCGAGGCGGGCGTCAGCCGCCTGCCCGTCTATCGCGAGCGGCTCGATACGATCGTCGGCATGGTCCACATCAAGGACGTGTTCGCGATCCTCGCTACCGACGCGGCTCGACCGGCCGACATCACCACGCTGATCCGCCAGCCGCTGTTCGTGCCGATGAGCCGCGGCGCGCTCGACCTGCTCGCCGACATGCGCCAGACGCGCGTCCACCTCGCCGTCGTGCTCGACGAATATTCGGGCACCGAGGGGCTGGTGACGATCGAGGACCTGATCGAGGAGATCGTCGGCGAGATCGAGGACGAGCATGACGAAGCGCCGGCCGCTTTGCTCGTGCCGCTCGACGGCGGTGCGTGGGAGGCCGATGCGCGCGTCGAGCTGGAGGACATCGCGGAGACGGTAGACGCGCGCTTCGACGAGGAAGACAGCGACGTCGACACGATCGGCGGGCTGACCGCGGTGCTCGCCGGGCGGGTGCCCGAGGCCGGCGAATGCGTCGACCATGCCAGCGGCTGGCGGATCGAGGTGATCGACGCCGACGAACGCCGCGTCAATCGCGTCCGCCTCCACCCGCCGGTGCCGGCGCCGGAAGAGGAATAGAGCGCGGCGCGTGCCGCCGCCGCGGCGCCGGCGTTACTTGAAGTTGTCGGCGTAGGCCTGCAGCTTCAGCGTCCTCTCGGGCGATGGCGTGACGGTGTAGGTGACGCCCTCGCGATCGGCATAGGCAATCGCCGCCTCGCGCGTCGGGAACAGCAACCGCACCTGCTCGTCCGTCTCGCCGCCGCCGGCCCAGCCGGTGAGCGGATCGGCGTGCTTGGGCGCGTCGGACACGAACTCGAGCTGCCAGGCGTCGGTGCGGTGCTTGCCCGATTGCGTGGCGTTCTTCGGGCGCTGGAAGATGCGGGCGTGTGGCATGGCGGTCGCCTTACCGGATGCCGCGCGATCTTGCATCGGCATTTTTCGTGCGCAGCGTGGCGGCGGTGGCGGCGGGATCGTCGGGCCAGGGATGGCGGGGATAGCGGCCGCGCATCTCCTTCGCCACCGCCGCCCAGCTGCCCGCCCAGAAGCCCGGCAGATCGCGCGTCGTCTGGATCGGGCGGCCGGCGGGTGAGGTGAGCGACAGCACCAGCGGCACGCGGTCCGCGCCGACGACGGGATGATCGGCGAGCCCGAACAGCGCCTGAACGCGCAGCTCGACACGCGGGCCCCCCTCCGCCGCATAATCGATCGCGTGGGTGCTGCCCGCGGGGCTGGTGAAATGCGGCGGGGCGATCCGGTCGATCCGCTGCAGCTCGTCCCACGTCAGCAGGCCGCGCAGCGCATCGGTGAGCGCGCCGGGTGGGATCGCGTCGAGCCGGCGGCGCCCGGCGACGAGCGCAGGTAGCCAATCGTCGAGCCGCGCGAGCAGCGTTTCGTCATCGAGCGGCACGCCGGCGAAGGCGGCGCGCTGACGCAGCGCGGTCGCCGCATCGCTCCATGCGAGCAGGGTGACGCCATGGGTGCGGACACCCTCGACCAGCGCGGCCTCGATCGCGGCGGGCGCGGCGTCACTGTCGGGGCCGCCCGACAGCCGCAGCGCGCCGAGCCGCCGCTCGCGAATCGGGCGAACCGCGCCGGTGGCGGGATCAAAGTCGACGCGGCGCTGCGTTTCGATCCGGTCGCCGAGCAGCGCCTCGATCGTCGCGAGATCGATCGCCGCGGCGGACAGGATGCGCGCGCCCGCCGCCATGCCCTGCGTCTCGGCCACCGCGAGCCATTCCTCGCGCGTGAGCGAGGCAGTGGGATCGAGCCGGAAGCCGCGGCCGCCGACCGACGCCCAGGTCTCGCCCGACGCGTCGCGCCGCCGCGCGATGCGATCGGGGAAGGCGAGTGCGACGGCGAGCGCGACAGGGCTGTCGTGCGGGGTCGCGCCGGTGGCGTCGGGCACCGCGCGCGCCCAGCGCTCGGCAAGCTTGCGCGCCGCCTGCGCCTTGGGTGATCGGTCGGCGCGCCAGCGGCGTCGGCGCTGGTCGAGATCGACGTCGCTGCCGCCGAGCCCACGCTCGCCGAGCAGCACCGCGACCTCGGCGGCGGCGCGGGCCTGGCCGATTTTACCGGCACGCAACAACATGTGCGCGAGACGCGGCGGCATCGGCAGCGTCGCGATCGCGCGGCCATGCGGCGTCGGGCGGGTGTCGTCATCGAGCGCATCGAGTGACTTGAGCCGCGCGCGAGCCTCGACGACGGCGGCGGCGGGCGGCGGATCGATCCAGCGCAGGTCGCGCGGATCGGCGACGCCCCAGATGGCGGCGGCGAGCACCAGTGCAGACAGATCGGCCTCGAGGATCTCGGGCGGATCGAAACGCGGTAGGCCCGCAGTGGCCGCCTCCTCCCACAGGCGATAGGCGACGCCCGGCCCCTGCCGCGCGGCGCGCCCGGCGCGCTGCGTCGCCGACGCCTGGCTCGCGCGCTCGGTCACCAGCCGCGTCATGCCGGCGGCGCGATCGTAGCGCGGGCGGCGCGCGAGCCCCGAATCGACGACGATGCGGATGCCGTCGAGCGTCAGGCTGGTTTCCGCGATCGACGTGGCGAGCACGACCTTGCGGCGGCCGTCGGGCTCGGCGCGGATCGCGGCACGCTGCGCGGCGGGATCGAGGCTGCCGTGAAGCCGATGCAGCGCGACGTCGTCGAGTCTTTCGAGCCGCTCCGCCGTCCGCTCGATCTCCGCCACGCCCGGCAGGAAGGCGAGGATGCCCCCTTCCGCATCGCGCAGCGCGAGCCGGATCGTCGCGGCGACCGCATCCTCGATCCGCTCGTGCGTGCGCCCGACGTGGTGCAGTGTGAGCGGCCAGCTTCGCCCGGCGCTCTCGATGACCGGCGCACCCTCCATCACCGCGGCGAAGCGTGCGCCATCGAGCGTCGCAGACATCGCAACGAGGCGCAGGTCCTCACGCAGCCCGGCCTGCGCATCGAGCGCGAGCGCGAGTCCGAAATCACCATCGAGGCTGCGTTCGTGCACCTCGTCGAACAGCACCGCGGAGACGCCGGCGAGTTCGGGATCGCGCTGGATTCGCGCGGTGAAAATCCCCTCGGTCACCACCGTCACGCGCGTCGCGGCGGAGCGCCGCGTATCGAGGCGCGTCGCATAGCCGAAGGTCTGCCCGACGGATTCGCCCGCCAGCGCCGCCATCCGTTCCGCCGCCGCGCGCGCCGCAAGACGGCGCGGCGACAGCAGCAGGATCTCGCCGGTGCACCATCGCTCGGCGAGCAGCGCGGGCGCGACCGCGGTGGTCTTGCCCGCCCCCGGCGGCGCGACGAGCACCGCCGACGATCGAGCGCGCAGCGTCGCGAGCAGATCGGGCAGGACGGCGTGGATCGGCAGCGCGTCAGCCAGAGGCCGCCTCCGCTACGCGATGCGCCGACGCCGCGGTCATACCCGCGCGGCGAGCGCCTTCATGTCGGCGAGCGGGCGCGCGCCGAAGTGGCTGATGATCTCCGCCGCACACAAGGCACCGAGCTTCAGCGAGCGTTCGAGATCCCAGCCACGCGCCTGGCCGTGGAGGAAGCCCGCGGCGAACAGATCGCCCGCCCCGGTCGTGTCGACCACCTTGTCGACCGGCGCCGCGGGCACGCGCACGCGGCGATCGCCCGCGACGGCGCAGGCGCCCGCCTCGCTCAGCGTCACCACGACGAGCGGCACCTTGTCCTTCACCGCGGCGATCGCAGCCTCCGTATCGGCGGCCTGCGTCAGCGACACGATCTCCGCCTCGTTGGCGAACAGCACGTCGATCAGCCGGGCGTCGATCAGTTCGTGGAACGCGTCGCGGTGGCGATCGATGACGAATTCGGCCGACAGCGTGAAGGCGACCTTGCGGCCTGCGGCACGCGCGACGTCGATCGCGGCGCGCATCGCGGCGCGCGGTTCCTCGGGATCCCACAGATAGCCCTCGAGATAGAGGAACTGCGCGTCGGCAATTAGCGCGCGGTCGAGCGCGGCCTCGGGCAGATAGTGCGACGCGCCCAGAAAGGTGTTCATCGTACGCTGCCCGTCGGGCGTCACGAAGATCATGCAGCGGCCCGTCGTCGGGCTGCCCGGGCGCGCCTCGGTATCGAAGCGGATGCCGGCGGCGCGGATGTCGTGCGCGAAGACGTCGCCGAGCTGATCGTCCGCGACCTGGCCGATGAAGGCGCAGTTGCCGCCGAGCGCGGCCATGCCGGCGATCGTGTTCGCCGCCGATCCGCCCGACACCTCCTGCCCCGGCCCCATCTTGGCATAGAGCGCGTCGGCATCCTCGGGCGAGAAGACGAGCGCCATCGCGCCCTTCGTCATGCCGTTGTCGGCGACGAAGGCGTCGGTTGCGGGGGAGAGGATGTCGACGATCGCATTGCCGATCGCGACGACATCATAGGCAGGCTGGGTCACGGTTTCGAGGTCCCGTTCGAAAGAAGGCGTGCGGCCGGCCGATAGGGGCGACCGCAACGAGGTGAAGGATAGCCGCGCCGTAATTGCCGCGCCCGTCTTGCGCAACCGCGCGTCCTTGCGCATTCGAGGACGCCATGTTCGGTGCCTTCGCCCGCAGCCTCGCCCAGCTCGGCGATCGGCCGATCCTGGCGGTGCTCGCCAAGAGCCTGGCGCTGACGCTGGCAATCTTCGCGCTGTTAGGCTCGGGAATTTGGTGGGGGCTCGACGCGTGGCTCGCGGGATCACGCTGGGGCGGCACGCTCGCCTCGGTGGGGGCGCTCGTCGTCACGCTGCTCGCGCTGTGGCTGTTGTTCCGTGCGGTGGCGATCGCGGTCGTCGGGCTGTTCGCCGATACGGTGGTCGCCGCGGTCGAGCGGCGGCACTATCCCGCCGCCTTGGCGAAGGCGCGAGAGATCCCGCTTCATCGCGCGGCGCGGATGGGGCTCGGCTCGGCGGCGCGGTTCGTCGCGATCAATCTGCTGCTCGCGCCGCTATACCTGATCCTGCTCGCGACCGGCATCGGCACCGCGGCGCTGTTCCTCGCCGTCAACGCCTGGCTGCTCGGCCGCGATCTCGGCGACATGGTCGCGGCGCGGCACATGCCTGCCGAGGCGCTGGCGGGCTGGCGTCGCGCGACGGCCGCGCGCCGTTTCCTGCTCGGCCTCGCCGTCACCCTCTTGTTCCTGCTGCCGTTCGTCAACTTCCTCGCACCGGTGATCGGTGCGGCGATGGCGGCGCACCTGTTTCACCGGAGCTCATCATGAAGCCTGCTGCCGTCGTTGCCGCCCTCGCGCTCTTGTCGGGCTGCGCCACCGTACCCGGCGGTACCCCCGAGCGCGCCGATCGCGTGCCGCTGCCGTTCACCGGCGCGGGGCTCGAGCGCGTCATCGGGCAGAATGCCGCCGCGCTGACGCGTCTGCTCGGCGAGCCCAACGCCGACGTCCGCGAAGGAACGGCGCGCAAGCTGCAGTTCCAGAGCCGGATCTGTGTGCTCGACACCTATCTCTACCCGAAGGGATCGGGTGAGCCGCGCGTCACCTATGTCGATGCCCGCCAGCCCGACGGCAGCGCGATCGACCGCGCGAGCTGCGTCGCCGCGTTAACCAGGCGCGACGGCGGGCGATAATGATCGGCTGTTACGACTGGTCGCTGCTGTCCGCGGCGTAAGTCATCGCCGAGGCCGCGGTCGACATTGGCTTGATGTGGAACCAATTGGGATGCTCGGTCGCGACGAGGAATAGGAGCAGGACGGCACCAAAGCCCATGAAAAACACGGACGACAGCAGGCTCTGCTTGATCTCCTCCATGTTTCTTCTCTTTGGTTCGTCCATCTGTTGCACTCCTTATTGGTGAGACGATGATATAAGCCGGCGGATGTTTCCGTGTTTGGGCCAGCTGTAACGATTTCTTGCTGCACCGCGTCATGTCGGTGACTAGCGCCGTGCGAGGGGTTCAGTGCCCGGCGAGCGCGTGCATCGCCCAGTCGGCGGCCTCGGCGACGACGAGATCGGGATCGTCGCGCAGCGTTGCGACGCGCGGCAGCAAATCGGGATCGCCGCTGTTGCCCGCCGCGATCAGGCAGTTGCGGATCATTCGCCCGCGCCCGATGCGCTTGATCGGCGATCCGGCGAACACCTGGCGGAACCCCGCATCGTCGAGCGCCAGCAGATCGGCGAGGCGCGGCGCGGCGAGCTCGGCGCGCGCGGCATAGGCCTGGTTCGCACGCGATGCGGACGCGAACTTGTTCCACGGGCAGACGGCGAGGCAATCGTCGCAGCCGTAGATGCGGTTGCCGATCGCGCGGCGGAATTCGTGCGGGATCGGCCCGGCATGCTCGATCGTCAGGTACGAGATGCAGCGCCGCGCATCGAGCCGATAGGGCGCGGGAAAGGCGTTGGTGGGGCACGCCTGCTGACACGCGTCGCACGATCCGCAGCTCGGCCGGCCGGGGGCGTCGGGCGCGAGATCGAGCGTGGTGTAGATCGCGCCGAGGAACAGCCAGCTGCCGTCGCTGCGGCTGACGAGATTGGTGTGCTTGCCTTGCCAGCCGAGCCCCGCCGCCTCGGCCAGCGGCTTTTCCATCACCGGCGCGGTATCGACGAATACCTTGAGATCGCACGGCGCCGCATCGACCAGCCAGCGGGCGAGCGCCTTCAGCGCCTTCTTGACGACGTCGTGATAGTCGGACCCTTGCGCATAGGTGGAGATGCGGCCGATGCCGCCCTCCCCCGCCAGCCGCAGCGGATCCTCGGCGGGCGCGTAGCTCATGCCCAGCGCGATCACGCTACGCGCCTCGGGCCACAGACCCGCGGGACTTTCGCGGTGGTGCGCGCGCGCCTCCATCCAGATCATGTCGCCGTGGCAACCGTCCGCCAGCCACTGGCGCAGTCGTTCGCCGGCGCGGGGTGCGGCATCAGCGCGCGCGATGCCGCACGCGGCGAAGCCGAGCGCGATCGCCTTCGCCTTCAGCAGCGCTTCGAGGTTGTCTTGCGGCATCGCGCCCCGCTACCACGCCCCGGCGTGCGATGGCACGCCCGCTTTCCCCAGAGGGGGGATCGATCGGCTGTACGAGGATCGTTCCCGCTCCATGGATCATGCCATCACCGCCAGCGGCCTGGTGAAGCGTTTCGGCGAGCGCCGCGTCGTCGACGGGATCGACCTCCAGGTACCGCGCGGGGCGATCTACGGGGTGCTCGGCCCCAACGGCGCGGGCAAGACGACGACGCTGCGCATGCTGCTGGGGATCATCGAGCCCGACGCGGGCAGCCGCACGCTGTTCGGCGCGGCGCACCCGCGCGAGGCGAGCGACCGCGTCGGCTATCTACCCGAAGAGCGCGGGCTGTATCCGGCGATGAAGGCACGCGAGGCGATCGCCTTCATGGGCGCGCTGCGTGGCCTGCCGTGGCGCGAGGGCCGCGCGCGCGCGGGCGACCTACTCGAGGCGGCCGGGATCGGCCACGCCACCGAGCAGAAGATCCGGAAGCTGTCGAAGGGCATGGCGCAGCTGGTGCAGCTGCTCGGCTCGGTCGTCCACCAGCCCGACCTGCTGGTGCTCGACGAGCCCTTCTCCGGGCTCGACCCGGTCAACCAGGAGCGGCTCGAGGCGCTGATCCTCGCCGAGCGCGATCGCGGCGCGACGATCCTGTTCTCGACGCACGTCATGGCGCATGCCCAGCGATTGTGCGACCGACTGGCGATCATCGCCGGGGGCAAGCGGCGGTTCGAGGGCACGGTGGACGAGGCACGCGGCACGCTGCCGCAGCAGGTGCATTACGTGCCGCACTTTCCCGACGCGAACCTTGCCGCGCAGCTGCCGCCCGACGCGCGCGCCGACGGGGACGGATGGCGCTTCGTGCTGCCGGCGGACGGGATCGAGGCGTTGCTCAAGCAGCTGATCGACGCGGGTTACGGCATTTCCGGCCTGTCGATCGAACGGCCGGGGCTGCACGAGGCGTTCGTCCGGATCGTCGGCCAGGCTGCCGGTGACGCGGACACGGCGCGGGAGCAGGCCGCGTGAGCGCCGCCCCCGGCAATTTGCGCCGCCGCCTGCGCCAGACGCTGACGATCGCGCGGCGCGATTTCACCGCCACGGTGTTCACGCCGATCTTCCTCCTGTTCCTGTTCGCGCCGGTCATCATGGGATCGTTCGGCGCGATCGGCGGGCTCGGCGCGGCGTCGGTGTCCGCCGGCTCCGCCGACAAGGAGCGGTTGGTGGTGATTGCGCCGCCGGCCGAGGCGGCGGCGATCGTCGCCGCCGATCGCGAGTTGCGCGCGCTGTTCGGCGCAGATGCGCGGCCGCCGGCGCTCGACGTCCGCGCCCCGGCGGGCGACGTCGCGGCGCAGGCGCGCGCCGCGCTCAACGCGCCCGGGATCGATGTGTCTGCGGTGATGAGCGGGCCGTTCGCCGCACCGCAGATACTATACGGGCGCAGCCGCCGCCCGGCCTATTACCTCGCCGTGATTGCGGAGCAGGCGATCCGCCTCGATCGCGACGGCGCGCAGCCGATGAGCCGACCGACGCTGATACGCGCTACGCGAGACGCGCCGTCGCTCGGCGGACGCAACGCCTCGGCGTTCTTCGCGGTGTTCGGCATCTTCTTCCTGACATTGTTCCTGTCGGGGCAGGTCGTCGGCACGATGGCGGAGGAGCGCAACAACAAGGTGATCGAGGTGCTCGCGGCGGCGGTGCCGCTGGAAAGCGTGTTCCTCGGCAAGCTGCTCGGGATGTTCGGCGTCGCGGTGCTGTTCGTCGGCTTCTGGGGCATCGTCGTCAGCCAGGTCGGCGCGCTGCTGCCGGCGGGGGCGAACATCGCCGAGCTTACCCCCGCGGTCGGCTTCGGCACGTTCGCGCTGCTGTTCGCGGCGTATTTCACCACCGCCTATCTGCTGCTCGGTTCGGTCTTCCTCGGGATCGGCGCGCAGGCCTCGACGATGCGCGAGATCCAGATGCTGTCGCTGCCGATCACGATCCTGCAGGTCGGCATGTTCGCGCTCGCCTCCGCCGCCGCGTCGAAGCCGGGGACATGGATCGCGACGGCGGCGGAGGTGTTCCCGCTGTCCTCGCCGTTCGCGATGGCCGGGCGTGCGGCCAACTCGCCCACGCTGTGGCCGCACGTGGCGGCGCTCGGCTGGCAGATCGCGTGGGTGGCGATCTTCATCGCGGTCGGCGCGCGGCTGTTCCGGCGCGGGGTATTGCAATCGGGCAGCCCGGCGGGCGCGTGGCGCAAGCTGTTCGGCCGCAAACACCGCACGACCTCCCGTGAGACCTATTGACAAGCCTGTCAGTTAGGTTTTCTCTCGCAACCAATAACGACGCGGGAGAGTGATGATGGCGACGCTTGCGAAAAGTGCGTTGGACACGGCGACGGTCGATCCGTTCGACGTCAGCCGGGCCGAGCTGTACCGCGACGATACGTGGCGCGAACCGTTCGCGCGGCTGCGCGCCGAGGCGCCCGTCCACTATGTGCCCGATTCGGAATTCGGCCCCTATTGGTCGGTCTCGAGCTACAAGCCGATCGTCGAGGTCGAATCTTTGCCCGATCTCTACTCGTCGGAAACCGGCGGGATCACGCTCGCCAATTTCGAGGTGGACGATCCCAATGCGGTGCGCATGCCGATGTTCATCGCGCGTGATCGCCCGGTGCATACCGCGCAGCGCCGCACCGTCTCCCCCGCCTTCACCCCGTCCGAAATGACGCGCATGGCGGATGATATCCGCCGCCGCACCGGCGAGGTGCTCGATCGACTGCCGTGGGGCGAGGAATTCGACTGGGTCGATACCGTCTCGATCGAGCTGACCACGGGGATGCTCGCGATCCTGTTCGATTTCCCCTGGGCGGATCGCCGCAAGCTGACCTTCTGGTCCGACTGGGCGGGCGACATCGAGATCATCAAGAACCCCGAGCTTCGCCAGCAGCGGCTGCAGCACATGTACGAATGCGGCAGCTATTTCCGCCGGCTGTGGAACGAGCGCGTCGACAAGCCGCGCCAGCCCGATCTCATCAGCATGATGATCCATTCGGACGCGATGCGCGAGATGGACGACGGTGAGTTCATCGGAAACCTGATCCTGCTGATCGTCGGCGGCAACGATACGACGCGCAACACGATGTCGGGGCTCGCCTATGGTCTCGACAAATATCCCGACCAGCGGGCGAAGCTGGAGGCCGATCCGTCGCTGATCCCCAATGCGGTGAGCGAGATCATCCGCTGGCAGACGCCGCTCGCGCACATGCGGCGAACCGCCACCGCCGATACCGAATTGATGGGGCAGCAGATCAGGGCCGGCGACAAGCTCGCGCTATGGTACATCTCGGGCAATCGCGACGAGAGCGTGTTCGGCACGGATGCCGACGATCTCGTCATCGATCGCCCCAATGCCCGCCGCCACCTCGCCTTCGGTCACGGCATCCACCGCTGCGTCGGTGCACGGCTCGCCGAGTTGCAGATCGGTATCCTGCTCGAGGAGATGGCGGCGCGGCGGATGCGCGTGAACGTAACCGGCGCGCCCGAGCGCGTAGCGGCGTGCTTCGTCCACGGCTATCGCCGGTTGCCGGTGACGCTCAGTAAGTACTGAGCGCGCGCCGGGCACCGGTTCGGGCGTAGAGCGGCGGCGGCGGGCGCGATCCCACCGCCGTTTTGCGTTGCCGACGCGACGCGCTAAACCGGGCGTCCGGCAGGGGGTTGGCGGATGACGGACGGTATCGAAGCGGGCGCGGACGTGTTGACCGGCGGGCTGATCGCGCGCGCGGTCGAGCGGCCGAGGGCCGCAGGCGGCATCTCGCACGATCATGCCGATGAGCACGCCTGCCTCAATTGCGGCACCGCGCTGATCGGATCGCACTGTCACGCCTGCGGCCAGGCGGCGCACGTGCATCGCACCGCAGGCGCGATCCTGCACGACATCGCGCACGGCGTGTTCCATTTCGAGGGCAAGGCCTGGCACACGCTGCCGATGCTGGTGACGCAGCCGGGCGAGCTCACGCGGCGCTACGTCGACGGCGAACGAGCGCGCTTCGTGTCGCCGCTGGCGCTGTTCCTGTTCACCGTCTTCCTGATGTTCGCAATCGTCGCCAACCTACCCGGCTGGTCGTTCGGCGACGCCGACTTCCTCAAATCGGGCATCACCGGCGGAATGGCGGAGGCGCGCGCCAAGGTGACCGAGGAGCGCGTGCGATCCGAAAGCGAGGTACGCGAGCTGCGCCAGTCGATCGCCGAGGAGCGCCGCGAGCTCAGCCCCGACGCCGAGCGGCTGGCGCGGCTCGACCGACGGCTGAAAGTGGCGGAGAAGGCGCGCAGCGACCTCGCCGATGCCGAGCGGCTACTTCCCGTGCCAGCGACGTTCGATGTCGCCGGCGCGCCGCCGGCCAGCGAGGACAATTGGCTGGAGGGCAAGTTCCGCCATGCCAAGGAGAACCCCAAGCTGCTGCTCTACAAGCTCAAGACATCGGCGTACAAATACAGCTGGGCGCTGATCCCACTGTCGATCCCGTTCCTGTGGCTGCTGTTCCCGTTCAGCCGCCGCTTCGGCGTTTACGACCACGCCGTCTTCACCACCTATTCGCTGACGTTCATCTCGTTGCTGACGATCATTCTCGCGCTGTTGAGCACCGTCGGCGTCGCTAGTTGGATCGTCATCGTCGCCGCGCTGATCGTGCCGCCGTTCCACATCTATCGCCAGATGAAGGGGGCGTACCGGCTCGGCCGCGTCGGCGCGCTGGTGCGCACGACGATCCTCGTCGGGCTGATCGTCGGCGCGATCGTTCCCGCCTTCGCGCTGCTGCTCCTGTACTTCGGGCTCGCCTGACCGCCCGTCAGCGGGGGGAGAGCGCACAAAGAAAAACGCGGCCGCCTCTCGGCAGCCGCGTCCTTCTGTTTACCGCGTCACGCGCCGGCGGGTGACGGGGTGCCGAACGGCCCCTGCGGACGCCGCGTCTTGGGGATCGACGTACCCACCGACGGAACCGCGGGCGTCTTGGGCCCCTGATCGATCCGGCCGATATTTTCGCCCGCGATCAGCTTCTTGATCTCGTCGCCCGACAGCGTCTCATATTCGAGCAGCGCGCCGGCGAGCAGGTGGAGCTGATCGTTGTGCTGCGTCAGCACCGTCTTGGCGCGTGCCAACCCGCCCTCGACGATCGTCTTGATCTCGTGATCGATCAGCTTGGCGGTTTCGTTCGACATATGAGTCGGCTGCGAGGAGGAATAGCCGAGGAAGCTCTCCCCCTCGGGCTGCGCATAATCGACCGGGCCGACGGTGTCCGACATGCCCCATTTGGTGACCATGTCGCGCGCGAGGCCAGTCGCATACTGGATGTCGCCGCTCGCCCCCGACGAGACCTTGTCGTAGCCGAAGATGATCTCCTCGGCGACGCGGCCGCCCATCGCCACCGCGAGGTTCGCGTACATCTTGTCGCGGTGGTAGCTGTAGCTGTCGCGCTCGGGCAGGCGCATCACCATGCCCAGCGCACGGCCGCGCGGGATGATCGTCGCCTTGTGGATCGGATCGGACGCTGGCTCGTGCAGCGCGACGATCGCGTGGCCCGCCTCGTGATAGGCGGTCATGCGCTTCTCGTCGTCGGTCATCACCATCGAACGCCGCTCGGCGCCCATCATGACCTTGTCCTTGGCTTCCTCGAACTCCTGCATCGCGACAAGGCGCTTCGACTTGCGCGCCGCCATCAGCGCCGCCTCGTTGACGAGGTTGGCGAGATCGGCGCCGGAGAAACCCGGCGTGCCACGCGCAATGGTGCGCGCATCGACGTCGGGCGCCAGCGGCACCTTCTTCATATGCACTTCGAGGATCTTGATCCGGCCCTCGATGTCAGGGCGCGGCACGACGACTTGGCGGTCGAAGCGGCCCGGACGCAGCAGCGCGGGATCGAGCACGTCAGGGCGGTTGGTCGCCGCGATGATGATGATGCCCTCGTTAGCCTCGAAGCCGTCCATCTCGACCAGCAGCTGATTAAGCGTCTGCTCGCGCTCGTCGTTGCCGTTGCCGAGGCCGGCGCCGCGATGGCGGCCGACGGCGTCGATCTCGTCGATGAAGACGATGCACGGCGCCGACTTCTTGGCCTGTTCGAACATGTCGCGCACGCGGCTCGCCCCGACGCCGACGAACATCTCGACGAAGTCCGAGCCAGAGATGGTGAAGAACGGCACGCCCGCCTCACCCGCGATCGCGCGGGCGAGCAGCGTCTTGCCGGTGCCGGGCGAGCCGACGAGCAGCGCACCCTTGGGGATCTTGCCGCCGAGGCGTGCGAACTTAGACGGATCCTTCAGGAACTCGACGATCTCCTCAAGCTCCTCGCGCGCCTCGTCGATGCCGGCGACGTCGGCGAAGGTAACCTTGCCTTCCTTCTGCGTCAGCATCTTCGCGCGGCTCTTGCCGAAGCCCATCGCGCCGCCCGCGCCGCCGCCCTTCTGCATCTGGCGCACGACGAAGAAGGCGATGCCGAGAAACAGCAGGAACGGCAGCGCTTGGACGAGCATATACTGCCAGATCGACGGGCCTTCCTCGCGCTTGCCCGAAATCTCGACGCCCGCCTTGCGCAGGCGATCAGTGAGCTGCGGATCGGAAACGGGATCAGTGCGGAACTTGTCACCGCTCGACAGCGTGCCGCTGATCTGGTCGCGTGAGATCACGACATCCTTGACGGTGCCCTCGTCAACCTTGTCGAGAAACGCCGAATAGGCGATCGAATTGCCGCTGGCCGTGGCCGTCCGCCCGTCGAACATCGTCACGACGATCGCGAGCGACAGCAGGATACCCACCCAGATGAGCAGGCTCTTCATCCACGGGTTGGGGCCGTTGCCGCCATTGTCGCCGCCGGACTGCTTGTCGTTCTCGTTCATGCGCTACCTTTCAACAGCAGCAATGTAGGCTGCCCAAGGTTAATGGCAATGGAACGCGACGCGGAATTGGGCCGGTCAGAGTGATCGACGCGGCGGGGCTGCGCGGAAGTGCCAACGCCCTTGGCGGGGGCTGCCGATCACGCCCGCCTGTGTCGCGCGATGCCCGCCGTCGAGCGCGTCGATCAGCGCCTCGACATTGGCGCCAGCGTCGAACGCGGGGGTGGCGATCGCGGCGCCGTCGCGGACCAGCGCGATCGCGCGGCGAACGTGGCGGCGACGCGTGTCGCGCGGCAGGCCGGCCACGTCGATGGCGACGCTCGCATCGCCGATCGTCGCGCGCTCGGCCCATAACAGGTCGGCGAGCGCGGCGAGATCGCGCTCCGCCTCGCCGATCGCGCCGGCGGTGCGGGCGAGCGCGGGTGGATCGAGCCATTCGTTCTGGTCGAGCAGCCGGCGAAAGCGCGTGCGATCGTGCCGCGGATCGGCGTTTGACGGATCGTCGACGAACGCCGCGCCGGCGCGGCGCACGATCGCGCGCAGCGCCGCGCGTCGCCAGCCGAGCAGCGGGCGGACCAGCTGCGCCCCCGCCACCACCGCGCGCGGGCGGATCGCTGATAAACCGGTGACGCCCGAGCCGCGCGAGGCGCGCATCAGAAAGGTCTCCGCCTGGTCGTCGGCATGATGGGCGGTGGCGATGGCGACAGCCCCCGCCGCGTCGGCCCAGCGTGCGAGGCTCGCGTATCGCGCGCCACGGGCACGCGCCTGCAGGCTCGCCCCCACGAGTTCGCCGTCGATGCCGAGGATCGCGTGCGGCACGCCGAGCGCCGCCGCCTCGCGCGCGACCATCCGTGCCTCATCGGCATTGCCCGCGCGCAGACCATGGTCGACGCTCGCCGCCGCCACCGCGCCCGGAAACGCCGCCCGCGCGAGCAGCAGCAGCGCCATGCTGTCCGGGCCACCGGATACCGCGAGGCCGAGTGGCGCGGCGGGACCGAGCGGCGTGTCGATCAGCGCCAGGACGTCGTCGCGGAAGCGCGCGACGTCGGCGGCGTCGATCACCCGATCACTTGCACTTGTTGGACGTGCGGGCACGCGCGACGTCGTCCTTCATGCCCTGCCCGATCCGATCGCCGTAGACGTCGATCAGCTCGCCATAGACCTTGCACGCGTCGGCGGGCTTGTTGAGCTTGGTCAGCGCCTGGCCGAGATAATAGAGGCTCTCGGGCGCGCGCTCGCCATCGGGCATCTTCTTGTAATTGTCGTAGAAGGCGATCGACGCGAGGCTCGGCTTGCCGTCGTCGAGATACGACCGGCCGAGCAGGTTCTGCGCGTAGCTCGCGCGGCGCGACTTGGGATAGGCGGCAACCACCTTCTTTAGCTGCTCCGCCGCCGCCGGGTAGCGCTTGGCGGCCCACAGCCGGTAGCCGTAGATATATTCGTCCTCGTCGGGCTGGCCCGTCGAAGGCTTCTCGATCCCGCCGGTCGACGCGCTTGCGGTAGCGGTCGGCGCGCCGCCGCCTCCGAGCTGTCCTTCGAGGCTGCCCGCCGGACGCGTAGCGGGCCGCGACGCGCCCGATCCGGCGGCGCGCGGCGGTGGCGGTACGACCGGGCCGGCGTCATCGTCACCCGATACGCCAGCCGGCGCCGACGCACCGCTCGCCAGCCGCGCGTCGGTGGCCTTCTTGTAGGCGGCGAACTGATCTTCGAGCTGGCGCATGCGATATTGCGTCTGCTCGATCTGCCCGGTGATGGAGGCGATCTGCGCCTCGAGCGAGGAGACGCGCTGCGTCAGATCGTCAACCGCGCTCGACGACGGCGCGCCGATCTCCTCGCGCGGCGCATCGGGCGCGCGCACCTGCGGCTCGACATACGCAGCCCCGCCGGGGAACACCTTGCGCTGGACGGCGCGCATCTCGCTTTCGAGCTTGCCGACGCGGCCGTCGAGGCCCGATTGCGCGAGGGCGGGCGTGGCGGACCCCACCAGCAGAACGGCGAACAGCAACTTACGCATCAACGACACCCCCCGGTGCGGAAACAGAAGGACGCTATAGCTACAACGCCGCGCCTGTCGCCAGCCTTAAGGACCGGCGCGCTCACTGGCCGGCGGGGGCGGTCGCGAAGGCGGGCGGGACGTCGCGCCGCGTCGTCAGCGCGGGCGCGGCGGCGGGCGTCGGCGTTGCGCCGGGCTGCGGGTTCGCGCGGCCGGCGAGCGCGGCGGCGCCGACCGGCACGTCCTTGATCGCGCGCTCGCCCGTGCCGAGCGGCGGCAGGTTCGATCCATTGAGCGTCACCTGCAGCTTGTCCGGCCGGCCGACGTTGATCATCGGATTGTCGGCAGTCGGCGGCACGTCGAACCGGTCGCCCGGCTTCATCGTGCCAAGGTACAGCGTCTTGTTCGCGGCGTCGTACACGCGCAGCCACACCTCGCCCGTCGCGACCAGCGTGACCTGCCCGGCCCCCGACGGCGTCGGCGCGGCAGGCGGCTGTGCGGCGGGCACGGCGACGGCGACCGATGGCGTTTCCGCCGTGGTATCGCCGCGCAGCAGCCCGGTTGCGAACCACAGGATCGCGAGGATGACGAGCGCCAGGCCGAGCCCGGCGGCGCCGATCACCAGTCCGCGGCTCGGCACCCGCGCCGGATCGGCGATCTCGTACGGCTGATATTGCGGCTGCGCACGTGGCGCCTTGAGCGCCTCGACACGCACCTCGCTCGCCAGCGTGACCTCGTTCGTGCCGAGCGCGCGGGCATAGGCACGCACGAAGCCGACGGCATAGGTGGGGGACGGCAGCGCGCCGTAGTTCGACGCCTCGATCGCCTCCAAATGGCGCAGCGGCACCCGCGTGCGCGCAGCGATCTCCTCGAGCGACATGCCCTGCCGCTCGCGCTCGTCCCGCAGCCTGTCACCGACACGTTGCGGAAGTGGCGTCGCGTCGTCGCTGCGACCGGCGTCAGTCATTCGGATCTCCGCTCCGGACGGACCGACCCCGCCCGACCTTGCCCGGCAACGTCTCACAGAGCGGGCCATGGGTGTCAATCGAACCGCGCCGCTTTTGGTCGGCGGTTCAGCCCAGTTCAACGCCTTGCGCGGCCGCCCAAGCGGCAAGCGCACCGCGCAGATCGCGCGGCGGGGCGGCGAGCAGCCGCGCCATTTCCGCGCGCACCGCGACGTGATCGAGCGAGCGGACCATCGCCTTGATCGGCCCCACCGCGGCGGGCGTGATCGAGAAGCGATCGATGCCGATGCCGATCAGCGCGAGCGCCTCGAGCGGCCGCCCGCCCATCTCGCCGCACACCGCGAGCGGCACGCCCGCCTCGGCGCACGGCGCGACCAGCGCAGCGAGGAAGCGCAGGATCGAGGCGGACAGCCAGTCGTAGCGTTCGGCGAGCTTGGGATTGGCGCGATCGGCGGCGAACAGGAATTGCGTCAGATCGTTGGTGCCGATCGAGATGAAATCGACCTGGGGCAGCAGGAGATCGAGCTGATAGGCGAGGCTCGGCACTTCGAGCATCGCGCCGTAGCGAATCTCGTTCGGCAGGCGGCGATTGCGCGAGGCGATCCAGTCGCGCTGCTGCTCGAACAGCGCGCGCGCCTCGGCGAACTCCCACGCCTCGCTGACCATCGGGAACATGACGTTGAGCGTGCGCCCGGCCGCCGCCTCGAGCAGCGCGCGCGCCTGCGCCTTCATCAGCCCGTCGCGTTCGAGCGCGAGCCGCAGCGCGCGCCAGCCCATCGCCGGATTCTCTTCTTCCGCGGCGTCCTGCACCAGGTACGGCAGCGCCTTGTCGCCGCCGATGTCGACGGTGCGGAAGATCACCGGGCGATCGCCCGCGACGTCGAGCACCTCGCGGTACAGCCGCTGCTGTCGCTCGCGCTGCGGCAAAGTGGCCGAGACAAGGAACTGGAATTCGGTGCGGAACAGCCCGATGCCGTCGGCGCCCGTCACGTCGAGCGCGGCGGCGTCGTCGCGCAGGCCGGCGTTGACCATCACCGTCACGCGGTGGCCGTCCTTGCTGACGGGTGCAACGTCGCGCAGCGCGGCATAGGCGGCCTTGCGCTTCTGCCGCAGCAGCAGCTTGGCGTCGAACGCCTCCTCCATCGCGGTCGACGGGCGCACGACGACCGAGCCTTCGTTGACGTCGAGCAGCAAGAGATCGCCCTCGCCGATCGCGCGGCGCACGTCGCGCACGCGGCCCAGCACCGGCACGCCCATCGCGCGCGCGACAATCGTGACGTGCGCGGTGAGCGAGCCTTCCTCGAGCACAACGCCCTTCAGCCGGCGGCGATCATATTCGAGCAGTTCCGCCGGCCCAAGGTTACGCGCGATCAGGATCGTGTCCTGCCGAAGGCCCATCTGCGCCGCCGTGCCCATCTGGCCCGACACGATGCGCAAGAGGCGGTTCGCCAGATCCTCTAGATCGTGCATGCGATCGGCGAGCAGCGGATCGTCGATCTGGCGCATGCGCTGGCGGGTGCGCTGCTGAACGCGCTCGATCGCCGCCTCCGCCGTCAGCCCACTGTCGATCGCCTCGTTGATGCGGCGTGACCAGCCCTCGTCATAGGCGAACATCTTGTACGTCTCGAGCACTTCTTCATGCTCGCCGCCGACGCCGAACTCCGCCTCGCGCGTCATCTTCTCGATCTGGTCACGCATCTTGTCGAACGCGGCGTAGACGCGGTGGCGCTCGGCCTCAGTGTCTTCGGCAACGGTGTGCTCGATATGGATGCGCGGCTGGTGGAACACCGCGCATCCGGCGCCCATCCCCTCGACCAGCTTCTGCCCGATCAGCCGGACGCTCGCGGTCGACTGCGGGCGATCCTTGGGGCCGCGCTGGTCGATCAGCCCGGCGTTGGCGATGAGCTCGCTCAGCACCATCGCCACCGTCTGCAGCGCCTCGATCTCGATATCGGCGTAGCGCCGCGGATCGGCGTGCTGCACCGCGAGTACGCCGACCGAGCGCTCGCGGCGGATGATGGGCACGCCGGCGAAACTGTGGAAGCGGTCCTCGCCGGTCTCGGGCTTGTAGGCGAAATCGGGATGGCTCGCCGCTTCGTCGAGGTTGAGGATCTCGCCACTCTCGGCAATCGTGCCGACCAGTCCCTCGCCGAGTACGAGTTTGGTGACGTGCACCGCGTCTGCCGCGAGGCCGCGTGTCGCGTAGAGCTCGAGCACGCCCTCGCGCAGCAGGTAGATCGAGCAGACCTCGCTATCGAGCGCCTCGCCAATGATGTCGACGACCTGGTTGAGCTTGGCCTGCGCGTTCGATCGCGCCGCCATCACGTCGTGCAGGTTGACGAGGATCTCGCGGGCGGAGGCGGCGGCGGATACGGGCATAGGCCGGGGCTAGCAGGCAGGTGCCGTGGGTGCCACGCAACATTTCCTGCGCGGCACCGCGGCAAAGCCTGTCACTTGGCCGGCTTCGGCTTCGACTTCGGCGTCCGCTTGGCACTTGGCTTAGGCTTGGGGCTGGCCGCACTGTCGCGCGGAAACAGAATTGCGGCGACACCGATCGCGATCGCACCGACGCCCGCCGCTGCGCCGACGATCGTGCCGAGTGACCAGCGAGCCGGTGACGCCGACGGCGCCCATTCGTCTGCCGCGTTGTCATCGGCGATGGCGGGCGCGGTGGGCTTGGCGGCGGAAGTCGTCGGGATCGCAGGCGCCGCGTCCGCGGCGTGCGGCGGCTCCTGGATCGGATAGGGTGACTGGTTGCCCGGCGGCACCGGCGGCGTATGCGTCATGGCTCGTCCCTCTTTTCAGGTGTCTCGCCCAACGTCGCGGGCGGCGCTTGGCTCCGCGGCGTACGCGTGACGCACGCGGTCAGTCGAACAATCCGTCTTGGCTGCCCGCGGGCGGATTGAGCCCGAGGTGCTTCCACCCGCCCGCGTTGAGCACGCGGCCGCGCGCCGTTCGCGCGACGAGGCCGAGCTGGATCAGATACGGTTCGATCACCTCCTCGATCGTGTCGCGCGGCTCGCTGAGGCCGGCGGCAAGCGTCTCGACCCCCACCGGCCCGCCGCGATAGATGTCGGCGATCATCGACAGGTAGCGGCGATCCATCGCGTCGAGGCCGAGCGCGTCGACCTCGAGCCGGTTGAGCGCACGATCGGCCGCAGTGGCATCGACGATCCTCACGCCTGCCACGTTGGCGAAATCACGCACGCGTCGCAGCAGCCGTCCCGAAATGCGGGGCGTCCCGCGCGAGCGGCGCGCGATTTCCGCTGCGCCATCGGGCGAGACGTCGAGATCGAGCAGCGACGCCGCGCGCGTCACCACCCGCGTCAGTTCCTCGACCGTGTAGAACTGCAGCCGGATCGGGATGCCGAAGCGGTCGCGCAGCGGCGTCGTCAGCAGGCCCTGCCGCGTCGTCGCGCCGACCAGCGTGAAGCGCGGCAGATCGATGCGGACGCTGCGCGCCGACGGCCCTTCACCGATCATCAGATCGAGTGCGCGATCCTCCATCGCGGGGTAGAGCACTTCCTCCACCGATGGCTGCAATCGGTGGATCTCGTCGATGAACAGCACGTCGCCGTCCTCGAGGTTGGTGAGGAGCGCGGCAAGATCGCCCGATTTGGCGATCACCGGGCCGGACGTCGCGCGAAACCCCACGCCCATCTCGCGCGCGACGATCTGCGCCAGAGTCGTCTTGCCGAGCCCGGGGGGCCCGAAGAACAGCACGTGATCGAGCGCGTCGCCGCGGCCGCGCGCGGCCTCGATGAAGACGCGCAGGTTCTCGCGCGCCGCGGCCTGGCCGACAAACTCGTCGAGCCGCTTCGGGCGCAGCGCCGCGTCGGCATCCTCGGTGCGGCGCGCGGGCGTGATCAGGCGGTCGTCGTCGGTCATCGCAGGTCCGATAGCGCGTTTTCGACGCGGCGCCACAGCGCGGCGATCGCCTCCGCTCCCGGCGACGTGCGCGGCGCGAAGCTACCCAGCGGCGCGCGGCGCTCGGTCATCGCCTCAAACGCGCTTGCCATCGGGATCGCCGGCCAGTCGGGATGCTGCGCCAGCGCCTCGCGATGCAGCAGGCGGCGGCGATCGACCATCGAGAAGACCGGCGCGAGCGTGACCTTGGGCCCTTTCTTCTTCTGCACGTGCGCGGTGATCGTATCGAGCGCGCGGCGCGACAGCGCGGAGGGGATGACGGGAACGACGACGAGATCGGCGGCGCGCATGATCTGGTCCGACGTGTCGGTAAGCCCCGGCGGGCAATCGATGACGATCCGGTCATAGTCGCCGCCGAGATCGTCGACCAGGCGCGCGAGCCGCTTCTTCTTGTCGAGCGTGTGAAAGGCGACGTCGAGCTCGCGCAGCGAGGCGTCGGCGGGCAGCAGATCGAGCCGTTCGAACGCAGTCGGGCGGACGAGGCGCTTCGCCTCCACCTCGCGCCGGATCGCCGCCCCCGCCTCGCGCCCGCCGGCGTCGTGGCCGAGGATCCAGGTTGCCGCGGCCTGGCCGTCGAGATCCCACAGCAGCGTGCGCCGCGCCGACAGCGTCGCCGCCGCCCAGGCGAGATTGACCGCAAGCGTCGTCTTACCCACGCCGCCCTTCAGACTGTACACCGCGATCGTCCGCGCGCTCATCGCTCAGCCAGCCCCACCGCTCAGTCGTGATGCTCGATCGCGTCGCCGACGATCGCGACCCACGATCGCTTGCGCGCCTCATAGACCGAATAGACCGGCGGCGGGAGCGGCGCGTCGCCGAAGCCGCCGATCGGGATCGAGACGATGCCGGGCTCGGCCGCGACGCGATAGAACAATGTCGATCCGCAGGTGCGGCAGAAATGATGGTCGGACACCCCGCCGCGCGCCGAGGTGCGCCGCCAATGCGCGAGATCGCCGGTAATACTTACCGATGCGTCGTGGAATCGCGCCTGCGCGGCGAACGGCGCGCCGCTGCGGCGCTGGCAATCGAGGCAGTGGCATACCGAGACGCGGACCGGCTCGCCCTCGCAGTCGATCGCCGCCGCGCCGCACTGGCAGGTGGCGCGGCGGTGGATCATTTCGCCGCCTTGCGCAGCGCGAGCCGGACGAGCGCGTCGAGCGTCGCCGCCGGGCCGAGTTCCTCCTCCGCGGCGGCGACCGCAGCGCTCGCCTCAGCGGGGCGAAAGCCGAGATTGAGCATCGCCGATACCGCATCGGCACTTGCACCGACAGGGATTGCCTGTGCGGCCGCAGATGGGCCGAGTACGATCCCGCCCGCCTTGTCCTTGAGCTCGCGCACGATCCGCTCGGCGAGCTTGGGCCCGACGCCGTTGGCGCGCGCGACCATCGCCTTGTCCTGCGCGGCGACCGCGCGGCTGAGCTCGGCGGGTTCGAGCGCCGAGAGGATTGCGAGCGCGACGCGCGCGCCTACCCCCTGAACGCTGGTGAGCAGTCGGAACCAGTCGCGCTCGTCCGCGCCCGAGAAGCCGACCAGCCGCTGGAAATCCTCCCCGACGAGGAGTTCGGTGTGAACGTGCACCGCCTCGCCGACCGGCCCCAGCGCGGCCAGCGTGCGCGACGAGGCGCCGACGAGATAGCCGACGCCATTCACCTCGATCACCGCATGTTCGGCACTGGTGCTCGCCAGCACGCCCTTGAGATATGCGATCACCGTTCGACACCCAGCATGATCGCGGGCCTAGCAGGTCGCGATTCGCCGGCCAACCGTGTGACGTGGGCGCTTCAGGAGGTCGCGCGCGCGCGCCGCATCATACCCGCGGCGCTCGCCAGATGGTGTGCGTGGCAGATCGCCACCGCCAGCGCGTCCGCGGCATCGGGCCCGGCGAGCTTCGCGCCGGGAAGCAGCACCGCCATCATCGCCTGGATCTGCCGCTTCTCCGCGCCGCCGGTGCCGACCACCGCCTTCTTGACCGTCGAGGGATGATATTCGTCGACCGCGAGTCCGGACCCCGCAGCGGCGAGCAGCACGACGCCGCGCGCCTGCCCCAGCTTCAGCGTCGACTGCGCATTGGTGTTGCCGAGCACCTCCTCGACCGCCGCGCTCGCCGGCCGCTCGGCGCGGATCACGTCGATCAGCGCGGCGTGGAGATTGGCGAGCCGCCGCGGCAGCGCCATCGAAGGATCGGTCCTGATCTGCCCGTTGGCGACGTGCCGCAGCCGGTTGCCCTCCGCGGCGATCACGCCCCAGCCGGTGGTGCCAAGCCCCGGATCGAGCCCGAGGATGATCAGCCGAGCTTCTCCATCACCTCGTCGGAGACTTCGTAATTGCCCCACACCTGCTGGACGTCGTCGTCGTCGTCGAGCGCATCGATCAGCTTGAACAGCGTCGCCGCATCGCTCTCGTCGACCGCGACCATCGTCTGCGGACGCCACGCGAGCTTGGCACTCTCCGCTTCGCCCAGCACCGGCTCCAGCGCCTTCGCGACTTCGTGGAGATCGGCCTGCGCGGTCCAGATCTCGTGGCCGTCGTCGCTCGACGTCACGTCCTCCGCACCCGCTTCCAGCGCCGCCTCGAACACCTTTTCCGCATCGCCGACGCTGGCTGGATAGTTGATCAGGCCGAGCCGGTCGAACGCATGGCTGACCGAGCCCGACGCTCCGAGGTTGCCGCCGTTCTTGCTCACCGCGGTGCGCACGTTGGTGGCGGTGCGGTTGCGGTTGTCGCTCAGCGCCTCGATGATCAGGCTGACCCCGCCGGGGCCGAAGCCCTCGTAGCGGATCTCCTCGTAATTCTCCGCATCGCCCCGGCTCGCCTTGTCGATCGAGCGCTGGATATTGTCCTTGGGCATCGACTGCGCCTTGGCGGCGTTGACCGCCGCGCGCAGCCGCGGGTTCATGTCGGGATCGGGAAGCCCCATCTTCGCCGCGACGGTGATCTCGCGCGAAAGCTTCGAGAACATGCCCGACCGCTTCTTATCCTGCGCACCCTTGCGGTGCATGATGTTCTTGAATTTGGAATGACCTGCCATGCCGCCGCCCATAAGCGTGCGCCGGGGCGTTCATCAAGCCTTGCACCGACTCCCGCGCATGCGGCATCTGCGGCGCCATGACGATAGCCGTGGACATGGGCGCCGATGCCTCGGGCGCGCCGGTCCTGATCGACCTCGAGGAACTGCTCGCCACCCGATTGCTCGTGCAGGGCAATTCGGGATCGGGAAAATCGCACCTGCTGCGCCGCCTGCTCGAACGCTCGGCGGGACAGGTGCAGCAGGTGGTGATCGATCCCGAAGGGGATTTCGTCACGCTCGGACCGACGTACGGCCACGTCGTGGTCGAGGCGACCGACTATTCGGAGCGCGAGATCGCGCGAATCGCCGGGCGGCTGCGCGAGCATCGTGCGTCGGTGGTGCTGAGCCTTGAGGGGCTCGAGGCGGAGGGGCAGATGCGCTGCGCCGCGACCTTCCTGTCGGCGATGTTCGATGCCCCGCGCGAGCATTGGTATCCGGCGCTGGTCGTGGTCGACGAGGCGCAATTGTTCGCCCCGACCACGGGCGGCGAAGTGGCGGAGGACGTCCGCCGCGCGTCGCTCTCGGCAATGACCAACCTGATGTGCCGCGGGCGCAAGCGCGGCCTCGCGGGCGTCATCGCGACGCAGCGGCTGGCGAAGCTCGCCAAGAACGTCGCCGCCGAGGCATCGAACTTCCTGATGGGGCGCACCTTTCTCGACATCGACATGGCGCGCGCTGCCGACCTGCTCGGCATGGAGCGCCGCCAGGCCGAGGCGATCCGCGATCTGCCGCGCGGCACGTTCCTGGCACTGGGCCCCGCGGTGTGCCGCCGCCCGCAGACGGTGAAGATCGGCGCGGTCGAGACGAGCGCGCGTTCGGGCAGCCCCAAGCTCACCCCACTCCCCTCCGCAGCGTCGCCCGCCGACCTCAAGGACCTGATCTTCGCCGAGCCCGAGCCCGAGGCGGCGCCGCAGCTGCCGATGACGTTCGAGGCACGGCCGCGCCGCGTGCCGGCAGAAGAGCTGATCTCCGACATGGCGCGCCCCGCCCCGCTGCCGCCCGAACCCGAGCGGTCGGACGAGGAAGTCGCCGCGATCGTCGCCGACGTGCTGCGCGCGATTGTCGCGGATCCCGAATCGGCCGGCCGCCCCGCGTCGGTGCTGTTCCAGGATTTCCAGGTCCGCTGCCGCATGCAGGGGCTCGCCCGCTCGGGGATCGAGCTCGGTGACTTCACGCGCCGCCTGTCGTCGGCGCGTGCCGGCATCTTCGACACCGCCGATCCGGCATGGGCCGATGCGGTGGCACTCGCCGGTGCGCTGCCCGACGAGATGGTCGGCCCGTTCCTGCTCGTCGCCAAGGCCGCGAAGGAAGGCGCCCCCTGCCCCAGCGACGCCGCGCTGGCGGAGACCTACGGCACGTCGTCGCTCGGCCGGGTGCGGCGCCTGATGGGCTATATCGAGAGCCGCGACCTGATCGTCACGCGCACTGACCTGTCGGGCAAGCGCTCGATCACCATCGCGCGATTAGGCTGGACGACCGCGCCGGCAGAGGCGGCGTAGCGTCCGCTAGCGCCGCCGCCGCGTCAGCGCTCCTCGTAGCGGATACGGTTCTTCGCCATGCTGGCCTCGGCGGTCTCGCCGTCGCAAGCCTCGAGCGGCGTGGTCTGCGCGCCAACCGCCATCTCGAATACCGCGGGGCCGGTGACCGCGCAGGCGACCCGCTTAGCGGCGACGCCGCATGCGTCGCCGAAGCGCGCGGGATCGCCGATCGGGCCGCTCGCTGGGGGCTTCAGCGCCACGCTCACCATCGTCGATCCGCCGAACAGCGCGACGCCCAGCCCCTTGAGCGCGCACGCCTCGTAGGCGGGCTTGCCGCCCGCCGCCTTGACCGGCTTCATCCCGAACTGGCTCGCCATGCGGGCACAGAAGCCGCCCGCCATTGCCGGCGCCTGCGCGCCGGCGGCGGCGGGAACGATCGGCTCCGCGGCGGCGACCGCGATCTTCGTCCTATTGCTTTCAGATGTCGCAGTCGTGCGGGTTACAGCATGCCCAGCGCTTGCATGTACGTCTCGAGGATCATCTCCTCTTCCTGATATTCCTCGCGCTTCTTCTTTCGGATCGACATGATCTTGCGGATCGCCTTGGGATCGTAGCCGCGCGATTTCGCCTCGGCCATCACGTCCTTGATGTCGTCCGAGATACCCTTCTTCTCTTCCTCGAGCCGCTCGGCGCGCTCGATCAGCAGGCGCAGCTCGTCCGCCGCGACCTGCCCGCCGCCCATGCCTTCGCCGCGTTCCTCAGCCATTTCAAAACCCCCAAAGATGAAGCACCGCCGCCCCACACGAATCGCGTGCGGGGGACGGTGCGGTTACCGTTAATCCGGTTGCGGCGGCGGCCTCTACGTGGCGCCGCCGCCCCGATCAAATGCTATTCGGCGAAGCGCGGCGCGCGCCCGCCGACCGGCTTATTCGCCGAGCCGGCGGGCGATCGCCCCCTTGTGCATCACGAAGCGCACCCGCTCGAGCTGGCGCACGTCCTGCAGCGGCGATGCGTCGACGGCGATGATGTCCGCCGTCTTGCCCGGCTCGATCGTGCCGATCGTGTTGCCCTGGTTCAGCACCTCCGCGGCGGTCACCGTGGCGCTGCGGATCGCCTCGGTCGGGGTCATGCCGACCTTGTCGACGAGCAGCGCGAACTCCTGCGCATTGTCGCCGTGCTTCGACACGCCGCTGTCGGTGCCGAAGGCGAACTTGACGCCCGCCTTGTACGCGCGGCGATGGCTGTCCTGCATCGCGGCGGCGGCAGCCTCGGCCTTGGGGATCGTTGCCGGCGGCAGCGCGCCGGCGCGGGCTTGCGCCAGCGCCGCGACGGGCGCGATCTCGGTCGGCACCAGATAGGCGCCGGTCTTCTTGAACAGCGCGATCGTCTCGTCGGTGATGAAGCTGCCGTGCTCGATCGTGTCGACGCCCGCCGCCAGCGCCGCGTTGCTGCCCTCGGCCGCGTGGCTGTGCGCGGCGACCTTGCGGCCGAGGCCGTGCGCAGTGTCGACGATCGCCTTCATCTCCTCGGGCGTGAACGCGCGGCCGAGCCCGCCCGACACGTTCGACAGGACGCCGCCCGTCGCGGTGATCTTCACCACCTGCGCGCCCAGCCCGATCTGCCGCCGCGTCGCGCGCACGCAATCGGCGGGGCCGTCGCAGGTGTTCTCGACCGTTTCGGCGACCGCGTGCGCGTACGGCTCGGCGAGGCCGTTCAATGGATCGCCGTGCCCGCCCGTCACCGAGATCGGCGCGCCGGCGTTGATGATCGTCGGCCCTTCGGCGTCGCCGCGCTCCATCGCGTCGCGCAGCGCGCGGATCCCGCGCGGATCGCCGCCCAGGTCGCGCACCGTGGTGAAGCCCGCGCGCAGCGTCGCGCGTGCATTGCCCGCGCCGTACATCAGATCGTCGGCCTGCTCGGTGTTGAGCGCGGAGAGGCGCGCGCGCATCGGATCGCCGCCGATGCCGAGCAGGTGGACGTGGAGATCGATCAGCCCGGGCAGGACGAACTTGTCCTTGAGATCGACCAGCATCGCGCCGGCATCGGGCGCGGCGAAGCCGTCACGCACCTCGGCGATGCGCCCGTCGCGCACCACGATCGTGCTGTTGCCGCGCGGCGCCTGGCCCGGCCGGTCGAGCAGCGCGCCGGCGTGGATGAAGGTGACTTTGGAAGCCACGGGGGAAGCACCGGGCGAAGCGACGGGGGGGGCCGCGGGTGCGGTCTGCGCCATCGCCGGCGCGACCAGTGCGGGCGCCGCCACGGTGATCATCATTGCGGTCAGAAGCGTCTTCGTCATTACCGTCCCCCCGTTCGCGCGCGGCTATGCCGCCGCCCGTCCTGTACCGGCGGGCGGTAGAAGAATGCGGCGCGGTTCGACAAGCCTTGGTCGACAAGCGCCATACGCCAAAGGTCGATCAAGCCCGCGTCGATCGGAGCGCCGGCCTCAGGCGTTGCGCGCGATGCTCGCCTTCATCCGCGCGAGCTGTTCGGGCGTCGCCTCCTGCTGATGCGCCTGCTTCCACGCGTCGTACGGCATGCCGTAGATCGCGGTGCGCGCCTCCTCCTTCGGCAGCCCGCCCGCCTCGCCGATCCAGTCCGACAGGCAGTTGCGGCAGAAGCCGGCGAGCCCCATCAGATCGACGTTCTGCGCGTCGTCGCGGTGGCGCAGGTGGTGCACCAGCCGGCGGAAGGCGGCGGCCGCCGTCGCATCGTCGATTGCGTCAATCGGGTCCATTCTTCTGCTCCAAGGTTGATCGACCGCAGATAGGCGTTAGGGCAGCCGCGGCAACGCCCGAGGAACCCTTTTCATGACGAGAGCGATCAGCCCCCGCAGCCGCAAGGTCCGCGTGCTCGCGACGCTGGGGCCCGCCAGCGCGACGCCCGAGATGATCGCCACGCTGTTCGAGGCGGGGGCGGACGCGTTCCGCATCAACATGAGCCACGGCGATCAGGCATCCAAGGTCGGCGTGATCCAGGCGATCCGCGCGCTGGAGAAGAAGTTCGGCCGCCCGACGACGATCCTCGCCGATCTGCAGGGGCCAAAGCTGCGCGTTGGGCGCTTCGCCGACGGGCGGATCATGCTCGAACAGGGTGCGAGCTTCACGCTCGATCGCGATGCGACGCCCGGCGACGCGACGCGCGTCGAGCTGCCGCACCGAGAGATCTTCGCCGCGATCGAGCCGGGCGCGCGACTGCTGCTCGACGACGGCAAGCTGGTACTGCGCGTGGTGGAGCATGACGACGCGCGCATCGTCACGCGCGTCGAGGTCGGCGGGGCGCTGAGCAACAACAAGGGGCTGAACGTGCCCGACGTCGTCGTGCCGATGGCGGCGCTGACCGACAAGGACCGCTCCGATCTCGCCTTTGCGATCGACGAGGGGGTCGACTGGATCGCGCTGTCGTTCGTCCAGCGGCCGGAGGATCTGGCCGAGGCGCGCAAGCTGATCGCCGGCAAGGCCGCGCTGCTCGCCAAGATCGAGAAGCCTGCCGCGATCGATCGGCTCGAGGAGATCGTCGAGATGTGCGACGGCGTGATGGTCGCGCGCGGCGATCTCGGCGTCGAATTACCGCCGCAGTCGGTGCCGCCGTTGCAGAAGCGCATCGTCGAGACGTCGCGCCGGCTCGGCCGGCCGGTGATCGTCGCGACGCAGATGCTCGAATCGATGATCACGTCGCCCTCGCCGACGCGCGCCGAAGTGTCCGACGTCGCCACCGCGATCTACGACGGGGCGGACGCGATCATGCTGTCGGCGGAGAGCGCGGCGGGCGCGTGGCCCGTCGAATCGGTCGCGATGATGAACGCGATCGGTGAGGCGGTGGAACGCGATCCGATGCACGGCGACCGCATCCGCTTCACCGTGACGCGGCCCGACCCCACCACCGCCGATGCATTGGCGGAGGCCGCTAAGAACATCGCGCTGACCGTTTCCGCCAAGGCGATCATCTGCTTCACCACGTCGGGTTCGACGGCGCGGCGCGTCGCGCGCGAGCGGCCGTCGGTGCCGCTGCTGGTGCTGACGCCGCGCGTCGAGACCGCACGCCGGCTCGGGCTGCTATGGGGCACGCATGCGGTGCACACGCGCGACGTCGATTCGTTCGAGGAGATGGTCGCCAAGGCGAAGCGCGTCGCGCTGCGTCAGCGGATCGTCGAGGCGGGTGACCGGGTGATCATCATGGCCGGCGTCCCGTTCCGTACGCCGGGGTCGACCAACGTCATTCACGTGGTGCGGATCGTCGGCGACGAGCTTAAGAATTACGGCTGACGCCTGGCGCCGCGTCGCGGTTCAGCCAAGCAGGCCGTAGCGCGCGAGGTCCGCGCGAAGCGTCGCGGCATCAGCGAAGCGCACCGCGTGCATGCCCACCGCCAGTGCGCCGTCGACATTGTCCTGCCGATCGTCGACGAACAGCGCCTCGTGCGGCGCCAGCCCGAACCGCGCCAGCGCGAGGTGATAGATTGGCGCGTGCGGCTTCATCAGCCGCTCGGCGCCCGAGACGACGATGCCGCGGAAACGATCGAACAGCGCCGCCTCCTGCGCGCGGAACGGCGCGAAGAATTCGTCGCTGAAGTTGGTGATCGCGAATAGTGGCACGCCCGCCGCGTCGAGCTCTGCGACAAGTTCGGGCATACCGGCGATGGGGCCGGGGATCTGCTCGGAAAAGCGCGGTCCCCATTCGGCGATCAGATGCGCGTGCTCGGGATTGCGCGCCGATAGTTCGGCCGACGTTTCGGCGAACGGCCGCCCGGCATCGTGCTGGAAATGCCATTCACGCGTGCACACGTCGCGTAGAAACGCGTCCAGCGCCGCATCGTCGGGGATGAGGCGCCGGTAGAGGATCCGCGGATCCCAATCGTAGAGGACGTGGCCGACGTCGAAAACGACGGCGCTCGGCCCCGGCATCACGCGCGCGGCAGGATCAGCCCTGGCGCGCCTTGAAGCGGCGATTCGTCTTGTTGATGACGTAGGTCCGGCCGCGGCGACGGATGACGCGGTTGTCGCGGTGGCGGTCCTTGAGCGACTTCAGGCTGTTGCGGATCTTCATGGCGGATTCGCTTCTTTATATGGGCGTGATCGGAAAGCGTGCGCGCCTAGTGGCAGCCCCCTTGCAAGTCAAGCCGGAGCCGTCGACGAACCGGTGCGTTATAGCGGCGTAACGACCACGGGGAAACGACCAGCCATGCGCACCTTTCTGACGATCGCCGGCCTTGCCGTCGCGCTGGCGGGCTGCGCCACCGGCCCGTCGCGCTTCCCCGTCCAGACGACGCGCTTCCATTTCAACGCGATGACCGATCGCGGCACGATCGCGGTCGAGCCGCTGGCCGGCGGCGGCAGCGCGAGCATCGAGTACAAGACCTATGCCGCCGCGGTGCAGAGCGCATTGCTGCGGCTCGGCTACACAAATCCAGCACCCGGCGCGAAGGCGGATTTCCTCGCCACCGTCGGCTTCACCCGCACCTCCCGCCCGCTGCCCCCGCGTCGCTCACCGTTCTCGGTAGGGATCGGCGGCGGCGGGATCAGCGGCGGGCGCGGCGGCGGCGTGGGTCTTGGCGGCGGGGTGAACTTCCCGGTCGGCGGCAGCGGCGGGCGCGAGGGGATCGTCACCGAATTGTCGGTGCGCATCCGCCATGGCGCCGACGCGGTGTGGGAGGGCCAGGCGCAATCGCTCACCGATGCGCAGGCATCGGATGCCGACGCTCCCGCGATCGCCGGGCGGCTCGCGCGCGCGCTGTTCGCCGGCTTCCCCGGCGAGAGCGGGCGCACTATCGAGGTACCATGACCTTCAGCATCAACGCCGCGTTCGACAGCGGCAACATCCGGCTCGTCGCGATCGACGGTGACCGCGTCGACCTCGAGATCGTCGCCGATCACCAGTCCGACTTCTTTCAATGGTTCTACTTTCGCGTCGCCGGCGCCCAAGGGCGGCCGCTCACTTTCCGCATCCTCAACGCCGCCGGCGCGGCCTATCCGTTCGGCTGGCCGGGCTATCGCGCGCGCGTCTCGACCGATCGGCGCAGCTGGCGCCAGATCGAGACGCGCTACGCTGACGGCGTCCTCGAATTCGACTGGCCGGGCGACGCAGCCGTCGCTTGGTTCGCCTATTTCGCCCCCTATACGACGGAGCAGCACGCCGATCTCGTCGCGCGGATCGCGGCGCGACCAGGGATCACGCATCGTGAGCTTGGCACCACGCTCGACGGGCAGGCGATCGACTATTTCCGCATCGGGACGGGCGCCAAGCAGGTGTGGCTCTACGCGCGCCAACACCCCGGCGAATCGATGGCCGAATGGTGGATGGAAGGCGCGCTCGACTGGCTGACAAGCCCCGCCGCGGCGCCGCTGCTCGCCGCCGCGACGGTCCACGTCGTCCCCAACATGAACCCCGACGGCACGCGCCGCGGCCACCTGCGCACCAATGCCGCCGGCGTGAACCTCAATCGCGAATGGCACGCACCGACGCTGGAGAAGAGCCCTGAAGTCTATCACGTGCGCGCCGCGATGGACGAGACGGGCGTCGACTTCGCGCTCGACGTTCACGGCGACGAGGCGATCGCGGCGAACTTCATCGCCGGGTTCGAGGGGATCCCTTCGCTGCGTGCCGATCGCGCCGCGCTGTTCACCGAGTTCGGCCGGCGGCTGGCGGCGCATACCCCCGATTTCCAGACCGAGCTCGGCTATGCCAAGACGCCCGCCGGCCGCGCCAATCTGTCGATGTCGACCAATCAGCTCGCCGAGCGGTTCGGCGCGGTGTCTATCACACTGGAGATGCCGTTCAAGGACCACGATCCCAACGCCGATCCGGTCCACGGCTGGTCGCCCGAGCGATCGGCGAAGCTTGGCGTCTCGTGCCTGGAGGTGCTTGCCGGGATGATCAGCGACGTGTGATGGAGCGGCGTGCGATGGAATTGCGCGAGGGCGGGCTCGACGATCCACGCGTCGACGCCCTGATCCGCCATCATCTGGCTGAGGCGCGCGCTTCGACCCCGCAGGACAATGCCCATGCGCTCGGCCCGGAGGCGTTGCGCGCGCCCGACATCAGCTTCTGGACGGTGTGGGCGGATAATGCGCTGCTCGGCTTCGGTGCGCTGCGCCAGCTTTCGCCCGATCACGCGGAGGTGAAGTCGATGCGCACCGCGACCGCGCATCTGCGCCGCGGCGTCGCGCGCCTGATCCTCGATCACCTGATCGCGCTCGCGCGAACGCGCGGTTGCACGCGGATCAGCCTGGAGACGGGGACCGCACCGATGTTCGCCGCGGCCAACCGGCTCTACGAGGCGAGCGGCTTCGTCGACGGTCCGCCGTTCGGCGGCTATCCAGAAAGCCCGCACAACCGCTTCATGACGCGGCAGCTGTAGCCGGCGACGGCGGCGCCCCCATCGACGAAACGGGAACGCCGCCGGCCGTCGTCGTCAGGCCGCGGCCTGCGCCTGATAGGGCGGATAGTCGATATAGCCCTCGGGCCCCGACGAATACCACGTCTTGGGATTGTCCTTCGCGAGCGGCGCGCCGGTGCGCAACCGTTCGACGAGATCGGGGTTGCCGATGAACGCGCGACCGAACGCGATCGCGTCGGCCAGCCCCGAATCGAGATCGGCCTGCGCCTGCTCGAGCGTGTAATCCTGGTTCAGCACCAGCGGCCGGCTGAATGCCTTACGGATCTGCGGGCTAAGCTTGGGAACGCTGCTCGCGCCGAACGTGCCGTCCGGGCTCTGCTCGCGCAGCTCGAGGAAGGCGATACCGAGTTCGTCGAGCGCCTTCGCGGCGGGAACGAACACCGCTTCGGGATTGCTGTCGTCGGCGCCCTGCGTCTCGCCGTTGGGCGACAGCCGGATCGATGTACGATCGCCGCCCGCCACCGCGATCACCGCCGACACCACTTCCTTCATGAAGCGGATGCGGTTCTCGGGCGAGCCGCCGTAATCGTCATCGCGCAGGTTGGTGTTGTCGCGCAGGAACTGGTCGACCAGATAGCCATTGGCGCCGTGCACCTGCACCCCGTCGAACCCGGCCTCGAGCGCGTTACGCGCGGCCTGGGCATATTGCTCCACCGCTTCCTTGATCTCGGCGAGCGTCGCGGCGCGTGCCTCGCCGTAGGGGTTCTTGTCGGGGTTATGATATGGCGCGCGCGTCGCGGAGGCGGACAGCGGCTGCAGCTTGTTGACGTCGGGACGGGCGAGTCGGCCCTGGTGCCACAATTGCGCGATGATCTTGCCGCCGGCCTCGTGCACCGCCTCGGTCACCGGCTTCCACGCCTCGACCTGCGCCTCGCTCCACAGCCCCGGCGCGTTGGGCCAGCCGAGCCCCTGCGGGCTGATCCCGGTCGCTTCCGAGATGATGAGGCCGGCGCTTGCGCGCTGCCGATAATATTCAATCATCATCTCGGTCGGCACGTGCGCGTCGCTCGCGCGGGTGCGCGTCAGCGGCGCCATCAAGACGCGGTTCGACGCGCGGATCGCGCCGAGTTCGATCGGATCGAAGAGGCTTGGCATTCAATTCCCTTTCCGTTTCGCATTGCTACGGGACTTCGCCGATCTAGGCGGTTACGGGGCGCCATGCACGAGGGAAGCGACGCAAGAAAAGCTACGGCGCGGCCAAGCGGCGGCGCGCTGGCGTTCGCCGCGCTGCTCGCCGGCAACCTCGCGCTCGCCTTCGGCCCGTGGTTCGTGCGGCTGACCGACGTCGGGCCCGTCGCCGCCGGCTTCTGGCGCATCGCGCTGGCGACGCCGCTGTTGCTGCTGCTCGCCGCGATCACCGGCGGTCGACCGCTGAGTAGCGCGCGCGGACTGGGCTGGGTGCTGGTCGGCTCGGGCGTGCTGTTCGCCGGCGATCTCGCCAGCTGGCACGTCGGCATCCACCATACCAAGCTTGCCAATGCGACGCTGTTCGGCAATGCGGCAACGTTCGTCTTCCCGCTCTACGGCTTCCTCGTCGCGCGCGCCTGGCCGACGCGGATGCAAGGCATGGCACTCGCGCTCGCCGCAATCGGCGCCGCGTTGCTGATGGGGCGATCGTACCAGCTCGATCCGCAGAACCTCGTCGGCGACCTGCTCTGCCTGCTCGCCGGCATCCTCTACGCCGGCTATTTCATCCTGATGGCGCGCGCGCGCACGACGATGGCGCCGCTGCCCGCGCTCGGCCTGTCGTCGGCCGCGGCGGTCGTGCCGCTGCTGGTGGCGGCGATTGCGCTGGGCGAGCGCGTGCTGCCCGGCAATTGGACCCCGCTGGTCGCGCTCGCGCTGCTCAGCCAGGTGATCGGCCAGGGGCTGATGATCTACGCGCTCGGCCGGCTGCCGCCACTCGTCATCGGCCTCGCGCTGCTCACCCAGCCAGTGGTCGCCGCGATCGTCGGCTGGCTCGCCTATGACGAGCGGCTCGGTGCGGCCGATCTCGTCGGCGCGATACTGGTGGCGATCGCGCTGGTGCTGGTGCGGATCGCGCCCGAACGGCGCGTCGCCGCTGCATCGTAACTGGTGGCGCGGCGTTGAGGAAGAACGCTAAGGAACGTGCCATGATCGATACCGTGACCGACACTGCCGCAGGCGCGGGCCCCGACCCGCAGGACATGACGCTCGACGAGGTGCGTGCAACGCTGGCGCCGCTGATCGCCGAGAACGCCGCGTTCGACGGCTGGGGCGATGCCGCGCGCGACATGGCGGCGGAGCAGGCGGGCGTCGATCGCGATGTCGCCGCGCTCGCGTTCGACGGCGGCGCGGCGGCAATGATCGACGCGTGGTTCGCCAGCATCGATGCCGCGATGATCGCGTCCTTCGCCCCCGGCGATCTCGCCGCGATGAAGATCCGCGCGCGGATCACCGTGCTGATCGAGCGCCGGCTGGAGATCGTCGCGCCGCACCGTGAGGCGCTGCGCCGCGCGCTCGCGATCCTCGCGCTGCCGCAGAACGTCGCCACCGCCGCGCGGCTCGGCTGGCGCAGCGTCGACGTGATGTGGCGCGCGGCGGGCGATACCGCGACCGACTACAATCACTATACCAAGCGCGCGATGTTGCTCGCGGTGTACGGCGCGACGGTGACGGTGTTCCTCGACGACGACAGCGAGGATTACGGCGACACGCGCGGCTTCCTCGCGCGGCGGATCGAAGGGATCATGCGGTTCGAAAAGGCCAAGGCGGGGTTCGTCCAGCGCACCCGCCACCGCCCCAGCCTCAGCCGCTTCGTCGGCCGGCTGCGCTATCCGGTGGGCTGATCGCGCCGACCGGCGACGCAGCGTTACCGACGGCAATTGATAATCGTTCGCAGCATTGGTATGTAGGGTGCGTGTTGGCCCCTGCCCCCCTGGCGCTCGAAGCCCTGCCGCTCGGCCGTTCCGCGACGGTGACGGCAATCGCGTGGGAGCGGATGGCGGCGCCCGAGGCACGGCGACTGCGTGAATTCGGATTTGACGAGGGCGTCCGCGTCGAGATCCTGCATCGCGCGACGCTGTTCCGCGGGCCCGTCGCGTGTCGTATCGGCCGGATGACGGTGGCGCTGCGGCGCAACGTTGCCGCCGCGATCACGGTGACGACCGACTGACATGAGTGCGCTTCCGCTCGTGGCGCTGGTCGGCAATCCCAATGCCGGCAAGTCGGCGCTGTTCAACGCGCTGACCGGCGCGCGGCAGAAGGTCGGCAATTATCCCGGCGTTACGGTGGAGCGACATTCGGGGCGGCTCGCGCTCGACGACGGACGCCCGATCGAGCTCGTCGACCTGCCCGGCACTTACAGCCTCGATCCCTCCTCCCCCGACGAGCAGGTGACGCGCGACGTGCTGTTCGGCCGACAGGCAGGCGAGCGGCGGCCCGACGCGCTGGTGATCGTCGTCGATGCCGCCAACCTCGATCTGCACCTGCGCTTCGCGCTGCAGCTGATAGCGCTCGACCTGCCCGTCGTCGTCGCGCTCAACATGGTCGATCTTGCCGAGCGCGACGGGCTGATCCTGTCGCCCGAGGCGCTGTCGCGCGAGCTCGGCGTGCCCGTCGTGCCGACCGTCGCGGTGCGGCGCCGCGGACTCGACACGCTGCGCGCCGCGCTGACCGAGGCGGTGGAGAGCCACGCCCGCGTCGCGCGGGGCAGCGAGGCGGCGGAACAGCCGATTGCGGTACTCCAGCGCCGCGCGCGCGCGATCTCTGCCGCTGCCACGATGTCCGAGACGCCGATGCGGCGCTGGAACCACGTGCTCGACAAGGTCGCGCTGCATCCGTTCGTCGGCCCGGTGGTGCTCGTCGCGCTGATGTTCGTCATGTTCCAGGCGGTGTTCACCTGGTCCGAAGCGCCGATCGGCTGGATCGAGGGCGGCTTCGCGGCGCTCGACGACGCGGTCCGCGGTGCGCTGCCCGATTCGCTGCTGCGCTCGATGCTCACCGACGGGATCATCGCCGGCGTCGGCGCGGTGGTCGTCTTCCTGCCGCAGATCCTGATCCTGTTCACCTTCATCCTCGTGCTCGAGGCGTCGGGCTATATGGTACGCGCGGCGTTCCTGATGGACCGGCTGATGGCGGGCGTCGGCCTGTCCGGGCGCGCGTTCATTCCGCTATTGTCGAGTTTCGCCTGCGCGGTGCCCGGGATCATGGCGACGCGCACGATCAGCGACGAGAAGGACCGGCTGACGACGATCCTGATCGCCCCGCTGATGACCTGCTCGGCGCGGCTGCCCGTCTACACGATCATCATCGGCGCGTTCATTCCCAATGCGCGCGTGCTCCCCGGCGTCGGGCTGCAGGGCCTCGTCCTGCTTGGGCTCTACCTCGCCGGCATTGTCGGCGCGTTCGTCGCGGCGCTGGTGCTGCGGCGGACGGTGACGCGCGGCGATTCCTCGGGCTTCATGATGGAGATGCCCAAGTACCAGATGCCGCGGCTGGGCGACATCGCGATCGGGCTGTGGACGCGCGCGTGGATCTTCCTGAAACGCGCGGGCACGATCATCGCGCTCACCACCGTGATCCTGTGGGCGCTGCTGAGCTTTCCGCAGGCGCCCAAGGGGCAGAGCCAGGTCGATTATTCGATCGCCGGGCGTATCGCGGGCGGGATCGAAACGGTGGTCGCACCGATCGGCTTCAACCGCGACATCGCGCTGGCGCTGATCCCAGCGATGGCCGCGCGCGAGGTGGCGGTGGCGGCGATCGGCACCGTCTACGCGGTCGACAATCCCGACGATGCGGCGGGCGAGCGCACGATCGTCGACAATCTGCGCCACCGCTGGTCGCTGCCGACCGCGCTTGCCTTCCTGATGTGGTTCGTCTTCGCGCCGCAGTGCATCTCGACGATCGCGGTGACGCGACGCGAGACCAACGGCTGGAAGTGGCCGCTGTTCATGGTTGGCTATCTGTTCGCCGCCGCCTACATCATGGCCGGAATCACCTATTGGCTCGCCGTCGCGCTGGGCCTCTAGCTTTCAAGGTTAGGACACGAACGAACCATGGCGGGCAGCGTCAACAAGGTCATCCTCGTCGGCAATCTCGGCCGCGATCCGGAAAGCCGCAGCTTCCAGAACGGCGGCAAGGTGGTGAACCTGCGCATCGCGACGAGCGAGAGCTGGAAGGACCGCAACTCGGGCGAGCGCAAGGAAAAGACCGAGTGGCATTCGGTGGCGATCTTCAACGAAGGGCTCGCTAACGTCGCCGAGCGATTCCTGCGCAAGGGCTCCAAGGTCTATATCGAGGGCCAGCTGCAGACGCGCAAATGGCAGGACCAGAACGGGCAGGACAAATATTCGACCGAGATCGTGCTGCAGGGCTTCAACAGCGTGCTGACGATGCTCGACGGCCCGGGCGGCAATAGCGGCGGCGGCGGCGGCGGCGGCGGTGGTGGCCGCGACGACTTCGGCGGCAACGACGATTTCGGTGGCGGTGGTGGCGGCGGCTATTCAGGCGGCGGTCGTGGCGGCAGCGGCGGTGGCAACAAGAGCGGCGGTGGCGGGTTCGGCCAGTCGCGCGGCGGCTTCGCCGACGATCTCGACGACGACGTGCCGTTCTGACGCATCCTCCCGCCCCGATTGTTTCAGGAGCCGTTACGTCCCACGACCTGCCTTTGCTCGACGAGGTTGATCGCGCGCGCGTGATGGCGTTGCACGATCTTGCGGGCGCACGTGACGAAGGGGTGCTCGACGATCTCGCCGCGTTCGCCGCAGAATTGTGCGGCGCGCGGATCGCGCTCGTCAGCTTGGTCGAAGAGAAGTTCCAGACGTTCCTATCGCGCGTCGGTACTGATCTCGCGCAGACGCCGCGCTCGCAATCATTCTGCGCGCACGCGATGCACGGGCTTCACGTGATGGAGGTGCCCGACGCGACGCGTGACGCGCGTTTCGCCGACAACCCGCTCGTCACGGGGGCGCCGTACATCCGCTTCTACGCCGGTGCGCCGCTCGTCACGCGCGAGGGTGTGCCGCTCGGCGCGATCTGCGTCATCGACGATCAGCCGCGCGACGGGCTGACGCCGTTCCAGACGCGCGGGATGGAAATCCTCGCCGCCGCCGCGATGGCGCGGCTCGATGCGCGCCGCGTCGCGCGCGAACGACGCGAGCAGAATGCGCGCGTGGAACAGACGCAGGCGGCGCTGGTCGACAGCGAGCTGCGCTTCCGCACGCTCGCCGACACGATGCCGCAGATGGTGTGGTCGACGCTGCCCGACGGCTATCACGATTATTACAATGCGCGCTGGTACGATTTCACCGGCGCCCCGGCGGGGACGACCGACGGCAAGGGGTGGAACGACATGTTCCATCCCGAGGATCGCGAGCGCGCGTGGCAGGTGTGGCGCGACTGCCTCGCAACCGGCGAGCCGTATCAGATCGAATATCGGCTGCGGCATTTCGACGGCACCTATCGCTGGGTGCTCGGCCGCGCGCTGCCGATCCGCGACGATGCGGGCACGATCCAGCGCTGGTTCGGTACCTGCACCGACATTCACGAGCAGAAGCTGACGCTCGAAGAGCGCGAGATCATCAGCCAGGAGCTGTCGCACCGGATCAAGAACATTTTTGCCGTGATGGGCGGTCTGATCCAGCTTGCCGCGCGCACCCATCCGGAGATTGCATCGCTCGCGGGTGACCTGCGCCAGCGGCTCGCCGCGCTTGGTCGGGCACACGATTTCGTCCGCCCGCACAGCCCCAACTCGCGGCCATCAGCTCAGCAGGACAGCCTGCGCGGCCTGCTGGAACAGTTGTTCGCCCCCTATGAGGCGCATCCGGGTGAGCGCCTGACGATTTCAGGCGTCGATCTCGACATCGACGATCGCGCCGCGACGCCGCTTGCGCTGCTGTTTCACGAGCTTGCCACCAACGCGAGCAAATATGGCGCGCTATCGAATGCGGACGGACGGGTGACGATCGATATCGCGCGCGATGGCGATAACGTGCGGATCACGTGGCACGAGCAGGGTGGCCCGGCGGTGACGGGCGACGATGCGCTCGGCGGGTTCGGCAGTCAGTTGATCGAATTGAGCGCGGTACGGCAAATGGGCGGCAGCGTGACGCGCGACTGGCGCCCAGAGGGTCTGCACCTGATAATCGAAATGCCGATCGCGTCGCTCAGCCGAGCGCGCCCAGCCTGATCACGTCGTCGTTGGCGGCCTCGTCCGCGCCGCTCGCGAGCGCCGCGGCAGCAAGGATCGCCTTGTCGCTGAACGGCTTGCGAACGTAGCCGAGCGCTTCGGACGGCATGCCGATCTGCGCCGGATTGGCGGTAACGAACACCACCTTGACGCCATGTTCACGCGCGATCCGCTGCGCGATCTCGGGCCCGGTCGCGCCATCGCGCAGGTTGATGTCGACGAAGGCGATCTCACATCCCGGCGCCGCGGCCAGCGCCTGCTCGCTATCCGCCGCGATGGCGGCGACGCTATAGCCGGCGTCGACCAGGATCCGCTCCAGATCGAGTGCGACGAAGATCTCGTCTTCGATAATGAGTGCTGTTTTCGCCATGATGTCCGCAAGCTAACACGATTAACCTAGATCGGTTCCTCGCAGCAGGAAGATCGCGTGCTCGGCGCGGAAGTTTGCCGCCGCCGATGTGGTTTTCGTACCACCCGACAGGAACCACGTGCCCTCCACCGCGATCCCGCGATCCTTCAGGTGCGCGCGAAAGTCATCGATCGTCAGGTGATGGATGTTGGGCGTATCGTACCAGCGCTCGGGCAACAGCCGCGTCACCGGCATACGCCCGCCCCAGAGCAGCGACAGGCGTACGCGCCAATGCGCGAAATTGGGGAAGCTGACGAAGGCGCGCCGCCCGATCCGCAGAAGCTCGCCGAGCACCGCATCGGGCGCGCGGCAGGTCTGCAGCGTCTGGCTGAGGATCGCGTAATCGAAGCTCGCGTCGGGGTATCCGGCGAGATCGACGTCGGCGTCGCCCTGGATCACGCTGAGCCCGCGCCCGACCGCGGCGGCGACGTTGCGCGGATCGATCTCCAGCCCGCGCGCGTCGACGCCGCTGGCATCACGCAGTGCCGCCATCAGCGCGCCGTCGCCGCAGCCGATGTCGAGCACGCGCGCACCCGGCGCGACATGGTCGGCGATGATCGCAAGATCCGCGCGCAGGCTCATGGCGCCGCCTTCAGCATGGCGAGGAACGCGGGGTCGAGCCGTTCCATATAGCGTTCGGGCCGCAGCAGCGGGGTGAAGCCGAGCGCGGCATAGACGCCGTGTGCGTCCGCGGTGGTCAGCCCGATCCGCCGGATGCCGGCGAAGTCCGGATGGTCGAGGAACCAGCGCACCATGCGCCGGCCGAGCCCCTGCCCGCGCACCGCCGCGTCCACCCACACGTCGGCGAGCCAGGCGAAGGTCGCGTGATCGGTGATCATCCGCGCGAAGCTGATCTGCCCGCGATCATGGTGGTAGGCGCCGAGGCAGTGCGACCCGGCGATCGCCCGCTCGACCACGCCGCGTTCGATCCCGGGCGACCAGTAGCTTGAGGCGAGCCATCCGTGCACGCGCGCGACGTCGATCCGCACGCGATCGTCGCTTAGCGCAATAGTGTCGGCGTGCGTCACTGCCCCGCCCCCAGGAAACCCGCGACCACCCGGTTCATCTCGAGCGAATCGAGCAGGAACGCGTCGTGGCCGTACGGGCTCGACAGTTCGACGAAGCTGACGGGCGCGCCCGCGGCGTTGAGCGCCTGGACGATGCTGCGCGATTCGCGCGTCGGATACAGCCAGTCGGTATCGAAACTGATTAGCGCGAAGCGCGCCCGGGTGTGGCGGAAGGCGTTGGCAAGCAGCCCGCCATGCTCCTCCGCCAGATCGAAGTAATCCATCGCGCGCGTGATATAGAGGTAGCTGTTCGCGTCGAAGCGATCGACGAACGCGATCCCCTGGTACCGCAGGTAACTTTCGACCTGGAAGTCGGCGTCGAAGCCGAAGCTCTTGGCGTCGCGTGCTTGCAGCCGGCGGCCGAACTTCTCGGTCAGCCCGGCCTCGGACAGATAGGTGATGTGCGCCGCCATTCGCGCGACGGCTAGGCCAGCCGCCGGCCCCTCGCGCCCGTAATAGTCGCCGCCGCGCCAGTTGGGATCGGCCATCACCGCTTGGCGGCCGACCTCGTGAAACGCGATGTTCTGCGCGGAGTGACGCGGCGCGGAGGCGATCACCACCACCGCTTCGACGCGATCGGGGAAGGTCGCGGGCCAGCTTAGCGCCTGCATGCCGCCCATCGATCCGCCGATCACCGCCTTCAGCCGCGCGATGCCGAGGTGATCGAGCAGCAGCGCCTGCGCGCGCACCATGTCGCGGATCGTGATGACGGGAAAAGCCATCGCGAACGGCGCGCCCGTCGCGGGATTGATCGTCGCCGGGCCCGACGATCCCATGCAGCTGCCGAGCACGTTGGCGCAGATGACGAAGAAGCGGTCGGTATCGACGGGGCGCCCCGGCCCAACCATCTGCGTCCACCAGCCGGGCTTGCCGGTGCGCGGATTGGCGCCTGCGACATGCTGGTCCATCGTCAGCGCGTGGCAGATCAGCACCGCGTTGCCGGCATCGGGCGCGAGCGTGCCGTAGGTCTCGTACGCGATCTCGACCGGCGCGAGCTGCCCCCCGCCGTCGAGCGGCAGCGGGCCGGGCAGGATCACGTGGCGCTGGAGGCCGAAGCGCTGGTCGTCGCCGAGCATCGCGCGCCGCTAGCAAAGTGCAGGTGGCGGGGGAAGCGACCTGTCGCGGGCGCCAAGCGTTGCCCCCCTCCGCCCCCGCCGCTACACGCCCGCGCCATGACTGGCCCTACTCCCAAGCCGTGGATCATGGCGATCGCCCCGTACGTACCCGGCCGCTCGACGACCGACGACGGACGCAAGGTCGCCAAGCTGTCGTCGAACGAGAACCCGCTCGGCACCAGCCCCAAGGCGCGCGAAGCCTTTGCCACCGCCGCGACCAACCTCGAACGCTATCCCGACGCGAGCGCGACCGAGCTGCGCGACGCGCTCGCCGCCAAACACGGGCTCGATCCGGCGCGGATCATCTACGGCAACGGATCGGACGAGGTGCTGCACCTCGCGGCCGGCGCGTTCGCCGGGCCGGGCGACGAGGTGATCTACGTCAACTACGGCTTCGCGGTCTATCCGATCGCCGCGCGCCGCGTCGGCGCCACCCCCGTCATCGCGCCCGACAAGGATTACGCGACCGACGTCGACGCGATCCTCGCCGCGGTGACCGAGCGGACGCGGGTGATCTTCGTCGCCAATCCGAACAATCCGACCGGAACCTACGTGCCGCGTGCCGAGATCGCGCGGCTGCACGCCGGCCTGCGCGACGACATCCTGCTCGTCCTCGACCACGCCTATGCCGAATATATCGAGGGCAGCGACGACGACGGCGGCATGGCGCTTGCGCAAAGCGCGCCCAACGTCCTCGTCACGCGCACCTTCTCCAAGATGTACGGGCTCGCCGCGGAGAGGATCGGCTGGGGCTATGGCGCGGCGCCGATCATCGAGGCGATGCACCGTATCCGCCTGCCCTTCTCGATCACCATTGCCGGCACCGCCGCCGCGGTCGCCGCGCTCGGCGATACCGATTTCGTCGCGCACACCGCCGCGCACAATGCGCGCTGGCGCACGTGGTTCGCGGACGAGATCGGCAAGCTGGGCAACGCCGGGCTGCGCGCGGTGCCAAGCGAGGCCAATTTCGTCCTCGTCCTGTTCGAGGGCGAACTCACCGCCGAGGCCGCGTACAAGGGGCTGATGGACGCGGGCTATATCGTCCGCTGGCTGCCGGGCCAGGGCCTGCCGCACGGGCTGCGCATCACGATCGGCACCGAGGACGAGACGCGCGGCGTCGTCGCCGCGCTGCGGGCGCTGATCGGCGTCGCCTGATCGCAGCCTGCACGCGCCGTCGGGCTTGCCGAAGCGCCGCCGGTCCGCGACACGCGCGGCGGACAGAAACGGCCCGTCGACCGGCGCGGGGCGAACGGAGGTAGATGTGCTCCCCTTTTCCCGCGTCACGATCGTCGGGCTCGGCCTGATCGGCTCCTCGGTCGCACGCGCGGTGCGCGAGCACATGCCGACGGTGCGCCTGACGGGGCATGACGCCGACGCCGGGGTGCGCGCGCGCGCCGACGCGCTCGGCATCGTCGACGACGTCACCGACACGGTCGGCGCCGCGGTGACCGACGCAGAACTAGTGATCCTGTGCGTGCCGGTCGGCGCGATGGGCGCGGTCGCGGCCGACATGGCGGCCGATCTGCCGGGCGACGCGGTGATCAGCGACGTCGGCAGCTGCAAGGCGGAGGTCGCGCGCGCGCTATCCGCCGCGCTGCCGGGCCGCACGATCGTTCCCGCGCATCCCGTTGCCGGCACCGAGCGAAGCGGCCCGGAAGCGGGGTTCGCGTCGCTGTTCCACGGCCGCTGGTGCATCGTCACCCCGCTCGACGGCGGCAATCCTGCCGCGACCGAGCGCGTCGCCAAATTCTGGCGGCGGCTCGGCAGCCAGGTCGAGACGATGGCACCCGAGCATCACGACCGTGTGCTGGCGGTGACGAGCCACCTGCCACACCTCATCGCCTATACGATCGTTGGCACCGCCAACGATCTCGCCGAGGTGACGCAGTCCGAGGTGATCAAGTTCTCCGCCGGCGGCTTTCGCGATTTCACCCGTATCGCCGCATCCGATCCGACGATGTGGCGCGACGTGTTCCTCGCCAACAAAGACGCGGTGCTCGAGATGCTGCAGCGGTTCAGCGAGGATCTGTCGCACCTCCAGCGCGCGATCCGTTGGGACGACGGCGACACGCTGTTCGATCTATTCAGCCGCACGCGCACGATCCGCCGCTCGATCGTCGACCAGGGGCAGGATGACGCGGCGGCGGACTTCGGCCGCAAGCATTAGCAAGCATCAAGCGGGCGGCATCGTCTCCGGCCGGTCGGGTTCGAGCGCGTTGATCGCCGCCCAGACGCGCTGCTCCGCCTCGCGTCGCGGCAGCCCGGCGGGGATCGGTGCGCCGAAGCGAAAGGTGACGACGCCGCGCCGTGCAACGCCCTTCTTGGGCAGCACCAAGCCACTGTCGACCGCGATCGGCACCACCGGCAGGCCGACCGCCTTGTACAGGCCGGCGAAGCCGGATCGCAGCGGCGGCGTCTCGCCCGGCGGCACGCGCGTTCCTTCAGGATAGACGACCACCGACCGGCCCTGCGCACGCAGCGCCGCGCCCTCACTCATCAGCCGCCGCAGCGCCTTGGCCGATGCGTCGCGATCGACCGACATCGATCCGTAGAGCTCGGTCGCCCAGCCCCACATCGGAATGCGGCGCAGCTCGCGCTTCAGCACCATTGCCGGGCCGCCGAGCATCAGCTGCAGCTCGGTCGTCTCGAACATCGATTGGTGCTTCGAGACGAACAGATACTGGCCGGGCGGCACTTCCCCTTCGATCCGCGTCGTGATGCCGAGGATGACGCGGGTGCACCAGCGGTTGAGCTTTGACCAGAGGTGCGCGTGACGGATCACCGCGCGCTGCCCGAACGGCGCGACGAAGGCGATGCCGACGACGATCGGCACCGAGCCGGCGTAGAAGACGCAGCGGTACAGCAGCGTCCGTAACCACGCGATCATCGTCCCACCCCCATCCACAGCGCCGCGCGGCGCAGCAGCAGCTTGTTGTATTCGTTGACGAGCTGCCCCAGCCGCTGCTCGGCGGGCACGCCGTCGCGCACGATCACGACGCCGTCGTCGAGCGCCGCGCCCAATTCCATCCGCGCGCGTGCCATGTGCCAGTTCGACGTGACGAGACGGACCGAGCGGTAGCGATGCTCGCGCACCCAGCGCGCGGTCTCCTCGGCGTTGGAGCGCGTGTCGACCGCCTCGCGGCCGAGATCGACGCAGCATTCGATCGCCGGCGCGTGGCCGTTCGCTGCGATGAGATCGACTTTACGCAGCCCCGGCGCGACGCCGCTCACCAGCAGGCGGCGTGCGCGCCCCGCCTCGATCAGCGCCAGCCCGCGCCCGATCCGCCCCGCGCCCCCGGTCGGCACGACGATCGCGTCGGTCCTGCGTGCGTCGTCGGCCGGCTCGGCGAGCGTCAGCATGAACACCGCGAATCCCAAGGCCCAGGCGATCGCCGCCAGTGCGAACAATCGCGCGATCACAGCACGCGTCCCAGCGCGCGGGTGATCGCGAAGCGCGCCGCGACCGCGGCGAGGACGACGAAGCCGAGCGGCAGCAGCGCCAGCGTCACCCACCCGCCGGTGCCGAGCGTCGCGCCGCCGAGCAGCTCGGAGCCGAGCGCGTCGGCACGGTTGCCGATCACCGCGACGAGCGCGAGCGCGGTGACGGTGCCGATCGCACTGCCGATCACCGCGTCGCGCGCGATGCGGCGCTGGAACAGCCGCGCAACCTGGACGTCGGTCGATCCCAGCATGTGCATCACCTCGATCGTCGGCCGATGCGCGTCGAGCCCGGCGCGCGCCGCCAGCACGACGACCGCGCCGGTCGCCGCCGCCATCAGCGCGACCAGCAGCAGCGCGATCAGCGTGACCAGATCGAGGAAGCCGACCACCGGCGTCATCCACGCCTCGTGCGCGTCGACGCGCGCATCGGGCGCGGCGGATCGCAACGCCGCGCGCACGCGGCCGATCGCCGCCGGGTCACCGCTGGCGAGCTCGACGTCGATCATCGCCGGAACCGGCAGCTCGGGATCGGCGCCGTCGCTGCCGAGCCACGGGCGCAGCAATGCAGTCAGCGCCGCGCGGCTCACCGCGGTCGCGCGGCGCACGTCGGGGGCGGCGGCGAGCACGGCGAGCGCGCGGCGCGCCTGCGCATCGCGGCGCGCGGGGTCGGCGACGACGATCTGTACCGTTGCGCGCCCGACGAGCTGCGTCTCCAGCGTGCCGGCCGCGTTGCGCGTCGCGATGCCGAGCGCTGCGCCGAGGATCGTCAGGAACAGCATGATCGCGATGACCCACGTCATCGCGCGCACCCCGCGCGCCTCGTCGAGCACGCGGCGCGTCCGCTCCGCCGTCTTGTCCGGCCGCCTCATTGCGGGCGCGCCGGCGGGTGGCGCAGCATCCCCGTCGGGTCGAGCAGCCGCCCCTTGTCGAGTCGCATCATCTGCGCGCTCGGGATACGGTTCATCAGGTGCAGGTCGTGCGTCGCGACGACCACCGTCGTGCCCAGTCGGTTGAGCGAATCGAACAAAAGCAGCAGCCGTTCCGCCATTTCGGGATCGACGTTGCCGGTCGGCTCATCGGCGACGAGCATCTCGGGCCGCGCGATCACCGCGCGCGCGATCGCAACGCGCTGCTGCTCGCCGCCCGACAGCGTCGCCGGTCGTGCCCCTGCACGGTCGGCCAGCCCGACCCAGGCGAGCATCTCGCCCACCGGCTCGGCGATCTCCGCCTCGGGCATGCCGGCGATGCGCAGCGGCAGCGCGATATTGTCCGCCGCCGAAAGATGCGGGACCAGCCGGAAATCCTGAAACACGACGCCGATGCGGCGGCGGAACCCCGGTAGTCGGCTGCGCGGCATCATCACCGCGTCCTCGCCGAACAGCCGGATCACGCCGCGGCTGGGTCGCTGCGCGAGGTACAGCAGCCGCAGCAAGGATGTCTTGCCCGCGCCGCTCGCCCCGGTGAGGAAGTAGAAGGACCCCGCGGCGAGCGAGAAGCTCAGGTCCGCCAGCGTCTCCGCCCCGGTGCCATAGCGCAGCCCCACGTTATCGAACTGCACGATGTTCGCCATTATCCGGCGCCGCTGCCCTTGCCCAATGTAACCCCGCCCGATGCCATCGCACGACGACGCCCGCCGCTTCAACCACCGCTTGCATGCAACGCAAGGGGCGTGTTTAGATTCGCGATGGTCGCAATTCCAGCTCCAGCCGTCGGCAGCCTCGCGCAATGATCCTCGAATGCCCCGAATGCCGCACCCGCTATCTGGTGCCCGACGCGTCGATCGGGGCCGAGGGGCGCACCGTGCGCTGCGCCAATTGCCGCCACAGCTGGTTCCAGGCGCCGGACGCGCGCGCGGCGCAGAGCGTTGCGGCGCAGGCCGACGCCGCACCTGTCGAAGCGCCCGCGTCGATCGCCGCCCCCGGTGGGCTGGCTGCCGTATCGCCGGTGACGCCGCCCCCCACCCCGCTCGCCCCTTTCCCGGCGCCGACGTCCCCGCCGCCGATCACGCCCTCGCCGCCGCGGATCGATCCGAACACCGCGCCCGCCACGGCGGCGGACGACGATCTGCTCGCGCCGCGCGCGCCGTTCCGGCCGCGGATCAATCCGGTTCGTCGCTGGACGATCGCCGCGGTCGTCGCCGCACTGCTGATGCTCGTTGCGGTCGCCGCGATCCTGTGGACCAGCGCGCCCGGGCTCGCCTCGCAGCTCGGCCTCTCCTTCGGCCCCGAGGAATCACCGCTGCGGCTGATCGACAATCCGATCGAGCGGCGCGAGATCAACAACGGCAGCGAATTGTTCGCGGTCAGCGGCAAGGTGCTCAACCCCTCGACCGAGCGGCAGCGCGTGCCCGATATCCGCGCCGATCTGCGCGATGCGCGGGGCCGTATCGTGTTCAGCTGGACGATCATCCCGCAGCAGCGCAGCCTGTCGCCCAAGAGCGCGATCGACTTCAATTCCGCCAAGCTCGACGTGCCGGCAAGCTCGAAGCGGCTCGAGCTCAGCTTCGTCGGCGAGGACGACAACTGACAACGCGGACCGGCGCCCGCGAATCTTTTCGCGGCGCCGCGACACGGGCATTGCCAGCCCCCCAAACGCTTGCTAGTGGCGCGCTCCTGCCAGCCACCGGGCCAGCCCGGCGGACATCACGTGCGGTCGTGGCGGAACTGGTAGACGCGCAACGTTGAGGTCGTTGTGGCCGAAAGGCCGTGGAAGTTCGAGTCTTCTCGACCGCACCACTCCTGTCCTGCGGACAGGGTTCATCCGATATCGCTGGAGTGAAACGCCCGTTCAGGGCGCAGGCTTTTCACGCGCGGTTCGATCGCGCCCGGACGGCCCGGACGCGATCGGTAACGACAGGCTCGATCAGCCGATCGCGGCAGTAATGATCGGCACGAACTTCGCCGCCGTCAGGCTCGCCCCGCCGACGAGCGCGCCGTCGACCTCGGCGGCGTGGAGCAGCCCGGCGGCATTCTCCGCCGTCACCGACCCGCCGTAGAGCAGCCGGATGCCCGAACCCGTCTCGTTGCCCAGCGCGTCGACCAGCGTCGCGCGGATCGCGGCGTGCATCGCCTCGACGTCGGCAACGGTCGCGACCTTGCCGGTGCCGATCGCCCAGATCGGCTCGTAAGCAATCACCAGCCAGCCGCCGTCCGCACCTTCAGGCAACGAGGCGCGGATCTGCGCCGCGACCACCTTTTCCGCCTCGCCCGCCTCGCGCTGGTCCAGCGTCTCGCCGACGCACAGGATCGCGTCGAGCCCGCCGGCGTGCAGCGCCTCAGCCTTGGCCTTCACGTCGGCATCGCTCTCGCCCTGCGCCTGGCGCCGCTCCGAATGGCCGACGATCGAGAAGGCGGCGCCCGCTTCCTTGATCATCGCCACCGATACGCAGCCGGTGTGCGCGCCGCTCGCCGCGCCATGCACGTCCTGCGCGCCGATCGGAAAGCCGGCGCGCGCCGACGCGGGCTGGATCAGCGTCGCGGGCACCGCTAGCGCCACGTCGACGCGCGGGTCGATCGCTGCGCCGATCGCGTCGAGTTCGGCCAGCGCCGCCAGACTGCCGTTCATCTTCCAGTTCCCGGCCACGAACTTGCGCCGCATGGTTCCTCCCTCGTCATTGGGTTGCGGCCGTTGCGGTAACGAAGAGGGCCCCCTAAAGCGAGCGCCGTTCAATCAGATTGGCGCACCATGCTGGGTTTCTTTCGTCGCATCATCAACTCGCGCATCGGCGTGATCGTCTCGGGCGTGGTGCTCGGCGTGATCGCGCTCGCCTTCGCGCTCGGCGACGTGACGGGTCTCAGCGCGGGCGGGGTAACGGGCGGCACGGTGGCGCGCGTCGGCGACCAGACGATCAGTGAAGCCGAGCTCGCGCGCCGCGCGCAGGACGAACTGCGCGACGTGCAGCAGCGCAATCCCAATGTCGACATGGCGCAGTTCATCGCCGCGGGCGGCGTCGAGAACGTGCTCGACCGGATGCTGAACGGTATCGCGCTGCAGGAATATGGCGAGGACCAGGGGATGGTCGTCAGCCGCGCGCTGATCGGCAGCGAGCTGCGCAACATTCCCGCGCTGAAGGGCCCGACGGGTAAGTTCGATCAGGCGATCTACGAACAGGTGCTGGCGCGCAATCGCCTCACCGACGCGCAGGTACAGTCGGATATCGCGCGCGAGACGATGGTGCAGTTCCTCATCCGCCCGCAGGTCGGCGCGAGCCAGGTGCCGAAGACGCTGGCGCTGCCCTATGCCTCGCTGCTGCTCGAGAAGCGTGCCGGCCAGGTCGCGCTGATCCCGGCAATCCCGGGCGGCCCCGCGCCGACCGACGCCGAGCTACAGGCGTGGTACGGCCGCAACCTGCAGCGTTACACGGTGCCCGAGCGCCGCGTGATCCGCTACGCGCAGGTGACGCCGGACAGCGTCAAGGCGCGCGCGACGCCGACCGACGCGGAGATCGCCGCCGCTTATGGCGGTGACAAGGCGCGCTGGGCGGCGCGCGAGACGCGCACCGTCTCGCTGGTGACGGTGCTCGACCAGGCCGCCGCCAACGCGCTCGCCGGCAACGTGCGCGGCGGCGCGTCGATCGCCGATGCGGCCCGCGCGGCCGGGCTCGAGGCGCGTAAGCTGGAAGGGCAGGACAAGGCCGCGCTCACCACCGCCACCTCTGCCGCGGTCGCCGACGCGCTGTTCGCGGCGCCGAGCGGCGGCGTCGTCGGCCCGGTGCGCGGCGCGATCGGCTTCGTCGTCGGCAAGGTCGACGGCGTCGCGCAGGTGCCGGGCAAGACGCTCGCCGAAGCGCGCCCGACGATCGTGACCGAGTTGACCAAGACCAAGACGGCGGACGCGCTCAACGCGATCCGCGACGCGGTCGAGGGTGCGATCGGCGACAATTCGACCTTCGCCGAGCTCGTCGCGGACCAGAAGCTCGCCGCCGAAGCGACCCCGCCGATCTCCTCGGTCGGCATTAACCCGCTCGACCTCACCTATCGCCCACAGCCGTTCCTCGCCAACATCGTCGCTGCCGGCTTCCAGGCCGAGGAAGGCGATGATCCGCAGGTGGTGCAGACGGGCGACGATGGCAGCTTCGCGCTGGTTGCGCTCGACCGCATCGTGCGCGCTGCGCCGCGCCCGCTGGCGCAGGTGCGCGATCAGGTGGCGAAGGACTTCGCCGCCGATCGCGCGCGCCGCGCGGCGCGCACGGCTGCGGCGAAGGCGCTCGCCGCGCTCAACGGCGGCACCGCGCTGCCGCAGGCGCTGTCGAGCGCGGGCGCAAGCAATGCCAAGGTGCAGCGGCTCGTCGCCGCGCGCTCGCAGATCAACGCCGGTCCCAACGGCCCCAATCCGGTGCTCGCGCTGATGTTCAGCATGAAGGGCGGCACCGCCAAGATGATCGAGGCGCCCGACGGCCAGGGCTGGCTGCTCGTCAAGCTGGAGCAGATCCAGGCCGGCGATGCCGCCAAGGTGCCGCCGGTGATCGCCGCCACGCGCCGCGATCTGGGGCAGGTGATCGGCGGGGAATATGCGCAGCAGTTCACCGATGCGGTGAAGGCCGCGCTCAAGGTGTCCCGCAACGCCGATGCGATCGCGCGGGTGAAGGCCAGCCTCGCCGGTGCCGGTGGCTCCGATCAGTAACCCCGCCGCCTCGGTGCTGGCGAACGGCCGGCCGGCGCTCGTCTGGCGCCGCCGCATCGCCGATACCGAGACGCCGGTCGCCGCCGCGCTCAAGCTGATCGAGCCGGGGCGCGGCGATTTCCTGCTCGAATCGGTCGAGGGGGGCGCGGTGCGCGGCCGCCACAGCATGATCGGCCTCGCGCCCGATCTGGTGCTGCGCGCGCACGGCAACGACGCCACGATCAACCGCCACTGGCTCACTGATCGGGACGCGTTCGTACCCTGCCCCGTCCCGACGCTCGCCGCGATGCGCGATCTCGTCGCCGCCTGCCGGATGGACGTGCCGCCCGAGCTTCCCCGCGCGCTCGCCTGCCTCGTCGGCTATTTCGGCTACGAGACGATCGGCTTGGTCGAGCGGCTGCCGCAGCCATCGGTCGATGCGCTCGGCCTGCCCGACATGATGTTCGTGCGGCCGACGGTGATCCTGGTGTTCGACCGCCTTGCCGACGCGCTGTTCCTCGTCGCGCCGGTGTGGCCCGATGCGGACCGCGATCCGCGCGCGATCGTCGCGGACGCCGGCGAGCGGCTCGATGCGATCGAGGCGCGGCTGGAGGCGACCGCATTGCCCCCGCGAGTCCGCGGCGAGCCGAGCGAGATCGCGCTCACGCCGACGCTGCCCGCCGGCCGCTATGCCGACATGGTGCGCGCGGCGAAGGACTATATCGTCGCGGGGGACGTATTCCAGGTCGTCCTTGCGCAGCGCTTTACCGCGCCGTTCGCGCTGCCCGCGTTCGAGCTGTACCGCGCGCTGCGCCGGATCAATCCGTCGCCGTTCCTCTATCACCTCGACCTCCCCGGCTTCGCGCTGACGGGATCGAGCCCCGAGATCCTGGTGCGCGTGCGCGACGGCGAAGTGACGATCCGCCCGATCGCCGGCACCCGCCCGCGCGGCAAGACCGCGAGCGAGGACGAGGCGAACCGCGCGAGCCTGCTCGCCGATCCCAAGGAGCGCGCCGAGCATCTGATGCTGCTCGATCTCGGTCGCAACGATGTCGGACGCGTCGCCGCCGCCGGCTCGGTCAGCGTCACCGACAGCTACACCGTCGAATTCTACAGCCACGTCATGCATATCGTGTCGAACGTCGTCGGCGCGCTCGATCCCAAGCACGACGCGATCGACGCGCTGTTCGCGGGCTTCCCCGCCGGCACCGTCAGCGGCGCGCCCAAGGTGCGTGCGTGTCAGGTGATCGCCGAGTTGGAAGGCGAGAAGCGCGGCGCCTACGCCGGCGGCGTCGGCTATTTCTCGCCCGACGGATCGATGGATTCGTGCATCGTGCTGCGCACCGCGGTGGTGAAGGACGGAACGATGCACGTCCAGGCAGGTGCCGGTATCGTCGCCGACAGCGATCCTGCCTATGAACAGCGCGAGTGCGAGGCGAAGGCCGGCGCGCTGCTCGCCGCTGCGCTTGAGGCGATCGCGCAGGCGAGCGGCGGCGGCTTCGGCCAGTAGTTGAGACAATTGTCGCCGCGCGTGCGGTCAACGGGAGTGGATAGGATGCTGACCGTTCATCACCTCGGCTTGTCGCAGTCCGAGCGCGTCGTGTGGGTGTGCGAGGAACTTGGCTTCGACTATGCCTTAAAGCGCTACGATCGCCGCTCCGACAACCGCCTCGCGCCCGACGAGTACAAGGCGCTGCATCCGATGGGGATCGCGCCGGTGATCACCGACGGCGATCTCGTACTCGGCGAGAGCGCGGCGATCTGCGAATATATCAACACCGTCCACGGCGGCGGGCGCATGGCGCCGCCGCCGGGCGACCCCGATTATGCCGATCACCTGTTCTGGTTCCACTGGTCGAACGCGACGTATATGGCGACCAAGATGATGGTCGGCGTGATCGGCTATGGCGGCGGCGACGCGCAGCGCGTGCCGTTCGTGCTCGAGCGCGCGCGGCGTGCAACGGAAATGATGGAGGCGCGGCTCGGCGCGGCGTCGTTCTTCGGCGGGCGCAACCTGACGCTCGCCGACATCATGATGGTCTATTCGCTCACCACCTCTCGCGCGTTCGGCGCGGGCGCAGCGCTGGACGATCTGCCCAACACGCGCGCCTATCTGCGCCGCATCGCCGAGCGCCCGGCCTATCAGCGCGCAATGGCGAAGGCGGAGCCGGGCATGGCGCCGATGATCGACTGATCCGGTGCGTACGCCGGCCGGGCTTCCCACCGGCCAGCGTGCACGATACGCATCGGCGATGCGCTTCCTCACCCTGCTCGCCCTCTCCGCCGCCGCGCTCCCCGCTACGGCGCAGACCGCACCGCCCGCCCCGGCCGCTCAGACGACGCAGCCGGTCGCAACGCCCGCTAATCCTGCGCCCGCCGCCGCCACCTGGCCGACGAAGGAAGCCGACGTCACTCTGCCCCGGTTCCGCTTCAAGACCGGCGAGACGATGGACGTGCGGATGCACTACACCACGCTCGGCACGCCGCATCGCGGAGCGGACGGGCGGATCGACAATGCGGTGATGGTGCTTCACGGCACCGGCGGCACCGGCAAGCAGTTCCTTCAGCCGCAATTCGCCGACGAACTCTACGGTCCCGGGCAGCCGTTCGATATCCGCACCACCTACGTCATCCTGCCCGACAATGTCGGCCACGGCGCGTCGTCCAAGCCGTCCGACGGCAAGCGCATGGCGTTCCCGAAATACGATTACGACGACATGGTCGCCGCGCAGAAGGCGATGCTGGAGAAGATCGGTGTCACCCGACTGAAGGTGATCCTCGGCACCTCGATGGGCTGCATGCACGCCTTCGTCTGGGGCGAGAGCTATCCCGGTTATGCCGAGCGGCTCGCCCCCTTCGCCTGCCTGCCCGTGCCGATCGCGGGGCTGAACCGCATGTGGCGCAAGATGACGATCGACGCGATCCAGGCCGATCCGGCGTGGAACGGCGGCAATTACACCGCGCAGCCCGTACAGGGGCTGCGCACCGCCGCCAGCCTATCGATTATCGCCGGCGCCAACCCGCTCGCCTTGCAGAAGCTGTACCCGACGCGCGCCGCCGCCGAGGCGTTTCTGGCGCAGGCGTTCGCGCGCAACAGCGCCGGGCGCGACGCCAATGACTATATCTACCAGCTGGACGCGTCGCGGAATTACGATCCCTCGCCCGCGCTCGAGAAGATTACTGTGCCGGTGCTGTGGATCAATTCGAGCGACGATTTCATCAATCCGTCGGGCTACGGCGTCACCGCGCCCGCCGCGAAGCGCATGCTGCGCGCCACCTTCCGCCTGATCGAGGCGACGCCCGAGACGAAGGGGCATGGCACGCACACCTGGGCGAAGTTCTGGAAGGCGGATCTGACGCGGCTGCTCGCCGAGCGCTGAGCCGATCGGCGGCTGCCTGCCGCTAGGCGCGACGGCGCTATCACGACCGCGACGCTGAACGTAGCGTATGGCTACGTGCCAGCGCGCTTGCCTTCAGCCCTACAGATCTAGCCGGCTGGTCAGCGCTCAGCGGCCGCCGTCGTCGTTCGGATCGGTCAGCGGCGCGGCCTGCTCTGCCTCGCGCTTCGCCTGCCGCTTCTCCGCTGCATAGGCGCGCGCGGCGGTGATCGCGCAGCCCGTCTGGCCGCCGGTGCCGACCGGCGAGCAGGTGTTCGGCAGCCCGCCCGCGACGCGCCCGACCTGATCCACCGCCGCGGCGCGGTTCACCCAGCTCTGGTTCTGCGCCGGGATTTCGGGCGGCGTACGCAGTTCCTTGGGCACGCGATACTGTTCGTTGGGATTGATCCGGCTGCACACCACGATCTCATCCGCCGCCGCCTTGGGACATTGCTCGGCGCCCTGCAGCGTCACCTGCCGGATGCGCTGCGGTGGCTGCCCCGTCTCGGCCTGCGAGAGGTCCTGCATCGGCGCGGTCTGCGCGATCGCGGGAACCGCGGGGAGCACGAACGCCGCGGCGAGCAGCGGCGCGAGAACGGAAGCACGGACGGCGATGAGCGGGCGGAACATGGGGGCGACCTCCTGGGGTGATTCTGTAACGATCACCGAGCGCGCTTTATCCCTTCCCAACATATCGTCACAATTGCGGCGATCGCGCGACGCCGCACCATCGCGCGCACCGGACCGTTGCGCATCAGACATTGCCGGCCGGACATTGCGAGCCGGGCGCATTCGGCTATGGCGGACGCGCCATGATCCTGGTCATCGACAATTACGACAGCTTCACCTGGAACCTCGTCCATTACCTGATGGAGCTGGGGGCGGAGGTGCGCGTCGAACGCAACGACGCGATGAGCGCGGCGGACGCGCTCGCCTCCAACGCCACCGGTTTCCTGGTGTCACCCGGACCGTGCACGCCGAACGAGGCGGGGATCAGCCTCGATCTCGTCGCCGCCTGCGCCGAGAGCCGGCGGCCGCTGCTCGGCGTGTGCCTCGGCCATCAGGCGATCGGCCAGCATTTCGGCGGGCGCGTGGTGCGCGGCGGGCTGATGCACGGCAAGACCAGCGCGATCGAGCATGACGCGACCGGCGTGTTCGCCGGCCTGCCCTCCCCCTTCACCGCCACGCGCTATCACTCGCTCGTCGTCGAGGACGTGCCCGACGTGCTCGTCCCCAACGCAATGGCGGCGGATGGATCGGTGATGGGGCTGCGCCACCGCGAGCTGCCGATCCACGGCGTGCAATTCCATCCCGAGAGCATCGCCACCGAGCACGGGCACGACCTGCTCGCCAATTTCGTCGCGCTCACCAGCGCGAAGGCCGGTCGATGACCACGATCGCGCTGCTGCCGGACCCATCCACCCCGCTGTCGCACGAGAGCGCGCGCGCTGCCTTCACCGACATCCTCGACGGCCGCGCGAGCGAGGAGGCGATCGCGACCTTCCTCGTCGATCTGTCGGCACGCGGCGAGACGTCGATCGAGATCGCCGAGGCGGCGCGCGCGCTGCGCGAGCGGCTGGTGCCGATCAGCGCGCCGGCGGGCGCGATCGACGTCTGCGGCACCGGCGGCGACGGGCACCACACGCTCAACGTGTCGACCGCGGTCAGCCTCGTCGTCGCGGCGTGCGGCGTGCCCGTGGCGAAGCACGGCAACCGCGCCGCCTCGTCGAAGGCGGGTGCGGCCGACACGCTCGAGGCGCTCGGGCTCGACATGGAACGCGCGGGCGCGCTCGCCGAGGAGACGCTGAACGAGCTCGGCATCTGTTTTCTCTTCGCCGCCAACCACCATCCCGCGATGGCGCGCATCACGCCGATCCGCCGGCGCATCGGCAAGCGGACGATTTTCAACCTGATGGGCCCGCTCGCTAATCCCGCGCACGTCACGCGCCAGCTGATCGGCATCGCGCGACCCGATTATGCGCCGGTCTATGCGGAGGCGCTCGAACAGCTCGGGACCGAGGCCGCGCTGGTGGTGTCTGGGGAGGAAGGGCTCGACGAGGTGTCGGGCGCTGGATCGACGATCGCTGTGTCGATCGGCGACGTGGCGCTGCCCGATCGCATCGTGCCCGAGGATGCGGGCCTCGCGCGCCATCCGATCGCGGCGATCCGCGGCGGCGATCCGGCGCATAACGCCGCCGCGCTCCACGCGCTGCTCGGCGGGGAAAAGGGCGCGTATCGCGACGCGGTGCTGCTCAACGCCGCGACCGCGCTCGCGCTCGTCGGCGAACCGCTCGAGATCGGTGCGCAGCGCGCCGCCGAGGCAATCGACAGCGGCGCCGCACGCGATCTTCTCGAACGTTGGATCCGATGGGCATGAGCGGCGGCATGACGATCCTCGACACGATCCTCGCGACGAAGCGCGAAGAGGTCGCCGCGCGGCGGCAGACGCACTCGCTCGCCGATCTCGACACAATCGCCGCCGGACAGACCGCGCCGCGCGGGTTCAAGGCCGCGCTCGATCGCGTGATGGCCGCGGAAGGCACCGCGCCCGCCTATGCGCTGATCGCCGAGATCAAGAAGGCGAGTCCGTCGAAAGGGCTGATCCGCGCCGATTTCGATCCGCCCGCCCACGCCCGCGCCTATGCGGAAGGCGGCGCGACCTGCCTGTCGATCCTTACCGACCGCGACTATTTCCAGGGGCATGAGGACTATCTGATCGCCGCGCGGGCGGCGTGCGACCTGCCGGTGATCCGCAAGGATTTTCTAATCGATCCGTGGCAAGTGGCAGAGGCGCGCGCGATCGGCGCCGACGCGATCCTCGTCATCATGAGCGCGCTCGACGACGCCGCAGCGGCGGAGATCGAGGCGGCGGCGATCGAACGCGGCATGGACGTGCTGGTCGAGGTGCACGACGCCGACGAGCTCGAGCGTGCGCTTCGCCTCCGCTCGCGCCTGATCGGCGTCAACAACCGCAATCTGCGCGATTTCTCGGTCAGCTTCGATCGCACCTATGAACTCGTCGGCCAAGCGCCCGCCGGCTGCACCTTCGTCGCGGAGAGCGGGCTCAACACGCGCGCCGATCTCGATGCAATGGCGGCGCATGGCGTGCGCGCCTTTCTGATCGGCGAATCGCTGATGCGGCAGGACGATATCGCCGCCGCGACGCGCGCACTCGTCGCATGAGCCGCCTCACCCATCTCGACGACGCAGGCGCGGCGCGGATGGTCGACGTCGGCGGCAAGGTGGAGACGGTGCGCGAGGCGGTTGCCGAAGGGCGGATCGCGATGTCCACCGAGGCCGCGCGCGCGATCGCCGACGGCGCAGTGGCGAAAGGCGACGTGCTCGCCGTCGCGCGCGTCGCGGGGATCATGGCGGCGAAGCGTACCAGCGAATTGATCCCGCTGTGCCACCCACTACCGCTGACCAAGGTATCGATCGACCTCACCGTCGACGCAGACGGCGTCGCCGCCACCGCGACGGTCGCCACCGCCGGGCGCACCGGTGTGGAGATGGAGGCGCTCACCGCCGTCTCGACCGCGCTGCTAACGATCTACGATATGGGCAAGGCGATCGACAAGCGGATGACGATCGGCGGCATTCGCTTGCTCACCAAGACTGGCGGCAAGTCGGGCGACTTCACCGCCTGACGTACCGGCGGTCGTGGCGCTACCGACGGGCGGCTTCCGCTGTCAGCTTCGAGGACAAAGCGGGTGCGTGACCCGCCCGTCGTCCGCCCTCGCCTCATCGTCACACACCGACAACCACCGGCTCGGAAGCATATCGCCGTCAGCGCCGGCGCCTGCCCCCCGCTGGCGCCCCGACCAGGTGGAAGCGCGTCTGCCGTCCGTCGATGTAGCGCACCTGGCGGCCGTCGAACCACGCGTCCTCCTCCAGCCGGAACGGCACGTCCTGCCCGCCCCATTCGGGCACCTTGTGCATCGCCGACAGCTCGATCGACCATGCCGTCATCGGCCGCACCGGATGGTCGCCGCGCGGCGAGGGCTGCTGATCGTCCCAGAAGCCGATCGCGCTGCCCGCGGCGTGGCCGTGATAGCCGATCGGATGCGAGTAGATCGTCGGCCGCAGCCCCTTCGCGATCGCCGCGCTGCGCGCCGCCGCGAGGATCTGGTTGCCATTGAGCCCTGTGCGATACGCGCCGGTCACCGCATCCTGCACGCCATTCGCCGCCGCCAGCCCGTCGCGTAAGCCTTGCGGCGCCGCCCGCTCGCCCGGCCGCAGGACATAGGCAAGGTGCTGCGTATCGGTGTTGAGCCCCATGTACGTGATCCCGAAATCGACCCACAGCATGTCGCCCGGCCGGATCACCTCGTCGCCGCCAAGTTCCCCGGCGCCGCGCCGGTAGATCGCGACCGACGGCTGGAACCAGGTGGCAAGCTTCAACCCGGCAATCCGCTCGCGATACCACCAGACGAGGTCGGCGGCGGTCGTTCGCCCCGGCGTCACCGCCTGCGTCGAGAAGCCCTGCGCAATGATTGCATGCGCCAGCCGCACGATCTCGAGATAGCGCGCCATCTCCGCCGGGGTGCGCGACTCGAGCCAGTTGATCGCCAGCGCCCCCGCCGGCACGATCCGCTTCGCATCGTCGCCGAGCGCGGCGGCGAGTTCGTCATACTGGCTCTTGGTCAGCCCATCGCCGAACGCGCTCGCGGACGAGACGTTGACGGCGATGCGGCACGGCCGCCGCTCGCGCACGATCTCAGCGAGTCGCTGCCACTGGTCGGGCTGCGTCTCGGGCTTCCACGCCGCGTCGAACAGCTCCGCGAGCCCGTAGCGGCTGACGGTGAAGCGCTCGACCGGCCGGCCATGCCCCGGATCGAAGAACACCAGAATCGTACGGCGCCGCGCGTGGAAACTTTCCGCATCGAGCATCGTCGATAACACCGGATCCTCGGCATATTCGCGCGCGGCGAGGATCCACATGTCGACCTTGTTCTCGCGCATCAGCGCCGGCACCAGCCGGTCGAGCCGCTCGCGCAGCCAGCCGTCGCGGATCCGCGCCTGCTCGCGCAGCGGCAGCACCGCGGGTGCGACCGGCGATAACGTTTCCGCCTGATCGAACGCCGACGGTGCACCCGCCGACCGCCCGCCCGCCATCTGCGCCCCCGCCCCTGCCGCCACCAGCCCCGCGAGCGCCGCCGCCATCCACCGCCGCATGTTCGTGTCCCCCCGTTTTCGTTCGTTGCTTCGGGCCTAGCCGATCGGGCTGTCACTCGCGCGCCGAATCTGCCACGCCGCCGATCGATGACCGAGCTTCTTCCCGTCGCCGAGGCGCAGGCGCGCTTGCTCGCCGGCTTCGCCCCTGTCGCCAGTGAAACCCTTCCGATCGTCGCCGCCGCCGGCCGCTGGTGTGCGGCTGATCATCACGCGCGGCGTACGCAGCCCGCGCGCGACCTGTCGGCGATGGATGGCTATGCCTTGCGCTTTGCCGATCTGCCGGGCCCGTGGCAGGTGATCGGCGAGAGCGCCGCTGGGCGGCCGTTCGACGGCAGCGTCGGCGCGGGCGAGGCGGTACGCATCTTCACCGGCGCCGCGCTGCCCGACGGCACTGACACGGTCATGGTGCAGGAGGAAGCGGTGCGTGACGGCGCGACGCTGATCCTCGACGGCGAAGGGCCGCTGCGCCGCGGCGGCAACGTCCGCCGGCGTGGGCTCGACTTCACTGAGGGCGACGTTCTGGCGACCGCCGGCGAGCGCTTGACGCCCGCGCGGCTCGCGGTCGCCGCGACCGGCGGGGTCGGCCACGTCTCGGTGCACCGCCGCGTTCGCGTCGCGATCGCCGCCACCGGCGACGAGCTGGTCGAGCCGAGCAGCGATGCCGGGCCCGAAGCTCTGCCCGAATCGAACCGCCTGCTGCTGCGCGCGCTACTCGCCGATCTGCCGGTCGAGATCGTCGACCTCGGCATCCTGCCCGATCGGCTCGGCGCGCTCGCGGATGCTTTCGCGACCGTGGAGGCGGATCTGCTCGTCACCACCGGCGGGGCGTCGGTCGGCGATCACGATCTCGTCCGGCCGGCGCTGCTTGGCGCCGGAGCGACGATCGACTTCTGGCGCGTCGCGCTCCGCCCAGGCAAGCCGCTGATGGCCGGCCGGCGCGGGCAGATGGCGGTGCTCGGGCTGCCGGGTAACCCGGTGTCGGCGTTCGTCACCGCGCTGCTCTTCGTCAAGCCGCTGATCGCGCGGCTCGGTGGCGCGGCGAATCCGCTTCCCGCGACGACACACGCGATCCTCGGCGAGCCGCTGCCCGCCAACGGCCCGCGCACCGATTATATGCGTGCAGGCTTGCGCGACGGGCGCGCGCTCGTCGCGGGCATTCAGGACAGCTCGATGCTGCTGACCCTCGCGCGCGCCGACTGCCTTGTCGTGCGCCCGCCGTACGATCCCGGGCGCGCTGCTGGCGACTCGGCGGAAATCCTCATGATCGCTTGACGCCGACTGATACGTTCCTTAAAGGTTCTTCGTCTGTTCACGGCGGAGAAGGTGCGATGCTTACCAGGAAGCAGCACGAGCTGATCTGTTTCATCAGCGATCGGTTGGAAGATACCGGCGTGTCGCCGTCGTTCGAGGAGATGAAGGAGGCGCTCGACCTCAAGTCGAAGTCGGGCGTGCACCGGCTGATCTCGGCGCTCGAGGAGCGCGGTTTCCTGCGCCGCCTGCCCAACCGCGCGCGCGCGCTCGAAGTGCTCAAGATGCCCGAGCGGACGGATGCCAAGCGCACCGCCGCCGCCCCGTCGACGCGGCGCATCCTGCCTGAACCTGCCAACGACGTGGTCGAGGTGCCGCTGCACGGCCGCATCGCCGCGGGCGTACCGATCGAGGCGTTCGAGGGCGCGACGTCGCTTCCCGTCCCCGCCGCCCTGCTCGGCTCGGGCGAACATTTCGCGCTCGAGGTCGCGGGCGATTCGATGGTCGAAGCCGGCATCCTCGACGGCGATTTCGCGCTGATCCGCAAGCAGGACGTGGCGCGCGACGGCGAGATCGTCGTGGCGCTGATCGAGGACAACGAGGCGACGCTGAAGTATTTCCGCCGCGAAGGCGCGATGGTACGGCTCGATCCGGCCAACCGCGCCTATGATCCGCAGCGCTACGCCCCCGCACAGGTTCGCGTGCAGGGCAAGCTCGCAGGTATTCTGCGCCGCTATTCCTGATCGATCAGGCGCGGCGAGGCTCGGCGGATCACGTGCGCTTGCGTACGCATAACGCCTGGCGATTGACGGGCCGCGGCGTTCGCGTTGAGACCGTGGATCGGCAGTCAGTCGATCGCTGATCTCGTCCGTTGAAGCGCAGCTCGATCGTATCACCGGGTATAGGCGTCAGGCATCGGTTCGCTAAGTCGCTCTTGCGGTCGGCGAACAGTCGGACCGCGCATCGGGCGTTTCTCTCCAAACCGCGTCCACCCCTTGCGATAGTCGCCGCTCTTCGGTCGCGCCGCGGTAAACGCAGGCGCCGCCGCCAACACCCAAGGATGGCGATCCCCCGCCTGCCGCACCGTCATCACCCGCCCCGTCGCCAGCGTCAGCGCGACGCCGCCGGTCTGCGCCAGCGTCGCCCGGTCGAGGCGAAGCCAGCGCGGCGTGCAGCCACGTGGCAGCCGGCGCTCGCTGATCACGATGTCCGCCGACCGACACGCCGCGATTAGTTCGCGCACCGGGACGAGATAGGCGCTGCGCGTCGCCAGGATGCGCCAGCGACGCCCGTCCCGGATCACATCCGCGCGGCACAGGTCGCGCGAGCATTGCGCCTGGCGCTGCGCCGATAGCAGCACGGGCTCGTCGTCGCTCCCGCCATTCTCCGTCAGCATGTCGCGCGCGTAATCGCCGGCGCGTTCGCGGAGCAGCGCTACCCGCCCGCCGTCGACGCGCAGTGCGACGTGGCGCCCGTCACCCGTCACCAGCAGATCGGGTGGCGCGGTCGCGAGCGCCCATGCCGCGCCGACTGCCAGCGGCAGCAGCCCGAGCCGCCGCCAGCGCGTGCGCCACAGCGCGAGCCACAGCCCGCCCGCAACCATCAGCGCGAACGCGCCGTGCGGCATTGCGGGCAGTGCCGCCACCGCGCCCGGCGCCGCCGCAACGGTACGCGCGATCAACAGCAGCGCGCTGAGCGCATGCCCCGCGAGCCACCACGCGGGCGCGCCCGCTCCTACGATGTCGAGCGCGAGCGCCAGCGCCTCCAGCGGCATGGCGACGAACGTCGTCAGTGGGATCGCGACGATGTTGGCGAGCGCACCGTAGATCCCGGCCTTGTGGAAATGGAACACCGCGATCGGCAGCAGCGCGAGTTCGACCGCAAGCCCGGTCAGCAGTAGCGACCCGAGTCCGCGCAGCATCCGTGGGATCAGACCTTCCTCGCGCTGGCCGAACCAGCCACGCACGCGCGGATGCTCGGCAAGCGCGATGATCGCGGTCACCGCCGCGAACGACAGCTGGAAGCTTGGCCCCGCGAGCGATTCGGGCCACAGCAGCAGGACGACGAGCGCGCCCGCGGCGACCAGCCGCAGCGTCAGCGCCTCGCGGCCGAGCGCCAGCGCGACGAGCACCAGCAGCGCGGCGACGCAGCTGCGGATCGTCGGCACCTCGCTGCCCGTCAGCAGCGTGTAGCCGACCGCCGTCGCGGCGGCTATCGCGGCGGCGAGCAGCGGCACCCGCCCGGTCAGTGCCAGCCGCATGTTGAGCGCGAGCAGCCGGGCGGCGAGCAACATCGTAAGCCCGACGACGGCGGTGATATGCAACCCGCTCACCGACAGGAGGTGCGCAAGCCCGGAGCGGCGCATCGCCTCTTGATCCTCCTCCGCGATCCCGCCCGTGTCACCGGTGGCGAGCGCCGCGGCGATCCCGCCCGCGCTTCCCGCCAGCCGCGCCTGGATGTGCCGCGACAGTCGCGCGCGCAGCGGCTCGCCGCTGGCGCCACCCGCCACGATCGCCGGCTTGCCCAAGGCGCGCCCCGTCGCGCCGATGCCATCGAACCAGGCGACGCGCGCGAAATCATAGGCCCCGGGAACCGCCGGTGGCGGCGGCGGCATCAGCCGCACGCGCAGCGCGATTCGTGCGTTTGGTGCAAGCGCACCGGGTGCGTCGGCGAGCGCGATGTTGACGCGGATGCGCGTCGGGGCCGGGCGCGGCGCGCGATCCTGCCACACGAGATCGGTCAGCCGCACGCGCACCATATCGCGCGCCGGCAGCCGATCGACGCGCTCGACGCGTGCCGTCAGCCGCGCGATCGCGGGGCGGGTAAGGACCGGCGCCGCCGCACGCTCGGCACGCCACCACACGAGCGACAGCCCGAGCGCGAAGGCGAGCGCGCCGATCGTCACCGCCCGCCCGGCGCGCCCGCCCCGCCCCAGCGCCGCGGCGAACAGCGCGGTCGCCCCCGCCGCGAGCAGTGCGGCGCGCCAGGTCACCGCATCGGGCAGCAGGAACCACGCGGTCACGCCGCCGCCCAGCGCCACCGGCAGCCATAGCACCAGCTGGTCGCGCTCGGCCTCCAGCCACGCCTCGAGCCGCGCCCGCGCGGTTTGAAGCCCGCGAAGGTGCATGCTAGGGGGCTGCGCGGCCATCGTCGCCATCTCGAATCCAGCCTGGGAGCAAGCGCGCTTGAGCGCAACCACCGATCCTGCCGGCACCCCTGCCGCTCCTGTCGTCACACGCTTTGCCCCGTCGCCGACGGGCTTCCTGCATCTCGGCGGCGCGCGCACCGCGCTGTTCAACCTGCTCTACGCGCGCCACCACGGCGGCAAGTTCCTGCTGCGGATAGAGGACACCGATCGTGCGCGCTCGACGCAGCCGGCGATCGAGGCGATCCTTTCGGGCATGCGCTGGCTCGGCCTCGATTGGGACGGCGAGGAGGTCTATCAGTCGACCCGCGCCGATCGCCACGCCGTGGTCGCGCACGCGATGGTCGAGGCGGGCGCCGCCTACCGCTGCTACATGACCGCCGCGGAGATCGACGCGATGCGCGCCGAAGCGCAGGCGAAGAAGCAGCCGCTGCGGATTCGCTCGCCGTGGCGCGACAAGACCAACGACGATCCCACCGCCTCCTATGTCGTTCGCCTCAAGGCGCCGACGGAGGGCGCGACGACGATCGACGATCGCGTGCAGGGCAGCGTCACCGTGCAGAACGCCGAGCTCGACGATCTCGTCCTGCTCCGCTCGGACGGTACGCCGACCTACATGCTCGCGGTGGTGGTCGACGATCACGACATGGGCGTCACGCACATCATCCGCGGCGACGATCATCTCAACAATGCCTTTCGCCAGCTGCCGATCATCCGCGCGATGGACGCGATCGAGGGCAACTGGCCGGATCCGGTCTATGCGCACATCCCGCTTATCCACGGCAGCGACGGCGCCAAGCTGTCGAAGCGCCACGGCGCGGTCGGCATCGAGGCGTATCGCGACGAGCTCGGCATCCTGCCCGAAGCGCTCGACAACTATTTGCTGCGGCTCGGCTGGGGCCATGGCGATGCCGAGATCATCAGCCGCGCGCAGGCGATCGAATGGTTCGATCTGGCACATGTCGGCAAGTCGCCGTCGCGCTTCGACCTGAAGAAGCTCGAGAACTTGAACGGCCACTACATCCGCGCCACGGATGACGCGCGGCTCGCCGATCTCGTCGCGGCCACCCTCGGGCTGGACGCGGGCGATCCGCGTCGCGCGCTGATCGCGCGGGCGATGCCGGCGCTGAAGCCGCGCGCTGCGAACGTCAACGAACTCGCCGACGGCGCAGGCTTCCTGCTCGCCACCCGACCGCTCCCGATCGCTGACGATGCCGCGCCGCTGCTGGCGGGCGATGCACGCGGCACACTCACGCGGGTGCACGCTGCGCTTGACGCGCTGGACGAGTGGGATACGGAGACGCTCGAAGAAGCGGTGCGGCAGGTCGCCGAGGCGCTGGGCTTGAAGCTCGGCCAGGTCGCCCAGCCGCTCCGTGTCGCACTCACCGGCCGGCGCACCTCGCCGGGGATCTTCGACGTGCTCGTATTGCTCGGGCGTGACGACAGCCTCGCCCGGATCGCAGATCAGACGGCCGCCCAGGGGAAGGACCAAAACCGATGACCGACGCCAAGCTTTCGATCGCCGAGAAGGACTTCGCCTACCCGGTATTGTCCGGCAGCGTCGGCCCCGACGTGGTCGACATCCGCAAGATGTACGGCCAGACCGGCGCCTTCACCTACGATCCTGGCTTCACCTCGACCGCGTCGTGCCAGTCGAAGCTGACCTATATCGACGGTGACGAGGGCGTGCTGCTGCACCGCGGCTACGCGATCGGCGAGCTCGCCGAACAGTCGAGCTTCATGGAAGTCGCCTATCTCCTGCTCAACGGCGAACTGCCGTCGGGCGACGAGCTCAACACCTTCGAGACGACGATCACGCGCCACACGATGCTGCACGAGCAGCTCGCGACCTTCTATCGCGGGTTCCGCCGCGATGCACACCCGATGGCGATCATGTGCGGCGTGGTCGGCGCGCTCAGCGCCTTCTACCACGATTCGACCGACATCGCCGATCCGCAGCAGCGCATGATCGCGTCGCACCGGCTGATCGCCAAGATGCCGACGATCGCGGCAATGGCGTACAAGTACAGCGTCGGCCAGCCGTTCCTCTATCCCGACAATTCGCTGTCCTACACCGGCAACTTCCTGCGCATGACGTTCGGCGTCCCGGCCGAGGCGTATGAGGTGCATCCGGCGGTCGAGAAAGCGATGGACCGAATCTTCATCCTTCACGCCGATCACGAGCAGAACGCGTCGACCTCGACGGTGCGTCTCGCCGGCTCGTCGGGCGCCAATCCGTTCGCGTGCATCGCGGCGGGCATCGCCTGCCTGTGGGGCCCGTCGCACGGCGGCGCGAACGAAGCCGCGCTCAACATGCTCAAGGAAATCGGCACGCCCGATCGCATCCCCGAGTTCATCGGCCGCGCGAAGGACAAGAACGATCCGTTCCGCCTGATGGGCTTCGGCCACCGCGTGTACAAGAATTACGATCCGCGCGCGACGGTGATGCAAAAGACGGTGCGCGAGGTGTTCGACGCGCTCAAGGTCGACGATCCGCTGTTCGAGACCGCGCTGCGGCTCGAGGAACTCGCGCTCAACGACGATTATTTCGTCGAGAAAAAGCTGTTCCCGAACGTCGATTTCTACTCGGGCGTGATCCTATCGGCGATCGGCTTCCCGACATCGATGTTCACCGCGCTGTTCGCGCTCGCCCGCACCGTCGGCTGGGTCGCGCAGTGGAACGAGATGATCACCGATCCCGATCAGAAGATCGGCCGCCCGCGCCAGCTGTACACCGGCCCGACGCAGCGCCCGTACGTTCCGGTCGCGCAGCGCTGACATGCGGCGGCGGCGCCCGGTGCTGTTCGCGCTGGGCGCGCTGCTGTTCCTCTTGGGCATGCTATGGGTCGGCCAGGGGCTCGGCTACGTCCAGTGGCCGCGGTCGAGCTTCATGCTCGATCAGCGCGTCTGGGCCGATCGCGGCGCGATCACCGCGGCGATCGGGCTGATCCTGATCCTCGTCGCACGGCGGCTGCGGTAAGGCGCCCGACAGCTTCCGCACGCTATAGCGCCGCCGTATGACGACGACGATCGACCGCCGCGCACTGCTGCGCGGTGCTGCCTCGCTCGGTGGTGCAGCCCTCTTCCCCGCGGTGCCCGGCTGGGCGCAACCCGTGTCGGCGGGGCTCGCCGCAGCCCCCGGCCCGGGGCCGGCGGCGCTCACCGGCAGCGACATCCGCCTGCGCATCGCGCACCAGACGATGACGGTTGACGGCCGCAGCGGCCACGCGATCGGCATCAACGGCAGCGCGCCCGCGCCGCTGATCCGCCTGCGCGAGGGCGAGACGGTGCGGCTCCACGTCGAAAACACGCTGGGCGAGGACAGTTCGATCCACTGGCACGGCCTGCTGCTGCCATTCCACATGGATGGCGTGCCCGGCGTCAGCTTCCCCGGCATCGCGCCGCGCAGCACCTTCACCTACGAATTTCCGGTGATCCAGTCGGGCACCTATTGGTATCACAGCCACTCGGGGTTGCAGGAGCAGATGGGCCTCTACGGCCCGATCGTGATCGATCCCGTCGGCGCCGATCCGATCGCGTCTGATCGCGAGCATGTCGTCATGCTGTCGGATCACAGCCGGCTCCATCCCCACGCGATCTTCCGCAAGCTCAAGCAGCAGGGCGGATATTTCAACTACCAGAAGCAGACGCTTGCCGGCATGCTTGCCGGGCGCGACCAGCCGGCAGGCGAGCGCGCCCGGTGGGGTGCGATGCGGATGGACCCGACCGACGTCGCGGACGTGACGGGCGCGACCTACACCTATCTCGTCAACGGCCATGGCCCGCGCGATAACTGGACAGGGCTGTTCGCAGTCGGCGAGCGCGTACGGCTGCGGCTCGTCAACGCCTCGGCGATGACGACCTTCAACCTGCGCATCCCCGGGCTGCCGCTCACCGTGGTACAGGCCGACGGGCTCCCCGTCCGCCCCGTCACCGTCGACGAGCTGCAGATCGCGGTGGCGGAAACCTACGACGTGATCGTCGAGCCTGCCGAGGATCGCGCCTATACGCTTGTCGCCGAGAGCGTCGATCGCTCAGGCATGGCGCGCGCCACTCTGGCGCCGCGTCCGGGCATGGTGGGCGCCGTCCCGCCGCTGCGCCGCCGTCCGCTCGCCGACATGAACGACATGGGCATGGGAGGCATGGGCGCCGCGGCGCCCCCCGCCGCGACGTCCGCCCCCGCCGGCGGCACCAGCGCCGCCGATCCCGCCTGCCCGCCCGAACATGCCGCGATGGGTCACTGCACGCCCAAGGCCGGCACGATGGATCACGCGGCGATGGGCCACGCCGCGCCGGCTACCGATCACGCCGCGATGGGCCACGGCGGCGAGCAGCATGCGATGGACCATTCGATGCGCGATTTCGCCAACGCACCCGAGGTGGCCAAGACGCCGACGGTGCAGACGATCTCGCCGATGCCGGTCGATCGCACCGGCGAGCCGGGCCAGGGGCTCGACGGCGTCGGGCACCGCGTGCTCGTGTACCGCGATCTCGTCGCGCTTGAGCGCAATCCCGACGTGCGGCCGCCGACGCGCACGATGCGCATCCATCTCACCGGCAACATGGAACGCTACATGTGGGCGTTCGACGGCAGGAAGCTGAACGAGGTCACCGCGCCGATTGCCTTCACCAAGGGTGAACGCGTGAGGATCACGCTCGTCAACGATACGATGATGGGGCACCCGATCCACCTGCACGGGCATTTCTTCGAGCTCGTCACCGGCCACGGCGATCACGCACCGCGCAAGCATACGGTACAGGTGCAGCCCGGCGGCACGGTGACGTTCGATCTCACCGCCGACGCGGTCGGCGACTGGGCGTTCCACTGCCATCTGCTCTACCATATGCACGCCGGGATGATGCAGGTCGTCAGCGTCCGTGAGGCTACGGCATGACGCTGATCCCTGCGCCAATCGCCGCCGCCCTCCTTCCGCTCGCCGCGCTGGTCTGGGCCGCCCCCGCCGCCGCACAGGCGGACGCCCCGCCACACAGCAACCGCCCCGCCGCCGCTCCTGGCTGTTCGCCCGAGCACACCGCGATGGGACATTGCGTCCCCGCCGCACCCACCGCCTCGCCATCTCCGGCACCGCCTCCGCCCGCCCCCGTCTGCGCGCCCGAGCACGCTGCGATGGGGCATTGTGTCACTGCCGCACCCACCACCCCGCTATCTGCGGCACCGCCGCCGCTCGCCCCCGCCGCCGCCTGCGCGTCCGAGCACGCCGCGATGGGGCATTGCTCCGCCGCCGCACCCGTAACCCCGCTGTCCCCGGCACCGTCGCCGCCCGCACTCGCCTGCGCGCCCGAGCACGCTGCGATGGGACATTGCGTCGCCGCCGCACCGGTAACCGGCAGAACGCCGTCGGCCTCCGCACCCGCCCCCTATGCCGACCGCATCTGGGGCAGCGCCGCAATGGATCGCGCGCGCGCCACGCTGCGCCGCGAGCATGGCGGGGGCACCTTCTCGATGATCATGCTCAACCTCACCGAGGCCTCGATCGCGCGCGGGCGCGACGGCTATCGCTGGGATGGCGAGGGGTGGTTCGGCGGCGATGTCGATCGCTTCGTCGTCAAGAGCGAAGGGGGCGGTCAATTCGGCGAGCGCATCGACGAGGCCGAGGTGCAGGCGCTCTACAGCCGCGCGATCGGGCCGTATTTCAACCTTCAGGCCGGGCTGCGGCAGGATCTCGGCACCGCGCCGCGGCGTACCTATGCCTCGCTCGGCATCGAGGGCCTCGCGCCCTATTGGTTCGATGTCGAGGGAACGCTGTTCCTGTCCGGCCGCGGCGATCTGTTCGCGCGCGCGGAGGCCTATTACGACCAGCGCATCACCCAGCGGCTCGTCCTCCAGCCGCGTGTCGAGCTCAACCTCGCCGCGCAGGATGCTCGGGCTCAGCGCGTCGGGGCTGGCCTCACCGATATCGAGCTTGGGCTGCGGCTGCGCTACGAGATCGCGCGCGAGTTCGCGCCCTACGTTGGCGTATCGTTGGAACGGCAGATCGGCGAGAGCGCACGACGGGCACGCGCGGCTGGCGAGGACCCCGGCGGGCTCGCCGCGGTGGTCGGCGTGCGCGCCTGGTTCTGAGTGCTCAGCCCTGATCCATGAAGCGTAGGATCGCCGATTGGCTGCCGCTCGCCAGCATCGTCCCGTCCTCGGCGTACATGTGGATCGCGCCGTGGCCGAAGCCGCGCGCCGCCGCGCTGATCCTGACGTCGCACAATACCCAGTCGGTCGGCACGATCCGCGCGATGCGCAACGTGTTGTCGAGGCTGTTGCCCCCGCCGCGCCGGCCGAACGCGGCGGCGAGCCCCGAGGGCACGAAATCAGCGAACAGCGCCAGCATGCTGGCATCGATCGGCGCATCTTCGCGCGGGCGCATCCACAGCACCATCCGCCCGTCGGCTGAGGGAACACCGTTGCGCGGCACCGCGCCGTAGCGGCCCGGCGCCATGCGGATGTCGAGCCGGCTCATCAGCGTCGCATCCTGCACCGGCCATAACGGCCATGGGCCGCACTCCGCGGGCGGCGGCATGTCGGGCGGGGGCATCATCCACTGCCCATCGGGCTGGTCGCTGCGATCGCCGAGCGCCGCGGCGACGCTCAGCACCGGCTTGCCAGCGCTGCCGGCGACGATCCGCACCTGGCTGATGTTGCGCCCGCCCGACAGCACCTCGACCGTGAAATCGAGCGTGTCGCCGATCCGCGCGTAGGAGATGAACTGCGCGCTCGACCAGACGGCATTGCGCCCCGTCGCACGCTCCGCAGCGATCGTCGCCGCGGCGAGCCCGACGCCGCCAAACATGAATACGTTGCCCGGTGGCCCGACGCAGACGCGATCAGTGATGACGAGGCGGAACGTCGCTGGGTCGGACGTCTTTTGCAGATCGATGAACGGCGCTGGCATGGCGGCGTCGTTCACACGATCGCGCTGGCCTGTCCAGCGCCGGGCGCCAGCGGATCGGGCGCGTCCAACCGCGCGAGCACGTCGATGAACGGCGCGTCGGCGGGCGGCATGGGTAGCCGGCGCATCTCGTCCGTCGTCACCCAGCGCAGATCCGCTGCCTCAAGCGCGTGCGGCGTACCCGACCAGTCGCGTGTGACAAACAGTAGCAGCAGTAACGTGCGCACGCCGGTGGCGGCGCCGTCGTCGCGGCGCTCGCTAGCAAAGGTGACAGGCACCAGCGTCGCCGGATCCACGGCGATGCCGAGCTCCTCCGCCAGCTCGCGCGCGAGTGCTGCGGACAGTGCTTCGCCCGGTTCGACCTTGCCCCCGGGGAACTCCCATAGTCCGGCGTGATGCTTTCCCGCCGGGCGCTGTTGCAGCAGAAATCGGCCGTCCCGCGCATGGAGCGCCGCCGCGACGACGAGCAAAAGCGATGGGTCGTTCGCCATGTGGACCTTTCGTTAAGCTTGCCGTGCGATGGCTATCTCATGCGCCGTCTCTCGTCCCGCATCAAAAGCCTGCTGCCGCCGATGGGCCGACGGCTGCTGCGTGATCGCCGTGCCGCGACCGCAGTGGAATATGGGTTGATCCTTGCCGTCATCGTTCTCGCGATGATGGTCAGCCTGATCGGCGTCGCCGACGTGACGAAGGGTGTGTGGAGCAACGTCAGCAGCAAGGTGACCAACGCACGCTGAGTAACGAAATCAAGCCGGACCGGCTTTAAACGTTTCTCAACCTACCGCGATTATCCCGACAATCACCGGAGCGGGGGCATCTTCGAACCGGTCGGGTGACTGAAGATTAGAACCACTGGAGATCGAACATGCAGAAGATCCGCACCTTCCTGAAGAATTCCAAGGGCGCCACCGCGATCGAGTACGGCCTGATCGCCGCGCTGATCGCCGTCGCCGCCATCGCCGCGATGGGCAACCTGGGCAACCAGCTGACCAAGACGTTCGGCAACGTTTCGACGAACATGAAGGCCGGCGCCTAATAGCGCCACGTCTTCGGACGTAACGATGGGGGCGGCGGACCACGGTTCGCCGCCCCTTTCTCGTTATGGCGATGGCGTCATCGGGTCAGGCGAGCGCGCGGCCCATCGCCAGGAACTTCTCGCGCCGGTCGCGGCGCAGTGCCGCGGGATCGAGCGGCGCCAGCTCGTCGAGCGCCGCCGCGATCGCGTCACCGAGCGCACCGATCGCCGCCGATGCGCCGCGATGCGCGCCGCCCAGCGGCTCGGGCACGATCGTGTCGATCACGCCGAGCTCCTTCAGATGTTGCGCGGTGACCTTCATCGCCTCGGCCGCCTCGGGCGCCTTGTCGGCGGTGCGCCACAGGATCGACGCGCAACCCTCGGGTGAGATCACGGAATAAACCGCATGTTCGAACATCAGGACGCGATTGCCGCTCGCCAGCGCGATGGCCCCGCCCGAACCGCCCTCGCCGACGATCGCCGAGACGAGCGGCACGCCCGCGGCAAGGCACGCCTCGGTCGATCGCGCGATCGCCTCTGCCTGCCCGCGCTCTTCCGCCTGCAGCCCGGGAAACGCGCCCGACGTGTCGACCAGCGTCACGATCGGCAACCCGAAGCGGTCGGCGAGTGACATCAGCCGCACCGCCTTGCGATACCCTTCGGGCTTGCCCATGCCGAAATTGTGCCGCAGCCGCGACGTCGTGTCGTCGCCCTTTTCGTGCCCGAGCACCATGATGCGCCGCCCGCGAAACGTCGCGAACCCGCCGAGGATCGCCTGATCGTCGCCGAACGCGCGATCGCCGGCCAGCGGCATGAATTCGTCGAACAGCCCGGCGACATAGTGTTTGAAGTGCGGGCGCTCGGGATGCCGCGCGACCTGCGTCTTCTGCCACGGCGACAGCTTGGCGAAGGTGTCGCGCATCAGCTTGTCGGATTTCGCCTGGAGCTTGGCGATCTCGGCGGAGATGTCGATTCCGCCCTCGGCGCCCGTCTCGCGCAGTTCGTCGATGCGCCCCTGAAGCTCGGCGATCGGCTTCTCGAAATCTAGAAAGGTCGGCATCGCGCGGCGCTAGGCCGGTCGTTTCATCGCGTCAACGAGCGGGTGGCGTTCGTTGACGAGCTGCACCAGATGCGCACGATCGACATGGGTGTAGATCTCGGTCGTTGCGATATCGGCGTGGCCGAGCATCGCTTGGAGCGCGCGCAGGTCGGCCCCGCCTTCCAGCAGGTGTGTCGCAAAGGCGTGCCGCAGCACGTGCGGGCTGATCCGGTCGGGCGCGATCCCCGCGTCGGCAGCGAGCGCACGGATGATCTGGAACAGCCGCACGCGCGACAGATGCGTCTTGCCAGACGGGAAGAGGAACTGGCGATCGACCGCGACATGCGCGCGCCATGCCGCCACCGCCGCGCGCGCGCGATCGGAGATCGGCACCAGCCGCTCCTTGCCGCCCTTGCCCGCCAGGATCACGAACGGCCGATCGGGGTAAATCGCATTGCGTGGTAGCGAGACGAGCTCGCTCGCGCGCAGGCCCGAGCCGTAGAGCAATTCGAGCAATGCGGCGTCGCGCAGGTCGACGGGCAGCGGGGGCGTGCGGTCGAGGCGCGCAGCGACCGCGCCGAACAGCCGATCGACGTCGGCGTGGCTCAGCGTGCGCGGCAGCGGGCGGCGCGTGCCCGGGCGGGGCAGCGCGCTGCCGGGATCGTCGGCGCGGATGCCCTCTTCGGCGAGAAAGGCGAAGAACCGGCGCAGCGCCGCCGCCTTGCGCGCGACGGTGGATCGCGACAGCGCCGCCCAGCCATCGCCGAGCTGCGCGATCGCCACACCGTCCGCGCTGGCCAGCCGCCCGCCGAGCGCGTCGGAGGCGAGCAGCAGGTCGCTGCGATAGGCCGCGATCGTATTTCGCGCCGCCCCCGCCTGCGCCGCCATCATCTCGAGGAACAGGTCGATCAGCGCGCGATCGCCCGCCATGGTCAGAGCCGCGCGATCGCCTCGGCGGCGATCATCCGCGCCTCGCCGCCCAGCCCCACCGCGCGCAGCGCGGCAACGATGCGATAGAGCGCGGCGGGCGGCACGCCGCGCCAGTCGCCGGTCTGCATCGCCACCGCGGCGAGCAGGATCACCGTCGCCGGCTGGCCAGCCTGCACCGCACGGTCGAGCGCGCGCGTCCAGGCGTTGGTGGTGCCGATCCGCACGTCGAGCGATTCGGCGCCGCTCTCGATCTCCTGCGCACTCAGCCGGCCCAGCCCCGCGAGCCCGGCGAAGAACATCCGCCGCTTGAGCGTCGCGTCGCCCGTGCCGCTGTAGCTGCTCACCGCATTGTAACCGAGCCGCGTGCGCGCATCGGGATCGGACAGTTCGAGCAGCGCCCAGGCATCGCCGCCCTCCTTCACCTGCCCGCGCCAACGCTGCGCGCTGCGATCGAGCCCGGCGGACAGCATCGCCGCAACGATCCGGTCGGCGTCGGCGCGTGCATCGCTCGGCCGCACGCGCGCCGCCGCGCGGGCGGTCAGCACGAGGCGGGCGTAGCGCGGCTCAGGCGTCGAGCCCGCGTCCCACAATTGCCGCAGCGCGCCGAGCCGCGTCGCGACATCCGCCCCGACATAGGCCGAGCGCAGGTCGGACGCGATCGCGCCGAGCGCGGCGGGCGTCTCGTCCGCCGCGTCGAGCGCCGAGAACAGATCGACCAGCGCGGCATTGGAGATAATCCCCATCGCCGCGGCCGCTTCCGCCGGCGCGGCGCGATCGGCGAGCGGGATCGCCGGCGCCAGCGCGCGCCATCCCGTCACCTGCGGGCCGACGGTGGCGTAGAGCGTATCGGGCACCGCAACGCCGGTCGCCGTGGCGAGGCCGAACCGCCACGCGGTCAGCTGTGTCACCGGATCCCACTCGATGGTGATCGCCTGGCGACTGTTGAGCCCCGCGCCCGCCACCTTCTCCGCCAGCTGCAGGTCGATCCCGGTCGCGATACGGCGCCGCCGCGCATCGGCGATCAGCGCGCGCGAGCCACCCGCCGCCGCGCCCAGCGATCCGCACATCGCGCGCGCCATGATCCAGCCGCGCTCGCTGTTGCCCGCCGCGTCGGCGAGCGGGCACAGCCCGGCGGGATCGGCGGTGGCGAGCAGCGCCTGCATCGCGACCTGGCGATATTTGGGCGTCGCATCGCCGGTATCGACGCCCTGGATCACGCTGCGCGCCGCGACCGATTCGCCCATCCGCAGCAGCAGCCACGCGCGCTCGGCGGCGAAATCGGCGCCGTTGAGCCCCGCCGGCGTATCGACGCGCGAGACAAGCGCACGGCGCAGCGCGATCGACATCCAGCGCGACGGCAGCGGCGCCGACAGCCGCCGCATCAGCACCTCGAGGAAGCCGCCGTCCGCCGCGCCGAAGGCATCGGCGGGCAATCCGCCCTCCGCCGCCCCGACCGGGCCGATCAGCGCGAGCGAGCGGCGCGCGAACAGCGGCATCTCGTAGCGCGCGAGTTCCGCCGCGCTCGGCGGCGTCGGCGTCGGCGTCGGGCTTGGCGTCGGCGCGGTTTCGGGCAGCGGTAGTTCGAGCGGCCGGCTGTCAGGTAGCGGCTGCACCGTCGCGCCGCCGGGCGTGGTCGCGGCGGGCGGCGGGGGCGGCGCGGGATCGCCGAAGCCCGGTGGCAGCAGTGATTCGGGGGCCTGCTGGTTCTGCGCGACCGCGGCGGCGGCCAGCGAGGCGGCGACCGCGACGGCCGCGAGCAGCCTAGCTCGCAAGGTTGCCGAGCTCGACCGTCTTCTCGACCCGCGTCGTCGGACGCTCGGTCGCGCTACCCGCGAGAAAGACCAGCCCGCCGATCACCACGACCAACAGCACCACCAGCGAGACGATCAATCGCGACATGTTCAAACCCTGTACGACGCAGCACAACCGGCACCCGCGGCGCTTCGCGTGGGCCGCGAAGCCGACATTTCCGAAACTTGTACCCGGAGCGCCGGCGCGCTGTATAGCCCACCTCGCCATGTTGCAAAGCCCGCCCCAGCCCGATCGCGATCCGACGAAGCGCTGGCGACGCGCGCCGATCGTGCTCGTCGGGCTGATGGGGGTGGGCAAATCCACCGTCGGGCGCCGCCTCGCGCAGCGCCTGCGCCTCCCCTTCGTCGATGCCGACAGCGAGATCGAGGAAGCCGCCGGCATGTCGATCCCGGAGATCTTCGCGCAATTCGGCGAGGCGTATTTCCGCGACGGCGAACGGCGCGTGATTCAGCGGCTGATCGACGGCACGCCCAAGGTGATCGCGACCGGCGGCGGCGCGTTCGTCAACGACACGACGCGCGCGCTGATTCTCGCCGAGGCGCTGGCGGTATGGCTCGACGCCGATATCGACGTGCTGGTCGAGCGCGTCCGCCGCCGCGACACCCGGCCGCTGCTGCGCGACAAGGACCCCGCCGCCGTGCTGCGCGACTTGGCGACGGCGCGTAACCCGCTCTACGCGCAGGCCCACATCCGCGTCGCCAGCAACAACGCGCCGCACGAGGCGACGGTGCGTGCGATTCTGCGGGCGATCGGTTACGGGGCGGCATGACGATTGTTCGGGTGGCGCTGGACGCGCGCAGTTACGACGTGGTGATCGAGAACGGGCTGCTCGTCCGCGCCGGCGAACATATCGCGCCGCTCGCGCGCGGCCGGCGCGTGCCGATCGTCGCCGATGCCAACGTCGGCCCGCATCTCCAGACGCTGCAGCGGTCGCTCGACGCCGCCGGTGTGCCGCATGAGGCGATCGTCATTCCCGCGGGCGAGAAGTCGAAGAGTTGGGCGACGCTCGAGCACGTCGTCGACAGGCTGCTCGATCTCGGTGTCGAGCGCGGCGACCATGTGATCGCGCTCGGCGGCGGCGTGATCGGCGATCTCGTCGGCTTCGTGACCGCGATCCTGAAGCGCGGCTGCGGCTTCGTGCAGGTGCCCACGACGTTGCTGGCGCAGGTCGATTCGTCGGTCGGCGGCAAGACGGGGATCAACGCGCGCGCGGGCAAGAACCTCGTCGGCGCGTTCCATCAGCCGAAGTTGGTGCTGATCGACCCGCAGGTGCTCGACACGCTGCCGCCGCGCGAGCTGCGCGCGGGCTACGCCGAAGTCGTCAAATACGGCCTGATCGACGATGCGGCGTTTTTCGAATGGTGCGAGGCGAACGGCGCGGCGCTGCTCGCGGGTGATCCCGCGCGGCGCGAATATGCCATCGCCCACTCGGTCGCGGCCAAGGCGCGGATCGTCGGCGAAGACGAGTTCGAAACGCTGGGGCGTCGCGCGCTGCTCAACCTCGGCCATACCTTCGGCCACGCGCTCGAGGCGGAAGCCGGCTTCTCCGATCGGCTGCTCCACGGCGAGGCGGTGGCGGCGGGATGCGCACTCGCCTTCGGCTATTCCGCGGTGCGCGATCTGTGCCCCGCGCTCGACGCGGTGCGCGTGTCGGCGCACTGGCAGTCGGTCGGGCTGCCCGACGGGCTCGCCGCGGCGGGGATCGACGCGCCGGCGGACCGGCTGGTCGAGCATATGCGCCACGACAAGAAGGCGAGCGGCGGGCAGATCCCCTTTCTGCTCGCGCGCGGCATCGGCCAGACGTATCTCGACAAACAGGTCGCGCTCGCCGACGTCGGTGAATTCCTCGCGATACAGCCGCGCTGATGCCCAACGGCGTCGCGAAGCGCGATCTGCCGACCAAGACCTGCCCGGCGTGCGGACGCCCATTCACTTGGCGCAAGAAGTGGGCGAAGAACTGGGAAAACGTCGTCTACTGCTCGGACGCGTGCCGCAAGAAACGCTAGATCGTAGCCGCCGCGCAAACGTCAGCCGCGCGCGCCGATCCACGCCAGCCACAGCCAGCCCGCGATCAGCAGCGTGCCGCCGATCGGCGTGACCGCCCCCAACCAGCGCGGCGCGCCGACCGCCATCAGATACAGCGTTACGGCGAAGATCGCCCCGCCCGCGACGAACAGCCACGCCGGCCCGCGCGCCTCCAGCCGCAGCGCGACGAGCGCCGCGATGGCGTGGATCAGCTGATACTGGCCACCCGTTTGCAGCCACTCCCGCGCCTGCCCGTTCGCGCCGTGCGCCCCGAACGCCCCCGCCCCCACCGCGAGCGCACCCGACAGCGCCGCAAGGATCACCAGCCAGTTCATCGATCGTTCCCCCACGGCTGCTGCTCGGCGACAAGCTTGCGCGCGGCGCGGATGTCGCCCGCCTCGATCTGGATCCGCAGCCGCTCCTTGTCGCGCGCGCGATACATGTCCTCGGCGCGATCGATGTCGGCGCGCTCGATCCCCAGCCCGTGCATCGCCGCGCGCGCCATCTTCACGGCCGATTCGAGCACCTCGCGCACCACCAGCGTCGCCGGGCCGTTCTTGAGCTTGACGAGCGATCGGCGGTCGAACGCGCGGACGTAGATCGACGCCTGCGGAAATGCCTCGTGCACCGCCTCGACGACCTCGGGGGTTACCTGGTCACCGTCGATGCAGAACAGGATCAGCTCCGCCTCCGCCGCGCCCGCCTGGCGCAGCAGATCGAGCCGCGTACCGTCGCCGTAATAGACCTTGGCGCCGAACTCACCGGCGATGTCGATCATATCGATATCGGTGTCGATCAGCGTGACGGGGATGTCCTGCGTCAGCAGCATCTGCCCCACCGTCTGGCCGAACCGGCCGTAGCCGACGATCACCGCATTGGCGCCGTCCGCGGTCGGCCCGTCGCGCTCCTGCGCCACGATCGGCTCCTCGCGGAAGCGCCGCGTGATCCCCATCAGGAACGGCGTCGTCGCCATCGACAGCGTGATGATCGCGCCGAACAGCGACGCCGCGTCGGGCGCGATCAGATAGGCGTCGGCGGCCTGCGCGAACAGCACGAACCCGAATTCGCCGCCCTGGCTGAGCAGCAGACCCAGCGCGAGCGCCGACCGCCACTTCATGCGGAACGCCATGCCGATGCCGACGATCACCGCCGTCTTGGTCGCGATCAGCGCCAGCGCCATCGCAACGACGAACAACGGCCGCTCGGCGATCGCCGTCAGGTTCAGCATCATGCCGATCGTGAGGAAGAACAAGCCGAGCAGAATCGAGCGGAACGGGTCGACGTCCGCCTCCAGCTCGTGGCGGTACGGGCTGTCGGCGAGCATCACGCCCGCGACGAACGCGCCTAGCGCCGTCGATAGCCCCAGCGCCTCCATCAGTGCCGCGCTGGCGATGACGGTGAACAGCGCGGCGAAGACGAACATCTCGCGTTCGCCCATGTTGCCGATCCCGCGGAACAGCGGGCGCAGCAGGAATCGCCCCGCGGCGATCAGCCCGGCGATCGCCAGCACCGTGTAGACGATCAGCAGCCATCCCGGCGGGCCCCCCGCGTCGTCGGGATTGCGGCTCATGGCGGCGATGATCGTGATCAGCGGGATGATCGACAGATCCTGGAACAGCAAGATCGAGAAGGCGCGCTCGCCGAACGGGGTGCGCAACCGCCCCGACGATTGCAGCATCGGCAGCACCTGCGCGGTCGACGACAGCGCCAGCGGCAGGCCGAGCGCGAACGCCGCCGGGATCGAGAAGTGCGCGAAGACCGCGATGATCGCGCTGATCGCCACGCCGCAGGCGACAACCTGCAGCAACCCAAGCCCGAAGATATCCTCCTTCAGCCGCCACAGCCGCGTCGGATTGAGCTCGAGCCCGACGACGAACAGCAGCAGCGTGATGCCGAGTTCGGCGATCCCCATCTTCGATTCGGCGTCGCCGACCAGCCCCAGAACGTGCGGGCCGACCACTGCGCCGGCGACGAGATAGCCCAGCGTCGCGCCGAGGCCCAAGCGGCGGAACAGCAGCACGAAGCCGAGCCCCGCGCCCAGCAGGATGAAGCCGTCGCGCAGCAGCGATCCGGCGGCGCCGTGTTCCATCAATCCCCCTCGCTGCGCATCCGCGCCTGCGCCGCCGCCTCCGCCGCCGCCTCGAAGGCGAGCCGGATCGACGCGTGGCGCGCGTGATAGTCGCGCGCCGGCGCCAGCACGTCCACCCCCGGCCAGGCCGGCACGTCGCCGCCCTGTGCGAGCCAGTCGGCGAGCGCGTCGCGCGCCGCGGCGAGTTCCTCGGGCGTGCGGCCGATCACGTTGGCGGCAAGCAGCGACGATGATGCCTGGCCGAGCGCGCAGGCGCGCACCAGCATCCCCGCCTCGCTGACGCGCCCGTCAGACCCGAGGTTGACGTCGACCGTCACGCGGCTGCCGCAGATCGGCGAGCGCTTCTCGCTCGTCCCCTGCGGGTCGGGCAGCCGCTCGTCGATCGGATTGTCGGTCGCGAGGCGAAGGATCGCGTCATTGTAGAGCGTCGCGCTCATCGGGGATCACTCGTGTTGTCCGCCGCCGGCAGATCAAGCGGCGGGGTGCGGGGGCCGAACACCGGCTGGCCGCGGCGGCGGCGGTCGACGAAATCGGCGATCGCCGCGCTGGTCGCGTTGAGCAGCGGATAGGTGCGCGCTTCCTTGATCCACAGCGGGCGACGCGTCGGCCCGCCGCCGATCGTGTCGAGCACTAGCACGAGGAGGAGGAAGGCGAGGCTGGCGAGGATCAGCCCCTTCAGCGCGCCGAAGCCGAAGCCGAGCGCGCGATCCACCGGCCCCAGCACCGACGAGCGCACCCGCCCGCCGACCGCATTGGCGATGATCCGCCCGAGCACGTAGGTCGCACCGCCGAGCAGCACGAAGGCGAGCGACGCCGCGCCCGATGCGGTGCCGATCGGCGCGGTGAGCGCCTTCGCCAGCGGCAGGTGGAAGATCTTCACCGCGAAGACGACCGCGACCCAGGCGAACAGCGCCAGCACTTCGGTGACGAACCCGCGCTTCAGCCCGAGCAGCGCGCTGCCGCCGACGGCGGTCAGCACCGCGATATCGAGTCCGTTCAAGTTCATCACGCCGCATCTAGGGCGTAGCGGCGCGCTTGAGAACGGGTCTGTTTGGGCCGGCGCGTCCGGCGGGCCTCAGTCGCGCCCCAGAAGGTGATCGACTAGCCGCGCCAGCGTGGAAAAGCCCGCGAGGCGCATCGCCGCCTTTTCGCCCGTCATCGCGGCGGGCACCAGCGCCTTGCCGAAGCCGAGCTTCGCCGCCTCCTTCAGCCGCAGCGTGCCGTGCGCCACGCTGCGTACCTCGCCAGACAGCGCGACTTCGCCGAACGCGACCGCGTCGGCCGCGACCGGCCGTTCGGACAGCGCCGACACCAGCGCCGCGGCGACCGCCATGTCGGCGGCGGGATCCTGCACGCGATAGCCGCCCGCGACGTTGAGATAGACTTCGGCCGAGGAGAAGCTCAGCCCGCAGCGCGCCTCGAGCACCGCCAGGATCATCGCCAGCCGCCCGCTGTCCCAGCCGACCACCGCGCGCCGCGGCGTCGCACCGCTGGCGAGGCGCACGACCAGCGCCTGGATCTCGACCAGCACCGGCCGCGTCCCCTCCAGCGCGGGAAAGACGATAGCGCCCGTCACGCTCTCGTCGCGCTGCGTCAGGAACAGCGACGAAGGGTTCGACACCTCGGCCAGCCCCTCGCTCTCCATCGCGAACACGCCGATCTCGTCGGTGCCGCCGAAGCGGTTCTTGATCGCGCGCAGGATGCGATACTGGTGGCTGCGCTCGCCCTCGAAGCTCAGCACGGTGTCGACCATATGTTCGAGCACGCGAGGGCCGGCGATCGTGCCGTCCTTGGTCACGTGGCCGACGAGCACCATCGCGGTGCCGCGCTCCTTGGCGAAGCGGATCAGCTCCTGCGCGCTCGCCCGCACCTGGCTGACGGTGCCGGGCGCGCCCTCGATCAGGTCCGAATGCATCGTCTGGATCGAATCGATCACCAGCAGCGCTGGCGGCTTGCCCGCGCCGAGCGTCGTCAGAATGTCGCGTACCGACGTCGCCGAGGCGAGCCGCACGGGCGCCTCGCCCAGCCCGAGGCGGCGCGCGCGTAGCCGCACTTGGTCCGCCGCCTCCTCACCCGAGATATAGGCGACGTCGCCCCCCGCGAGCGCCATGCGCGCCGCCGCCTGGAGCAGCAGTGTCGACTTGCCGATCCCCGGATCGCCGCCGATCAGCGTCGCGCTCCCTTCGACGAAGCCGCCGCCCAGCGCGCGGTCAAGCTCGGCGATGCCGCTCGCCATCCGTGCCGGCAGCGCCACCTCGGTATCGAGCGAGACCATCGTCACCGCGCGCCCGCCGCCCTGCAGATTGTGCTTCGCCTGGAAAGGCGTCACCACCACTGGCGCTTCCTCAACCAGCGTGTTCCACTCGGAACAGTCGACGCACTGCCCCTGCCAACGCGACGCGACCGAGCCGCATGCCTGGCAGACGTAGCGTTTCTGCGGTTTGGCCATCTGGTATTTTTCCGTTGTCAGCGCGCCCGGGCGGGCTCTGCGATCTAGGCGACGGAGCGCTTCAGAACAACTAGGGAACGATGCAATGTTCTGGTATCGTTCTCATTCCGATGACCCAGTCCGAGTCGCCCGCCGCTTCGCGACCAGATTTGCCGCCGCGGCCGCTGCGCTGGCTGTTCCTCGATCTCAATTCCTATTTCGCCAGTGTCGAGCAGCAGCTCCAGCCCGCGCTGCGCGGCCGCTCGGTGATCGTCGCGCCGATCGGCAGCGACACCACCGTCGCGATCGCCGCGTCGATCGAGGCGAAGCGCTTCGGCATCAAGACAGGCACGCCGGTGTGGGAGGCGCGGCGGCTGTGCCGCGACGTCATCGTCACCCCTGCCCGCCACCGCCGCTACGTCGAGTTCCACGACGCGATCGTAACGGAGATCTGGCGTCACATCCCCGTCACTCGCGTCTGCTCGATCGACGAGGTCGCCTGCCGCCTGCTCGACAACGAGAATGATCGCGCCGCAGCGGTCGCGCTGGCGCAGCGGATCAAGGCCGGCATCCGCCAGCGGATCGGCGCCTGCCTCACCTCGTCGGTGGGCATCGCGCCCAACCGCCTGCTCGCGAAGCTCGCGTCCGATCTGCAGAAGCCCGACGGGCTGGTCGTGTTCGAGGATCGCGATCTGCCGCACGCGCTGTTCGGACTGAAGCTCACCGAGATCGCCGGAATCGGCGCCAAGATGGAGCGTCGGCTGGCGCTCGACGGGGTGAACGACATCGCGCAATATTGTGCGCGCCGCCCGCGCGACGCGGGCTTCGCCTGGGGCGGCACCGACGGCGATCGGCTGTGGTACCAGCTGCACGGCGTCGACCTGCCCGAGAAGGCGACCCAGAGCCGTACCGTCGGGCACAGCCACGTCCTGTCCCCATCGAAGCGCGGCGACGAGCCGGCGCGGCTCACTGCGCGACGGCTCGCGCTCAAGGCCGCGAGCCGGCTGCGCCGCAAAGGCTATCGCGCGCGCCTGCTCGTCCTCCATGCCAAGTTCGAGGACGACAAGAGCGGCTGGCGCGCTTCGATCCGCCTTCCAGAAACGCAGGACAGCTTCGTCGTCCTTGCCCGGCTCGACGCGCTGTTCCCGCGGCTGCGCGCTGCCGCCGTGGTGCGGCCGGGCGGCTTCCGGCTGCGCATGATCGGCGTGACGCTGGCGGAGATCGCGCCCGTCGCGGGCGACCAGGGTTCGCTGTTCGCGCATCTCGCGCCCGAGGATCCGCTGGCACGCGAGACGCGCGGCCTTGCGCTCAGCGAGGCGATGGACCGGATCAACCAGCGTTTCGGGCGCAACGCGGTGTCGGTCGGGCCGCTCAACGGCGGGCGGATCGACCGGATCGGCAGCAAGATCGCGTTCGGCCGCATCCCGGAACTCGACGAGTTTCACGAGTAAGTTCGAACATGCTATAAAATATCCGTTAAACGCGGCACCAACTTGACGCTTCGGGTTGCATGCGCGAAATCCGCGAGCCGTATGAAGAGCCCCCTCCCCATCGCAATCGCGGCGCTCCTGGCGCTCGCTGCCTGCAACTCCAAGTCGGCCGAACCCGAGGTGATCGACACGAACCCCGATCCCATGGCGACGCAGCTCGCCAATGCGGGCGCGGTCGAGCTGCCGCCCGCGATCAAGGCGGACAAGTCGATGCGCTGCAAGGACAACAGCGTCGTCTACGTCACCTTCTTCGAAGGCGACAAGCAGGCGATCGTGCGCACCGCCAAGGATGGCGCGCCGACGACGGTCACCGCGCCGAACGGCGGCGAGCCGCTGGTCGCCGATGGCGGCTGGAAGCTGACGGGCACCCCCACCAACATCACGCTGGAACAGCCCGGCAAGCTCTCGCTCACCTGCAAGGGCTGATCCCGTCGATCGCGGCGCGCCGGGCACGTCCCGGTGCGCCGCAGCCCGCGTGCGTACGGTCGGCGACGCGTTTTGCCGCGTGCGCCGCACCGCCGATCTGCTAGGCTCGCCGCTCCCGATGCCGCGCCGCCGCCCGCCCGAGATGCTCGATCCCGCCACTGTCCTCGGCGCCTATGCGGTGGGCGTGTTCCCGATGGCCGACGCGCGCGATGCGCCCGGCGTCTACTGGGTCGAGCCGCGCACCCGCGCGATCCTGCCGCTCGACGGCTTCCACCTCTCCCGATCGCTGCGCCGCACGCTGCGCGCCGAGCGCTTCTGCCTGACCGCCGACGCCGCGTTCGGCGAGGTCATCGCGCTGTGCGCCGAAGCGGCGACCGATCGCCCGGAAACCTGGATCAACCGCCCGATCGAAACAGTCTTCCTGGAACTCCACGCCGCCGGCTTCGCGCATTCGATCGAATGCTGGGACGGCGACCGCCTCGTCGGCGGGCTCTACGGCCTCGCGCTCGGACGCGCCTTCTTCGGCGAGAGCATGGTCAGTCGCGCGACCGACGCGTCGAAGGTCGCGCTCGCCGCGCTCGTCGCGCGGCTGCGCGTCGGCGGGTTCACGTTGCTCGACTGCCAGTTCATGACCGATCATCTCGCCACGCTCGGCGCGGTCGAGATCGCGCGCGCCGATTACGTCGCGTTGCTGGGCGCCGCGCTCTCGGAGACGCTGGGCTCCGCGTCTCCCGAACCACGCTGGGCGGACGGCGCCGCCGATTTCCGCGCGCTCGACGGGCTCGCCAGCACGTCGGTCGCAGGCCCCTTGTCGGGGAAGGTCATCGCGCAGCTCTTGGCCCAGACGTCGTAGATCGGGTGCTGGACGACGTTGTACGCCGGCCGCTCCTTGTAGAGCCAGCCGGAGAAGGCGCGCCGCCACTTGCGATCCGCGCCCTGAACGTCGAGCTGGACGAACGCGCCGGTCAGTTGTTCGGGCTCCCACGGCGCGGTCCGCTCGCACGCGCGCAGCCGCACGATCGTGTCGCCGACGCGCAGCGCTTGGCCGGGCTTAATCGTCAGGTCGCGGCTGACGCCGTTGCGCTTGTTGAGCAGGCCGACGACCGCGACGCGCTGCGCCATCGGCGTCGCCCCGGCGTCGACCGGCGCCGCGTCGCCCTCCACCGTCACTACGTCGCCGGCGGTATCGGGGTTGGCGTCGGAGGCGCTGTCGGGCACCGGCTGGCTCGCCGCCGGCGCACGCGCCTCGTCGCCACCGCCGAACAGGCGCGGTCCCTGCCAGATACCCACGCCGACCAGCGCGGCGACGGCGAGCGTCCCCGCCGCGGCGGCGCGCTTCACGCGTCGGGACTCCACGCCTCGTAATCGCCCGTCGCGCTGACGCGGTTGCCGCCCTTCTCAAGCGCACCGGAGGGACGGTAGGCGTGCGGCGTCCCCGTCATATTGGCAAGCGCGGGCTTTTGCCACTGACGCACGGGCGGCAGCGCGCGATCGGGCACGTCGTCGATCGTGTGCTGCAGCCAGGCGAGCCACTCAGGCGCAACCCGGCTGGCGTCGTTCGCGCCGTCGTAGATCACCCAGCGACGTGGATTGCCCGCGGTGTCCTTCCCGCCCTGGTAATAGACGTTCCCCAGCCCGTCCTCGCCGACGCGCGTCTTGCCGCGCAGCCCGAACCAGGTGCCGATGGTGGCGCCGTTCCACCACGTGAAGGGATTGAGGTTGATCGCCATATCGGGGTCAGCGCTTAGCGGCTGGCGGACCGCGCTTCAATGGCACGTCGCCCGCCATCCGACGGATACCGGCCGCACGTCGGTGCTACTTCCAACTGACCTTGTCCCCCTCGGCGATGCCGAGTTCGGCCGCGCGCCCGCCGTTGATCTCCAGCACCGCGGCGACCGGCTCGCCCGACGGCACCTGCGCCTCGGAGAAGGGCACGGTATTCTCGGCGATGCGTGCGATCGTGCCGTCGGCGCGGATGAAGATGATGTCGAGCGGCGAGGGCGTGTTCTTCATCCAGAAGCTCGCCTCGCGCGGCGGCCCGCCCTCGGGCGGATAGGGCGAGAACAGCATGCCGCCGTCGGCCGGGATGTTGGTACGGTACATCAGCCCGCGCTGCTGCTGCGGCTGGGTCCGCGCCATTTCCACCTTGAAGACGTGGCGGCCGGTCGCGCTGGTGATCGTCACCGGCGTAAGCGCCGCCGGTGCCGCCTCGTTACCGGCGGACGCCGCGGCGTCGCGCCCGGTGCAGGCGGATGCGCCAAGGAGCAATGCAATCGCCGCCAAACCGTGAAACCTCATTGCACATCCTCTCGTGCGACGCTGACCGCCATCGGCCCCTTGCGCCCATCAACCACCCGCGCGCGCAGCCGCTGATCGGGCTCGACCTCGCCGATATCGCCGCGGCGCAGCGTTTCCATATGGACGAAGATATCGCCCGGCATCGCATCGCGCACCAGGAAACCGTAACCCTTCAGCCGGTTGAACCATTTGACGCTCACCGGCTCCCAATCCCCCGCCTCGTCGAGCAGCGCGACGGGATCGATCCGGTTCGACGGCCGCGGCGCGGGTTCGATCGCGGTAGAGGTATCGAGCCTCAGGATCTCGCGCGCCTGGAAGCCGCGATCGCGCTGCACCGCGATCGCCTCGATCCGCGTGCCCTCGGGCAGGCTGCGCCGGCCGAGCGCCTGCAGGACGGAGAAATGCACCAGCACGTCGCCGATTTCACCGCTGTCGGGCACCAGGAAGCCGAAGCCGCGCGTTACGTCGAACCATTTCAGCGTGCCTTCGACGCGCACGCCTTCCTCGTCGCCGAAATCGGCGTCGTCGCGGTAGGCCGCGTCAGGCGGATCGCTGCGCATGTCCATCGTCTTTCAGGCCCGGAAACGCTAGCATGGTTGACGCGCTGCACAACATGATAGTCGTGAAAGACCGATCAATCGTACGGTTCCAGTTCCTCGCCAGGTGATGCAGCGAGGATCCGCCGGGCGAGCGCGAAGTCGTGTCCGGCGCGCAGCATTGCCGCCAGCTGACGCGCGCGTGTCGCATCGTCCGCCGGTGCCTTGGCGAACGGGCCGAAACGGCGTCGCCGGGCATGCGCCAGCGCGCTGTCAAATGCCTGATCCGCGCTCTCTTCCAGCGCCTGCCCCGCGTCTGCCGGCGCGACGTGCGCGGCGTGCAGCGCCTGCGACACGCGGCGTGCGCCATAGCCGCGGCGCGTCAGCGCGCGTGCCTTCGCCTCGGCGTAGGCGCGGTCGTCGACATAGCCGTACCCCGCCATCCGCTCCGCGATCGCCTGCGGATCGGCGGGCGGCCCGTCCCAGCCGCGCTCGCGGATCTTGCGCGCCAGATACGCCGCCAGCTTGCCGCGCGTCGTGGCGAACCGCTCGACGTAGCGCAGCGCCAACGCGTCGAGCGCCGCCTGGTTGAGCGGCGGGGCTGGATGTCGGCTTTTCGGCATGGCCTTCTTGTTGCCACACTGGCAGACGAATTTGAACGTTGGCGACCGATCCGTGGCCAGGCCCAATCGTTGATGCCATTCGTGGCACCACCATCGAGACTTGAGCAGAAGACCATGACGACCGCGACCCCCTCCTCCACCCCGACCGGCGCCACCCCGACCGGTGACGCGCTGCCGCGGCGGTTCGCCGATTTCGCGACGCTGGGCGAGGCGCTGGACTATGCGGCCACCGGCACGCGCGGGCTCAATTTCCACGACGCACGCGGCACGATCGCGCGCGCCTATCCCTTCGCCGAGCTGCAGGCCGATGCAAAGGCCGCAGCCTATCGCCTGGTCGCCGCCGGCATCGCGCCGGGGGATCGCGTCGCGCTGGTCGCGGAAACCAGCGCCGAATTCGCTGCGTTGTTCTTCGGCACCGTCTATGCCGGGGCGTGGCCCGTGCCGCTGCCGCTGCCGACGTCGTTCGGCGGCAAGGAATCGTACATCGATCAGCTGCGCGTCCAGCTGACGAGCTGCGATCCCGCGGTGCTGATCTACCCGCCCGAGCTCGCCGAGATGGCCGGCGCCGCGGCGCAGGCGGTCGGCACGCAGGGGATCGACTGGGGCGATCTCCTCGCCCGCGCCGCGCCCGCCGTCGATCTGCCGCAGGCGTCCGGCGACGACATCGCCTATCTGCAATATTCCAGCGGATCGACGCGCTTCCCGCACGGCGTTGCGATCACGCACCACGCGCTGCTCAACAATCTCGCCGCGCACGCGCACGGCATGGCGCTGATCGACAGCGATCGCTGCATCTCGTGGCTGCCGTGGTACCACGACATGGGGCTGGTCGGCTGCTTCCTGTCGCCGATCGCCAACCAGGTGTCGGTCGATTACCTGAAGACCGAGGATTTCGCGCGCCGCCCGCTCGCCTGGCTCGATCTCATCAGCCGTAACGATGGCACCTCAATCAGCTATTCGCCGACCTTCGGCTACGATATCTGCGCGCGCCGCATGTCGAGCCAGACCAAGGCGGCCGACCGGTTCGATCTGTCGCGCTGGCGCCTCGCGGGCAACGGCGCGGACATGATCCGCCCCGACGTGATGCAGGATTTCGTCGACGCCTTCGCCGATGCCGGCTTCGAGGCGACGGCATTTCTCCCGTCCTACGGCCTCGCCGAAGCGACGCTCGCCGTCTCGATCATGCCGCCGGGCGAGGGCATCCGCGTCGAACTGGTCGAGGAGACGCAGCTGTCGGGCGTCCCCGCCGGGCAGGACCGCCCACAGCGCTACCGCGCGATCGTCAATTGCGGCAAGCCGGTGCGCGACATGCGCGTCGAGATCCGCGAGGAGGACGGCACCCCGCTGCCCGAGCGCGCGATCGGCAAGGTGTGGTGCAGCGGGCCCTCGCTGATGGTCGGCTATTTCCGCGACGACGCCGCGACCGACGCCTGCCTCACCGACGGCTGGCTCGACACCGGCGACATGGGCTATCTGTCGGACGGCTACATCTACATCGTCGGCCGCGCCAAGGACATGATCATCGTCAACGGCCGCAACCATTGGCCGCAGGACATCGAATGGGCGGTCGAGCAGCTCCCCGGCTTCAAGCAAGGCGACATCGCCGCCTTTGCGATCACCACGCCGGGCGGGGAGGAGACGCCCGCGGTGCTCGTCCAGTGCCGCACGTCGGACGATGCCGAACGCAGCCGGCTGCGCAACGAGATCCGCGACCGTGTCCGCGCCGTCACCGGCATGAACTGCGTGATCGAGCTCATCCCGCCACGCACGCTGCCGCGCACCAGCTCGGGCAAGCTCAGCCGTGCCAAGGCGCGCAACCTCTATCTCTCGGGTGAGATCAAGCCCTACGCGGTCGCCGCCTGATTTGAGGCGCCGGCGTCAGTCGTCGCGCCAGTCGGCCAGCGCCGCCTCGTAATCGTCGCGCGCGGCGATCCGCGCACGATCGAGCTTGATCCGCTCGGCGCCGTGCGCCTTGTCGAGCGTGCGCCGCTTCGCCGCCAGCGCCTCCTCCTCGCGCTTCAGCGCGGTGCGTTGCTCGGCGTAGCGCGCCTCGGCCGCCTCGATCGCCGCCTCCGCCGCCGCCAGCTTGGCTCGACTCGGCTTGGGCTTAGGTTTGGGCTTGGGCTTGGGCTTCGGTTTGCCCTTAGACGCAGGCGCCAGCTCCGCCTTCGCTTCGCGATCGGGCGTCGTCCGCCGCGCTTTCTTGGTTGCCGGCGCCGGTTCGTCGGGCGCGCTGCGCATGCGCCGGATCACGTCACCGGGATGCGCGAGCGGTTCGCGGGTCAGTTCGGGGTCGGTCACCACCTCGGCCAGGCCGCGCGCAAACAGGTTGGCGTCGCTGCCCCACGCGGCGAGTGCGGCCTTCTGGCTCGGCGCCGCGACATAGGCGTCGTGAAAGCCCGCAGGCGTGCGATAGACCTTCAGCGTCGCCATAGCGGCGTTTGTCGCGCGATCGCTTGCCTGCGACAAGCGCCGTCTCGACACCGCCCCGCGCGCCGCCTATCGCGCGGCGGAAAGATACCGGTTTTTTGGGGGAATACATGCCGACAGCCAGCAAGGTGCTCGATCGCGTCCTGGTGCTTGAGATGGTTCGCGTGACGGAAGCCGCCGCGATCGGCGCCTCGACGCTGATCGGCCGCGGCGACGAGAAGGCCGCCGACGCCGCCGCGGTCGAAGCGATGCGCGAGGCGCTCAACGGCCTCGAGATCGACGGCACCGTGGTGATCGGAGAGGGCGAGCGCGACGAGGCGCCGATGCTCTACATCGGCGAGAAGGTCGGGTCGGCGCAGGGCACCGGACCCAAGATCGATATCGCGCTCGATCCGCTCGAGGGCACGACGATTTGCGCCAAGGCCGGGCCGAACAGCCTCGCGGTGCTCGCGATCGGCGAGGAGGGCTGCCTGCTCAACGCGCCCGACGTGTACATGGACAAGCTCGCCGTCGGCCCCGGCCTGCCAGAGGGTATCATCGATCTCGACAAGACGCCGACAGAGAACGTCCACGCGATCGCCGCGGCAAAGGGCGTCGCCCCGAACGAGATCATCGCCTGCGTGCTCGATCGCCCGCGCCACGAGAAGCTGATCGCCGAGCTGCGCGCGATCGGCTGCGGCGTCGTGCTGATCGGCGACGGCGACGTCGCGGGCGTCATCGCCACCACCAATCCCGACACCACGATCGACGTCTACATGGGATCGGGCGGCGCGCCGGAAGGCGTACTGGCGTGCGCGGCGCTGCGCTGCGTCGGCGGGCAGTTCAAGGGCCGGCTACTATTCCGCAACGAGGACGAGCGCGCCCGCGCGCGCAAGTGGGGCATCACCGATCTCGACAAGCAGTACGACTTGAAGGAACTGGCAAAGGGCGATTGCATCTTCGCCGCGACTGGCGTGACGGACGGATCGCTGCTCGACGGCGTCAAGCGCCGCGGCAAGGTGATGACCACCGAGAGCGTCGTGATGCGTGCGTCGTCGGGCACGGTGCGCTGGGTGAAGGGCGAACACCGCCTCTGATGCGCGTGTGATGCTCGCCGCCGCGCTGCTCGCCGCCGCGATCGGGATGATCGTCTACGGCTGGTGGCGCGGGCGCAGCATCGCCGCCTCTGTCGCGCGCGCGGTACGCGGCCAATCGCGCGATCGTCGACGCGCGACACTCGGCTGGGCGGCGGGGATCGCCGCGATGTACGGCGTCACCGCCCTCACCGCGCTGGCGCTGCTCGGGCGGCTCGACGCGCTCTCCACCCTGCCCCCCGAGCTCGCCGCCGCGCGGGCGCTCGGCATCGCACCGCTCTCGGCAATCGGCATCCGCGACGTCGCCGGGGCGATCGCCGGCGGCTTCCTGGGCGGCGCGATACTCGTCGCGCTCACCGCATGGCGCCGGCGCCGTACGATCGACCTCGGTTATCGCTCGTCCGCCATCGCCGCCTCGCGCGCCGAAGCCAGCGCCGCGCTGGTGCTGGCCGCCGCCGCCGGGTTCGGCGAGGAATTGTTCTTCCGGCTCGCTGTGCCGCTGCTCGTCGCGATCGTTTTCGGCAGCGGCGTCGCCGGCTGCGCGGTCGGCTGGGCGCTGTTCACCATCGCGCACCGCTATCAGGGCTGGCGCGCGATGGCGGCGGTGGGGCTGGTCGGCCTCGTCCTCGCGTGGCTGTACCTTGCGACGGGATCGCTGTGGCTCGTCGTGCTGCTGCACACGATCATCGACGCCAACGCGCTCGTCATCCGCCCATGGCTCGAACGCGTGTTCGCGCGCCGCGACGTGTAGCGCCCCGACGCAAAAACGCCGCCCCGACGATCGGGACGGCGCCTTTGCTATTCCACCATCGCGCTGCCGCGATGCGGGCGATTACTTGCTGCGCTCGACCTGCTCGAAATCGAGCTCGACCGGCGTCGCGCGCCCGAAGATCGACACCGACACCTTGACCTTCGACTTGTCGAAATCGAGTTCCTCGACCGTGCCGTTGAAGCTCGCGAACGGGCCGTCGAGTACCTTCACCGAATCGCCGATCTCGTAGTCGACCTTCATCTTGGCCTTCGGCGCGGCGGCGGCCTCTTCCTTGCTGTTGAGCATCCGCGCGGCTTCCGCCTCGCTCACCGCCTGCGGCTTGCCCGACGATCCCAGGAAGCCCGTCACCTTGGGCGTGTTCTTAACGAGGTGATAGACCTGATCGGTCATCTCGAGCTTTGCGAGCACGTAGCCCGGCATGAACTTGCGCTCGACCTGCACCTTCTTGCCGCGGCGCGCCTCCTGCACCGTTTCGGTCGGCACTTCGATCTGCTCGACCAGCTGCTCGAGGCCCATGCGGGTCGCCTCGGCCATGATCGAATCGCGAACCTTGCCCTCGAAGCCGGAATAGGCGTGGATGATGTACCAGCGTGCCATGATCGGACGCGTCCCTCTCTTTACTTGGCCAGGCTCAGCAGCGCGTTGACGATCGCGTTGAAGATCGTGTCCACGCTCAGGAAGAAGAGCGCCAGGATCGTCGTCATGATCATCACCATCACGCCGGTCATGATCGTCTCACGCCGCGTCGGCCAGACGATCTTCTTCGTCTCGGTGCGGACCTGGTTGATGAATTCGATCGGGGACGTCTTCGCCACGTGCCTTGCCTTTAATCATATCGGCCGGCAGCGGGGCATAACCGCTCTACCGCTTCCCCGGGTAAGGAAACGGTGAAGGGCCGTCCGCGCTGTCGGATGCGTCGGGCGAGATAGCGCTGCCACCCGGCAAGAGCAAGGGGCGGGCGACCGGGGTGATCGGCGGCGACGGCGGGCGGTGCAGCGCCGTGCCGCGCCGCGCGATCGGCTTGCTGCCCCCGATCAGGATATAAGACGATGTTTTTAGGCCCTTATTAAGGGGCCGGACGATAGCGTGACAGCATGTTAGCGCCGCAAGACCTGTCGATCCTGTTCCGCCGATGGGGATTGGTATCGAAGGCGATCGATGCGCTCGGCGCCGTTTGGTCGGTCGACGCCGCGCTCGAGGTGCTTCGCGCGCATACCCGGCGCATCGCGCTGGCCGATGGCGTGTGCGTCGTCCGGCGCATCAGTGCGACGGTGCTTTACGTCGGCGAGGATGCGATCGCGCCCTTGTGGACGGGTCAGCGCTTTCCGATCGAACAATGCGTGTCGGGGCGCGCGATGATCGAACGGCAGGTCATCCTCATCCCCGATATCGCCACCGATCCGCGCGTGCCGCTCAACGCCTATCTGTCGACTTTCGTCGCCAGCATGGCGATGATCCCGCTCGGCAGCGGCGAGCCGTTCGCCGCGCTCGGCCTCTATTGGGCGCAGGCGCAGCCGATCGAGCCCGCCGCGCTGACGCTGGTCGAGACGCTGGCACGCTCGGCGAATGCGACGTTCGAGCGGCTGGCGCTCCGCGGCGCCGCCGCCTGATCGGTTCGCTCAGGAGTGAATGATCTCCACCTCGACGGCCCGCTTGAACGGATCACCACGCCGCGTGTCGAGATCGCACTCGCGATCCTCGACCGCCTCGATCTCCGTCTTGCCCGGCTCGGTCGGACTGTCGCTCAGCATCTTCACGGGGCAGCGCCAGGCGAGTTCGTGCGAACGCCCGAACAGCGATCCACGCGCGATTGCGTAGGCGTAGCACGTGTTGCGCACCATTTCGGCGCCCTCGTAGCGATAGCCACCCGCCTTCGTCAGTTCGTCGATCAGCGTGCCGCCATATTCGTTGGCATAGGGCGTCGAGATGAAGGCACCGCGCAGCGTGTCGTCGCCGCCCTTGCTGATCGCCCCGATCGACGCGCACAGCCGCGTGGTTTCGGCAAGCTCGGCATCCTTGGGGGAGACTTCGGCGGCTTCGGGTGCCGCCGGCGTCGAGTCGCAGGCGGCTAGCGCCGCGAGCGCGATCCAGCCGATCATCCGCCATCCCACCTGCCGCATGCGTTCCCCCCTTCGCATCATCCCCGCCCCATCAGTCACGCGTACAGCGCCGATCCGCAAGCCCCTGCCCACTGCATAGCCTGCGTTCGGGTTGCGACGGACACGACATAGCCTCGGCCGGCCAGCCTGCACGTCGATGATGATGGAAAGGGCTGGCAGGGGAGCTCGGACTCGAACCGAGGGCCTTCGGTTTTGGAGACCGACGCTCTAACCAACTGAGCTACACCCCTGCAGCGCCCTGCCCCTTAGCGGGCACGCACGCGCTGTTCAAGCCGCGCGCGCACCCGGGCGGCTGCGCACCGCCAGGCTGCGCGCCTCGGCGACGGGCAAAGGGCGCCCGAAGTAGAAGCCCTGCACGCTGGTGCAGCCGAGCGCGCGGACCATCGCCAGCTCGCTCTCGGTCTCCACCCCCTCGGCGGTGGTGGCGAGGCCTAGGCTTTGCGCCAGGGCGACAACGGCACGGATAATCGCCAGCGCTTCGGGCGCGCCGTTCGCTGCCGCGGTGACGAAGCTGCGGTCGATCTTGATCGACGAGAAGCGCGTGCGCGACAGATAGCCGAGCGAGGAATAACCGGTGCCGAAATCATCGAGGCTCAAGCGCACGCCCAGATCGAGGATCCGTTCGAGCACCTGCACCGCCAGCGTGCCTTCCTTCAGGAACACGCCCTCCGTCACCTCCAGCTCGAGCCGCGACGGCGCGAGGCCGCTTGCTGCAAGGGCCTGCGCCACCACCGTCACGAAGGCGGGATTGTGCAGCTGCTCGGGTGAGACGTTGACGGCGACGCGCGTGTCGCCGGGCCAGCGCGCCGCCTCCTCGCACGCGGTACGCACCACCCACGCGCCGATCGGTCCGATCAGCCGCGTTTCCTCCGCCAGCGGGATGAATCGCGATGGGGGGATCGATCCCAGCGTCGGATTTTGCCAGCGCAGCAGCGCCTCGAACCCGCTCAGCCGCTCGCCCCCGGCGTCGACCATCGGCTGATAATCGAGGTGCAGTTCGCCGTTGTCGAGCGCCTTGCGCAGCGCCATCTCGAGAATCCGCCGCTCCTCCGCCGCCACGTGCAACGTGGGCTCATAGGCGTGGAACACCCCGCCGCCGGCGTCCTTCGACCGGTAGAGCGCAAGATCGGCCGAACGGATCAGCGTTTCCGCGGTGCGCCCGTCGCGCGGCGACGTCGCGACGCCGACCGACGCGCCGACGTACAGCGTGTGCTGGTCGACCTCATAGGGCTGCGACAGCGTGTCGATGATCGCGTGGGCCAGCCGCTCGACGCGCATGCTGTCGCCCGCATCGGTCACCACCACCGCAAATTCGTCGCCGCCCAGCCGCCCGATCAGCTCGGTCCGGGTGACCATCGCGGCAAGCCGCTCGGCGACGCGACCGAGCAGCCGGTCGCCGATCGGATGGCCCAGCGTGTCGTTCACCGCCTTGAAGCGATCGAGATCGATCATCATGAACGCGGCGCGGCCGCCGCCCCGCTCCGCAGCGTCGAGCGCCGCGGCCAGCGCCTCGCTGATCGCCAGCCGGTTGGGCAGCCCCGTCAGCATATCGGAGCGCGCCATGCGGGTGATCGCCTCCTCCGATTCGCGCCGCTCGGTGATGTCGGAGATGACACCGCGAAACCCGACGCACGCGCCGCGTCCATCAAGCCGCGGGCTGGCCGCGACCGACCACCAGCGCATTGCCCCCCCGATGGTCAGCCGCAGCGTCAGATCGCGAAAGCTGTCGCGCCGCTTCAGCCGCTCCGCCAGCAATCGCAGGCCGTCGTCGAACCGGCCGTCCGCCCAGTCCGCCCCCGCCAGCGCCTGCACCAGCGGCACCCCCTCTAGTTCCGCCACAGGCCGTCCCAGCGCGTGCGCGAAGCGTGGACTGACCTTGCACAGCCGGCGCTGCGCATCGGTCTCCCACAGCCAGTCGGCGCCGCTGTCCTCGAACTCGCGCAGCAGCAGGCTGACGGTCTCGTTGCGGTCGTACAGCGTCAGCTCGGACCCGCGCAGCGCCACCAGCGCGCGCGCGCGGGTGACGCACGCCGCGATCAGCAGCGCGGCGAGCAGCAGCGTCGTCGCCGCCGGCACATAGGCGTGCTGCAGCATCAGCGGGATGGTCATCGTCACGGCGAGGCCGCCGGTGAAGGCGACCGCGGCAAGCACCAGCGTCGCCATCGCCACCGCCGCCGCGGTCATCAGCAACGACAATACCATCCAAAGCCCAAACTGGTTCGCGGAAGCGCCGTCTCCTGCGAACAGCAGTGGCGGCACGCTCCACACCGCTGCCAGCGCCAGCCCCTCCAGCGCCGTATCGCGCAACTCGCCCAGCGTCGCATAGCCGTTGTCGAAGCGCGCTGTGCGGTGGCGGCGAACCGCCACGACGGCGCAGATCGCGCTTACCGCCATGCCCCAGGCGGCAAGGAAATGGATCGGCACCGTCGTGGCGAAGAGCAGCGCGACGATCCCGGCTGCGAAGAAGTTGGCGGCGAGCAGCAGCGGCGCCAGTTGCTGCCCGGCGAACATCTGCGCCGCGCGGATGCGGCTCCACAACGCCGGATCGTCGCCCTCGGCGAGGCCCAGCAGCGTGCGTAAGGGGATCGACAGACGGGGCGGGGCGGATGATCGGCTCACCCGCCCGCCGTAGCGGAACGGGGTTTACCGATCGTTTCTCCGATTACGTGTACGAAGCATTATTTGTCGCGGTTAGAACCGCTTCCGCGACATCATGTTGCGGGCGACAGCGAGAAGCCGATCCGCGGCAGGTGGACGACGACCGCACCGGCACGCGGATCGTCGCGCCGAACCGACAGCTGATGCGGCGACGCGCCGACGAGCGTGCCGCGCACCGGCTCGCGCCCGTAATCGGTCGCCGCGATGATCACGTCGCGGCCGGACAGTTCGGCATCGGGCCCTTCGACATGCGTAGGCTCTGGCTCGGCCGCCGCGGCCTGCGCGATCGCATCCTCGCGGCTGACGCTGGTGCGCGTGCCATGACCGATTGCTCGCACGCGGTCGTACCACGCCGCGAGTCCCGGCAGGTCGTCGAACGCGGCGGCCGCCGGCGGATTGAACGATCGCACGAACCACAGGTTGTAATAGGCGTTGGCGTCGATCAGCCCCGGCCGCTCGCCGCTCAGGAACGCGCGGCCGTCGGCCAGCTGCTCGCTCACCAGCGCGGCATGCGCGCGCAGCTGCGCCGCCATGTGCGGCACGGCGGCACGCATCGCGGCGGGATCGAACGGCTGCCCGCTCAGCTTCTCGCGGTCGCGGATGAACTCCTCGCCGACGCTGTCGCCTATCCCGGCGAATATCACCGTCACCGCCGCCTGGAAGAAGCTGCGATCGGTCCACTGCGCTGCTGCCTGATCCAAGCCGCCGGTACCACCTGGGAACAGGCTGTGCTCGGGAAAGCGCCGCTCGAGCTCGCGGACGATCAGCACGCTGTCGCAGTAGATGTCCGCCCCGATCTGCATCACCGGAATGCGGCGATATCCCCCCGTCAGCGCGAGCAGATCGGGCTTGGGCATCACCACGGGCTGATCGACCGCCGCCCATTCGAGCCGCTTGATGCCAAGGCAGATGCGCACCTTCTCGGAAAATGGCGAGGTGTCGTATTGATGCAGCAGGATCGTCATTTGTCGCTCTCCTCCTCGGGCCGGCTCTTCTGGCGTCGTGCGATGGGTATCACCGGCCGGAATTAAGTCGATCGTTTTCGTGCCCGCGTCCGATATCGGACAGCACGGCTGTCCGGAAACGCACGCTGCGCCGCGGTTCCGTTGCGCCACACGCCACAGATCGACTGGCGCGATCCTTGCGGATAGCCACCCGCAAGCGTGTACGTCGGCGTGCGGGGGAGTTTGGTAGGATGCGTCTGGTTTCCATCGCGGTGCTTGCCGCCGCGCTCGCATCAACCGCCGCCCCCGTCGCCGCGCAGACCGTCGATGCGAGCGGACGTACGGTCTACGATGCCGCCTTCTTCCAGCGTTTTCAGCCGGCCAACGCGCTAGAGGTCGTGCGCCGCGTCCCCGGCTTCACGCTCGAACTGTCGGAGGAAGAGGTGCGTGGCTTCGGCCAGGCGGCGGGCAACGTCGTCATCAACGGCCAGCGCCCCTCGTCGAAGAGCGACACGATCGACGTCGTTCTCGCGCGCATCCCCGCCAGCCGCGTCGCGCGGGTAGAGATCGGCTCGGGCACGCTGTTCGGTGCCGAATACAGCGGCAAGGCGCAGGTAGTGAACCTGATCCTCACCGGCGAGGGCGGGCTCGCCGGCACCGCCACCGGCAGCGTGCGGCGGCAGTATGACGGGCGGCTGCTGCCCGAAGGCAGCGTCTCGACGCTGCTGCGCGACGGCAATTCGACCTACAACGCCTCGATCGGGGTCAACAACAACCAGACCAGCGAGGAAGGGTTCGACCGGCTGCGCGCCTTGCCTGGCGGCGAGCTGATCGAATATCGCCGCAAGATCAACACCATCGCCGATCCCAACGCATTCGTTTCAGGATCGTGGGACTACAAGGCGTCGCAGTTCGAGACCGCGCGCTTCAACGCGCGCTACGCCTTCGATCGCTTCCGCCTGAGTCAGGCGAACGACGTGTTTCCCGTTGGCGGCATCGCCCGCGACGACCGGCTCACGCAGCGCTTTCACTTCGACGAATGGGAGGTCGGCGGCGACGTGCAGCGCCCCTTCATGGGCGGCGGCATCAAGCTGATCGGGCTCGCCTCGCGCCGCGATCGGAACGATCGCGATCTGTCGCTGCTGCGCGTGCGCAGCGCGGTGATCGGCGGGTTCGAGCAGCAGGTGCGCAGCCAGCGCGACGAGGCGGTGCTGCGCGGGCTGTGGACGCGTCCCGATCTCGGCGCCTGGTCGGTCGAGACGGGGATCGAGGGCGCGCTCAACCGGCTACGCAGCAAGGTCGACCTGTTCGCGTTCGACGATGCGGGCACGCGCGCGCGGATCGATCTGCCGGTCGACGACGCAACCGTCACCGAATATCGCGCCGAGGGGTTCGCCAACGCCAGTCGCGCGCTGACGTCTAAGCTGCGCATGGATCTGGCGTTGAACTACGAGATCTCGCGTCTCACCGTTTCCGGCGACGCTTCGGCGAAGCGCTCGCTGCGCTTCTTTAAGCCGCGCGCCAATGTCGACTGGCGCATCGGCGACGGCTGGCGCGCGCAGGCATCGATCGCGCGCACCGTCGCGCAGCTTCGCTTCGAAGATTTCATCAGCGCGGCCGAACTCTCCAACGAACGCGTCAACGGCGGCAACGCCGAACTGCTGCCCCAGCGCTCGTGGGAGGGGCTCGCAACGATCGAGAAGCAGGTGCTCGGCGACGGGCAGATCAAGATCGAGCTCGGATACACCCGCACCGCGCTGGTGCAGGATCGCGTGCCCACGCCCGAGGGGTTCGACGCGCCCGGCAACTTGGGTGACGGGACGAGCAGGATCGCACGCGCGACGTTCGACCTCCCCGTCACCCGGCTCGGTATCAAGGGCGGGCGCGTGTCGGGCCGGCTGTCCTACGTCGATACGTCGGTGCGCGATCCCTATACCGGGCGCTATCGCGCCTATTCGGGCAATTCGCCGTTCGTCTATTCGCTCAACTGGCGGCAGGATCTCGGCAGCTTCGCCTGGGGCTTCGGGTTCGAGGGACAGGATCCCTTCACCACCTTCCGCTTGAACGAACTCGATACGCTCGTCCCTGGCAATCCGTACATCACCGCCTTCGCCGAGTATCGCCCGACGCGCAGCACCACAGTGACGCTCGCGGTCGACAATCTCGGCGATTTCTCGTCCCGCCGCGAACGCCGGTTCTTCACCCCCGATCGGCGCACCCCGGCGCCGTTCCGCGTCGAGGATCGCGTCCGCAACCAGCACATCCTGCCGTATCTGACGGTGAAGCATAATTTCGGCTGACGCGCGCCGCTCCTGAACGCGAAGGGCCGCGACAGCTGCTGCTGCCGCGGCCCCTCCTCACGCCGATCGATCGATCAGTTATACTTCAGATCGAAGCGGTCGGCGTTCATCACCTTGGTCCAGGCCGCGACGAAGTCCTTGACGAACTTCTCGCCCGCATCGGCGCTGGCATAGACTTCGGCGAGCGCGCGCAGCTGCGAGTTCGCGCCGAAGACGAGGTCGGTACGCGTCGCGGTCCAGCGCTTCTCGTGCGTCGCACGGTCGCTGCCGACATATTCCTCGTCGCCCGTCTCGTCGACTTCCTTCCACGCCGTGCCCATGTCGAGCAGGTTGACGAAGAAGTCGTTCGTCAGCTGGCCGGGGCGCGTCGTCAGCACACCGTGCTGCGACCCATTGTGGTTCGCACCGAGCACGCGCAGCCCGCCGACCAGCACCGTCATCTCGGGCGAGCTCAGCCCCAGCAGCTGCGACCGGTCGATCAGCAGCTCCTCGGTCGGCACGTTGAAGCGCACGCCGAGATAGTTGCGGAAACCGTCCGCTTTGGGCTCGAGCACGTCGAAGCTCTCGGCGTCGGTCTGCTCGGCGCTCGCATCGGTACGGCCGGGGGTGAACGGCACCTTGACGTCGCTGCCGGCAGCGCGCGCCGCCTCCTCGACGCCGACCGAGCCGCCGAGCACGATCAGATCGGCGATGCTCACCTTCTTGCCGCCGGTCGCGCTCGCGTCGAAGTCACGCTTGATGCCCTCGTACACCGCCAGCACCTTGGCGAGCTTTGCGGGCTCGTTGACGTCCCAGTCCTTCTGCGGCGCGAGGCGGATGCGCGCGCCGTTGGCGCCGCCGCGATGGTCCGACTTGCGATACGTCGCCGCCGACGCCCAGGCGACCGAGACGAGCTCGCCGATCGACAGGCCCGAAGCCTCGATCTTCTGTACCAGCCCGGCGACATCGCTCGCGTCGATCGTCGCATAGTCCGCCTTGGGGATCGGATCCTGCCAGATCAGATCCTCGGTCGGCACGTCCGATCCGAGATACCGGATCTTCGGCCCCATGTCGCGGTGGCACAGCTTGAACCAGGCGCGGGCGAAGGCATCGCCGAACGCCTCGGGATCGTTGCGGAACCGCTCGGAGATCGCGCGATACGCCGGGTCGACCTTCATCGCCATGTCGGCGGTGGTCATCATCGTCGGTACCTTGACGCCCGGGGTGTGCGCCTTCGGCGCCAGCGTCTCCTCGGGATTGCCGACCGGCTGCCACTGCTTCGCCCCCGCTGGGCTCGTGACGAGCTCGTACTCGTGGTCGAGCAGCATGTCGAAATAGGTCATGTCCCACTTCGTCGGCGTCGGCGTCCATGCGCCCTCGATGCCGCTGGTGATCGTGTGATCGCCCATGCCGCTCTCATGCGTCGAGGTCCAGCCGAGGCCCTGGCTCGCGATATCCGCGCCTTCCGGCTCGACGCCGACGAGCTTTGCATCGCCCGCGCCGTGCGCCTTGCCGAAGGTGTGGCCACCCGCGGTCAGTGCGACGGTCTCCTCGTCGTTCATGCCCATGCGGCCGAACGTGTCACGAATGTCGCGTGCCGAGCGCATCGCGTCGGGCACGCCGCCCGGGCCTTCGGGATTGACGTAGATGAGGCCCATCTGGATTGCGGCGAGCGGGCTCTCGAGCGCGCGGCCCTCCTCCTCGTCATGCCGCGTCTGGCCGAGCCACTCCTCTTCGGTGCCCCAATACACGTCCTTCTCGGGCTCGAACACGTCGGCGCGGCCGCCGCCGAAGCCGAATACCGGGCCGCCCATCGATTCGATCGCGACGTTGCCCGCCAGGATGAACAGGTCCGCCCAGCTCAGCTTCTGGCCGTACTTCTGCTTGATCGGCCACAGCAGGCGGCGCGCCTTGTCGAGATTGCCGTTGTCCGGCCACGAGTTGAGCGGCGCGAAACGCTGCTGCCCCGCCGATGCGCCGCCGCGTCCGTCACCGGTACGATACGTGCCGGCCGAGTGCCATGCCATGCGGATGAAGAACGGGCCGTAATGCCCGTAATCGGCCGGCCACCATGGCTGGCTGTCGGTCATCAGTGCGGTCAGGTCGCGTTTTACCGCGTCGAGGTCGAGCGTCTTGAACTCGGCCGCATAGTCGAAATCGTCGCCCATCGGATTGCCCGACAGGCCGTTCTGCTGAAGGATCTCGAGCGACAGCTGGTTGGGCCACCAGTCGCGGTTCGTCCGGCCGAGCAGCGCGCGCAGCGCGGCCGGCTCCTTGGCGTGATCGCTTAGCGGGCTTCCGGTCACCGGGCAGCCGCTCGTCTTCGCGTCCATGATTATCGGTCCTCTCGTGAGATCATGCAGCGGTTCTACTCGCCGTTCATGACAGGTGAAGCGACATTATTTCGTCAGATCGAGTTACGAAATCGATCAGTCGCCGCGCAATACGCTGCTGTCTCGATCATCACGCCGCGCGCGCGGCCGCCGCTTGAGCGAGCAGACCTTCGACGGTGGGCAGCAGATGATCGACCACGGCAGCGATCGCGACGGCGTTGGGGTGAACGCGATCCGCCAGGACCATCGCCGGATGACCCAGCACGCCAGGTGGGAAGAAGGGCGCCGTTGCCGCGTTGTGCGGCGCCGCCACCGCCGCGTGAATGCCGGCATAGGCCAGCGCGCGGTCGGCGAAAAACGCCGGCGGCGTCACCGTCGCGAGCAGCACGGGGATGCCGCAGCGCGCGAACTCGGCCAGGATCGCGTCGAGGTTGGCGCGCATGCGGAGCGCGGGAACAGAGCGGATGACGTCGTTCGGCCCGACCTGCACGATCGCCAGATCGGGTCGCTGCGACAGGCCAGTCAGCACGCGCGGTAGGCGGCGTAACGCGTCGGCGCTGGTGTCACCCGACACACCGGCATTGTCGACACGCGCATCGGGATACCGACGGCGGAGCGCACGCTGAAGCCGGCCAGAAAAACCATCGGCAGCCGACAGGCCGTAGCCCGCGATCAGGCTGTCACCGAACGCGAGGATCGAAGGGAAGGAAGGCATCGCCCATTAAGGTAAGACGCGCGACGCAGATTTCAGCAGCCGTCCGGTCCCTGGAACTCCCCGCCGCCCCGATCGTCGGGCGCGGCGGGGAGCGGAGATCACATGCCCGTGTGGCCGGCGTTGCCCGCGCCGTTCTGCAGCTTCGTCGCGGCGGCGATATGCTGCTTGATGATCGGCACCGCCGCCTTCGCCGTGGTCCGCAGCGCCGGCTGGTCGCCGCCCGCGGCATAGCTCTGGTGCAGGTCGAGCGCGGCCTGGTGCGCCGGGATCTGCTGCGCGATGTACAGCCGGTCGAAATCCGCCGGCGACGCGCCCTGCAGCTCGGCGATCGACGCCCGCGCGCCGCCGAGCGACGGTGCCGGCGGCGTCAGCTTCGCGCGCTGCGCCGCCTTGGTGGTCGCCGCCGTCGTCTTCTGGTGATGCTTGATCAGCATCGAGGCGAAGCTGCGCACCGCCTTGTTCTGCGATTTTTCCAGCGCGATCTGGCTCGAATTGATCTCGTACATGTCGCTCATGCCGGCAGCCTCGACATAAGGCATTGCCGTGGTCTTCGCCTCGGGCGGCGGGGGCGGTGGCGGCGTCTGCGCCAGTGCTGGGACCGCAGCGACCGCGAACATCGAAAGAACAGCTGCCTTAACGTAGATCATATCTCGCATCCCTTGCATGACGTTAACTAGGCAACAGGGAAAATTGTCGGAAGTTCCCGTCACGCCGGTCAATAAGTGCATGACGCCCAAGCGCTGTTGTTCTTTAGATAACTTGCTTCAGATCAACTTTGCTTGGATTGAACGGCTGTGCCTGCCGGTCGTTGTGCGTTGTGTGACCGCTGCCGCCCCGCTCCCCCCTGCTGCCGCGACGGGCTGGATCCCGCGCCGCGTCCTCGTCACGCGCAGCGCACGTAATTGGGCGCACGGCCGCGCGATCGCCGCACGCGCCGCGGCGCTCGGCAGTGACGTGATCGAGCTGCCCGGCGATCGCCTATCGCTCGCGCTGCCCGACGATCCGAAACGCGCCTACGCCGCGGCGAAGGCGACGCTCGCCGTCACCGTCGCGCCGCCGTCGAAGCGGCGGCTGCAGCCGATCGCGCCCAGCGCCGACTGGCGCGTCGACCTTGCCGAGGGATGCCCCGCGCATTGCAGCTATTGCTATCTCGCCGGCTCGCTCAAGGGCCCGCCGATCACCCGCGCCTACGCCAATCTCGACGAGATCCTCGCCGTGCTGCCCGACTATCTCGGTGACGGCACGATCACCTCGCGCAGCCGCCACCGCGCGCACGAGGGTACGACGTACGAGGCGTCGTGCTACACCGATCCGCTCGCGCTCGAACATCTCACCGGCTCGCTCTCCGCCGCGATCCGCTGGTTCGGCGCGTGGCAGGCAGCCGCGCAGCTGCGCTTCACCAGCAAGTTCGCCGACGTCGCGCCGCTGCTGCCGCTCGATCACCAGCGCCGCACGCGGATGCGCGCCTCGCTCAACCCGCCCCGCTTCGCCCGGTTCGAGGGCGGTACCGCGCGTGTCGCCGCACGAATCGCGGCACTGCGCCGCATGGCGGACCACGGCTATCCGATCGGGCTGACGATCGCGCCGATCATCGCCGCGGACGGGTGGGAGGCGGCGTACCGCACGCTGATCGCGGATGTCGCTGCCGCGCTTGCCGGCGCGCCCGACCTCGATCTCACCATCGAGCTGATCACCCACCGCTTCACGCCCGGCTCGAAGGCCGTGCTCGAGGGCTGGTACCCTGGATCGTCGCTCGACATGAGCGAGGCGAACCGCACCACCAAGCGCACCAAGTTCGGCGGCGAGAAACAGGTCTACGACGCCGCGACGATGCGCGCGCTCCGCAGCTTCTTCGAACGCGAGATCGCCGATGCGCTGCCCGCCGCGCGGATCCTCTACTGGACATGACGATCCTGTTCACCAGCGACACGCATTTCGGCGACCACCGCACGATCAACATCAGCAAGCGGCCGTTCGCCGATGTCGCGGCGATGGACGCGGCGCTGGTGGCGAACTGGAACGCCGCCGTCGCACCCGATGATGAGGTTTGGCACCTCGGTGATGTCGCGCGGCGCGGCGAAGCGGTGGCCGGGCTGCTGGCGCGGCTCAACGGGCGCAAGCACCTGCTGCGCGGCAACAACGATCCCGCCGCCACGCTCGCCGCCGCCGGCTGGGCCAGCGTACAGGATTATGCCGAGATTACCGTCGACGGCCACCAGCTCATCCTGTGCCACTATCCCTTCCGCAGCTGGAACGGGCAGCATCGCCGCGCGATCAACCTCCACGGCCACAGCCACGGCCGGATGAAGCCGATGCTGCGGCAATATGACGTCGGCGTCGACGTGCGCGGCTTCGCGCCGGTGACGCTTGCGGCGCTGCTCGCCGCGCCGCGTCGGCCGGCGGATGGCTGACCGCGTCCCGCCCCCCGTTACGCCCGACGGCCGCTACATCGTCGTGCGCGGCCGGCTTTGGCGCCGCGCGAACCCCGATTTGCCCGAGGAACGCCGCCAGGCGCTGGTCGATGAGCTGATGCACGCTCGACGCGCGGTACGTACCGCCAAGGCGGCGAACAATGCGCCGGCGCTGGCCGACGCCCGCGCCCGCGTCGATGCGGCGAAAGTGGCGCTTGGCGAGCGTGGCCCCGTCTGGTGGCAGGACGGCGCGCCCGACCTCAACCGCCACATGGCGCGCACCACGCCCTATGCCGACTGGTACGCCACGTTCCCGCCAGACTAACGGCGCGTCAGGCGCGCGGCGCGGTCGCGTCGAGCGTGATCGTCGCGGGGGTGGATCGCGGCGCATCGATCGCGATCGCCAGCGCCCAGCCGGCGAGCACCAGCGTCACGATCCACGTCACCACCGCGCCGCCCGCGCGCAGCGGATTGGGCGCGCCGCGCGTCATCCCCAGCGGATGCGCGATCCGCGCCAGCACGTAGAGTGCGCCGATGATCCACAAAGCGACCAGCGGCCCGCGCGCCAGTTCGATCAGCGCGAGCAGGATCAGCACGATCGGCGTATATTCGATGAAATTGGCGTGCGCGCGCATCCCAGCCTGCATCGCCTGGTCGCCCCCGTCACCGACCATCACCTTGCCCTTCAGCCGCCCGCGGACCAGCCGCATTGCGAGCCAGATGTTGACCACCGCGCAGGCGGCGGCGATGACGAGTGTGACCGGCAGCAGCATGATTTCCTCCCCGTTGTCGTGCGGCGAACCTGCCACCCGGCCGGCACGCATGCAACGCCCGCGCTTGCAACCGCCGCGCGATCCGCTATAGGCGCCGAACTTCGCGATGCGCCCGGCCGCCCGGCGCGGCCGGTGATTCACTGGACCGCGTCGATCGTCGTCGGGCTAGTCGCTTTTGTTGCGAACATTTTGATCAAGGTGCCGCGATGGCCGTCCCCAAGCGAAAGACTTCCCCCTCCCGCCGCGGCATGCGCCGCGCACACGACGCGATCTCGGTCGACGCGTTCCAGGAATGCCCGAACTGCGGCGAGCTGCGTCGTCCGCACAACCTCTGCACCGCATGCGGCCATTATAACGGCCGCGAGGTCGTCTCGGTCGAGGGCTGACAGCCCTAGCCACGGGAGCGAACAGCATCATGGCCGACAGTTCCTGGATCGCCGTCGATGCGATGGGCGGCGATGAAGGGGTAGCCGTGATGCTGGCCGGCGTGGCCCGCGCACGTCGCCGGTTCGAGGGGATGAAATTCCTCCTCGTCGGTGATGAGGCGGCGATCCGCCAGGGGCTGGAGCAGCACCCGAACCTCAGCCGCAACGCAGAAATCGTCCACGCCCCCGGCGTCATCAAGGGTGACGAGAAGGCGGGGCAGGCGCTGCGCCGGGCCAAGTCCACCTCGATGGGCATCGCGATCGATTGCGTGAAGCAGGGTCGCGCAGGCGCCGCCGTCTCCGCGGGCAATACCGGCGCGCTGATGGCGATGGCGAAGCTCGCGCTGCGCACCATGCCGGGGATCGATCGCCCCGCGCTCGCCGCCTTGCTCCCGACGCTTGGCGACAATGACGTCGTCGTGCTCGATCTCGGCGCCAATACCGAGGTGGAGGCGAAGAACCTCGTCCAGTTCGCGGTGATGGGCGCGGCCTATGCGCGCGTCGCGCTGGACCTCGCCTCGCCCCGTGTCGCGCTGCTCAACATCGGCAGCGAGGATCAGAAGGGCACCGACGAGATCCGCGACGCCGCCGCCGCGTTGCGCGGCGCGCCGCACCTGCCGATGACGTTCACCGGCTTCGTCGAGGGCGATCGGCTGTCGCGCGGCGAGCACGACGTCATCGTGTGCGACGGCTTCTCCGGCAACATCGCGCTGAAGACCGCGGAGGGCACGGCGCGCTTCGTCGCCGATCTCCTGAAGCGCGCCTTCACCAGTTCGGTCCGCTCCAAGATCGGCTTCCTGATCTCGCGCCCGGCGACGCAGCTGCTGCGTGAGCATCTCGATCCCAACAACCACAATGGCGCGGTCTTCCTCGGTCTCAACGGCCTCGTTGTGAAGAGCCACGGCGGCGCGAACGAGCGCGGCATCGCCACCGCGATCGGCGTCGCGGCGAAGATGGTTCAGGCCGATCTCGCGCGTCGCATCGCCGACGATCTCCGGCATTTCGAGAAGCAGGCGGCATGATTCGCAGCGTCATCACCGGCACCGGATCGGCGCTCCCCGTGCGCCGCGTGTCGAACGCCGAGATGGCGGAGATGGTCGACACCACCGACGAGTGGATCGTCGAGCGCACCGGCATTCGCTTCCGCCACATCGCCGGCGAAGGCGAGACAACCGCGACGCTCGCGCGCGACGCGGCGACCCGCGCGCTCGACGCGGCCGGCGTGCCCGCGACCGATATCGACCTCATCGTCCTCGCCACCGCCACGCCCGACCAGACCTTCCCTGCCACCGCCACCAAGGTGCAGGCGATGCTCGGCATCGACGATTGCGTCGCGTTCGACGTCGCGGCGGTCTGCTCGGGCTTCCTCTACGCGGTGCAGGTGGCGGACAGCATGATCCGCTCGGGCGTCGCGCGCCGCGCGCTGGTGATCGGCGCGGAGACCTTCAGCCGCATCCTCGATTGGGAGGACCGCACCACCTGCGTCCTGTTCGGCGACGGCGCGGGCGCGATGGTGCTCGAGGCGCAGGAGAGCGACGAGGCGACGGGCCGCGGTATCCTTGCCACCAAGCTCCACGCCGACGGGCGCCACAACGAATTGCTCTACGTCGATGGCGGCCCGTCGACCACCGGCACCGTCGGCAAGCTGCGCATGAAGGGCCGCGAGGTGTTCCGCCACGCGGTCGTCAATCTCGCCGCGGTGATGGGCGAATCGATGGCGCTCGCCGGGCTGCCGACCGAGTCGGTCGACTGGGTCGTCCCGCACCAGGCCAATGCCCGCATCCTCGATGCGACCGCGCGCAAGCTCGGCCTCGCGCCAGAGCGCGTCGTGGTGACGGTCGATCAGCACGCCAACACGTCGGCCGCCTCCGTTCCGCTTGCGCTCGATGTCGCGATCCGCGACGGGCGTATCAGGCAGGGACAGATCGTCGTGCTCGAGGCGATGGGCGGCGGTTTCACCTGGGGTGCCGCCGTCGTACGGATTTAACTTGAATCAGTCAGCCTGATGCGGCTTTTGCATGGCGGGCGCTGATGATAAAGTTCGCCACGGCATAGGGGGTTCGAGCACCGATATGAGCGAAGCTGGCACGCTGACCAGGGCCGATTTGGCCGAGGCACTCCACCGTCAGGTGGGATTGTCGCGCGCCGATTCGGCCGACATCGTCGAACAGATCCTGTCGAACATGTGCGGCGCGCTGTCGAAGGGCGAGAACGTCAAGATCTCCGGCTTCGGCACCTTCGTGCTGCGTGACAAGGGGGAGCGCATCGGGCGCAATCCCAAGACCGGTGTCGAGGTGCCGATCGCACCGCGCCGCGTGCTTACCTTTCGCGCCAGCCAGATGATGCGCGACCGTATCGTTTCCGGCGGGGCATGACCGATACGGGCAAGGCGCCCGGCGCCTTTCGCACGATCGGCGAGGTGACGGCACAGACCGGCGTCGCCGCGCACGTCTTGCGCTATTGGGAAACGCGCTTTCCCCAGCTTCGCCCCGTCACCCGCGCGGGCAACCGGCGCTACTATCGTCCCGAGGACGTTGCGCTGGTCGAGCGCATCCACCGGCTGCTCGATACCGAGGGCTATACGGTGAAGGGTGTGCAGAAGCTGCTCGCCGGCGAAGGCCGGTCGGCGCCCTCGCCGCTCGCGACGCCCACCCCCGTATCGACGGCGGATACGGCAGCCGTGCCGGTCGAGGCATTGATCGCGATCCGCGATCGGTTGCAGCGCGCGCTCGACGCCTGAACCGCGCCTGCGCGAAGCGCGGTGATCAGGCCGCCAGAGGGAACCGCAGCAGACGATCCTGCACCGGGATCAGCGCCTGCGCACTGCGCCCCACCGCGCGGACGATCTCGGGATGGCCGGCGTCGAGCCCGCCGGTCAGCGATCCGAAGGCGGGCAGGATGATCTTGCTGCCGGTGGCGACGAAGCAGCGCCGCGACACCAGCTTGCCGCGCACGCGCAGCCGCAGCTTGGGATGGAAATGCCCGGACAGTTCGGGGCGATACTCCGCCGCGCGCGCCTCGTGGCGCAGCACCAGCCCGTCGACCACCGCCTCGTCCACCACCTCGCCGCCGCAGCGATCGACATAGTGCGAATCGTGATTGCCGGTGATCCACGTCCAGCGCGTGCCCGCGGTCAGATCGCGCAGCATCGCCTGCGCCGCCTCGGGTAGCCGCTCGCACCCCGACACGTCGTGGAAGCTGTCACCCAGGCACCAGACTTCCTTGGCCCCGGTGGCGGCGACCAGTGCAGTCAGATCGGATAGCGTCGCGAGCGAATCGTACGGCGGCAGCATCTGGCCGAAGCGCGCGAACCAGCTCGCCTTTTCGAGATGCAGATCGGCGACCAGCAGCGCGCGGCGCGCCGTCCAGAACAGCGCGCCCTGCGTCAGCGGCGTCAGATCGTGTCCACCGAACGAAAAGGGAACCATGGCCGGCGCCATGCCGCAAGCGACTCGCCCGATCAAGCCCATCCCCCGGCGCGCGCGGGCAGCGCCGCCGCGGACCATCCCGCTCCGGCCACTGCCCGCCGGCGGTCCTCAGCTCGAAAGCGTCTTCGCCAGATCGTACAGATAGTCGCGCCCCTCGTAGAGTGCGGAGACGCGGATCCGCTCGTTCAGCCCGTGGATGCCGTTCAGGTCGGGCTCGAGGAAGATTCCCGGCACGCCGTAGACGGGCATGTTGAGCGTGGCGAAGAACACGCCGTCGGTGGCCCCCGTCGACATCATCGGCACCACCGGCACCTTGGGGAAATGCTTCGCCGCCAGCGTGGTGATCGGCCCCATGATCTTGGGGTCGAGCGGCGGCGGCACCGCGATTGGGCGTACCGGCTGGTTCGCCGTCACCTTCACCTTCGCCGCGGCGAGTTGCTGTAGCTTGATGAGCGTGCCGTCGACGCTCTCGCCCGGAAAGATGCGGCAGTTGACGTTCGCGGTCGCGCGCTGCGGCAGTGCGTTCTCCGCGTGGCCCGCGTTCACCAGCGTCGCGACGCACGTCGTGCGCAGCGTCGAGTGCAGCGTCTTGTCACGGCTGACGATCGCGTCCGCCTCGCGATCGGCCGGGTTGGCGAGCAGCCGCTTGATCGCCGGGCCGACCGGCGCGGGCAGCGCCTGCGACGTCGCGGTGAAGAAGGCGCGCGTCGTGTCGGTGAACTTGATCGGAAACTCATAGCCCTGCACCGCGCGGATCGCGTCGGCGAGCTCGTAGATCGCATTCTCGGGTGTCGGCGCGCTGCTGTGCCCGCCCGGATTGGTCGCGAGCAGCGTGAAGTTCTGCGCCGCCTTCTCCCCTACCTGCACCGCCAGCGCCTGGCGGTTGCCTGCCGCGTCGAGCCGCCCGCCGCCGCCCTCGTTCAGCACGAAGTCGGCGCGCACCAGCTCGGGCCGATTCTTCGCCAGCCAGTCGGCGCCGTTGAACGCGTAGGTCGTCTCCTCGCCGCACGTCAGCGCCAGCTTGATCGTGCGCTTGGGGCGATATTTCTCCTGCGCGAAACGGATCATCGTGTCCGCCCATACCGCCGACATCGCCTTGTCGTCGACGGTGCCGCGGGCGTAGTAGAAGCCGTTCTCCTCGACCAGCTTGAACGGATCGCGCACCCAGTCCTCGCGCTTCGCCGCCACCACGTCGAGATGGCCGAGCAGCAGCATCGCGCCTTGCGCGCGGTCGGTGCCGGGCAGCGTCACGACGATCCCGCCGTCCTCGGCATGCTCTGGCACGCTGAACACCGTCACCGCGCTGGCGGGATAGCCAGCCGCCTTCATCCGCGTCGCCAGTTGCTGCGCGGCGCGCGTGCAGCTCCCCTGCCCGACGACAGTGTTGGTCTCGACCAGCTCCTTGTAGAGGCCGAAGAACGCCTGCTGGTCGGGGCGCTGCTGCGCCTGCGCGGGAATCGATGCACCGATCGCGGGGGAAAGCGCAGCCGCCGCTGCCAGAAAACGCCACACGCCCCGCATCACTCTCTCCCGCTCGTTATGCTGGCGATCGTTGCAGGGAAAGCGTGGCGGCGCAACGCTCTAACGGTGCGCGGGATCAGAAGATGCCGAAGCGCGCCGGCTCCCAGTTGCGCCGGCTGCCGCGCGGCAAGCTGAGGCGCAGCTCGCGATTGGCGAAATCGATCTGCACGCGCGTGAACAGCTTCAGCGCGTCCATCCCCAGCATCAGCGCTGGCTTCTTCTCCAGCCCGAACGCGCGGAACGGCGGCACGTCGGCGAAGGCGACAGGCATGTCGCTGATCTCCGCGCTGCCGATCTTGATCAACTTCATCGATCCGTAATCGGCGACCAGCTCCCCGCCCGTCACGCTGATCAGCGTGATCGGCGCCACCTTGCCGCGCTTCGCAAGCCGCTTGCGCAGTGCAAGATTGCCCATCGTTACCGTGCTGCCGGTGTCGAGGATCACGCGCACCCGCTCGCCCGCCACGCGCGCATCGGTGACGACGAGCTGCCCGAACAGGCTCTTCGCCTGAATCACGATCTCGTCAGGCGCGGGGCGCACGCGTTCGCCGCGGCGGCGCGCGGGCGATACGCTCATCTTCTGCGTGTCGAAATCGATCGCCAGTGCGTGCCCCTGCAGCGCGTCGATCCCCAGCATGCCCGGCGCGCCTAGATGCGCCGCGGACAGCGCCGGCGCCTCGATCGCCGATCCGCCCAGCGTGCTGACCGAGATCGACGGGATCAGCACGGTGCCGACGTCCTCGGTTCCCGTCATCCCCGTCAGCCGCACGTTACGCCCGCCCGCCAGCCCCAGCTTGCCCGCCAGCTCGCGGCTGATCACGGTGCGCTGCGCGCCGGTATCGATGATGAATTCGTACGGCCCGGCGCCCGCGATCTGCACCGGCACCGTCATTCGCGGCCCGTTGTTGCCGAACGCCAGCTGCTCGCCCAGCGTCGGTACCGGCTCCTCCGCCGGCGCGGCAATGGGCTGCGGCGCCTGCACCGGCAACGGCTCGCCGGTGTTTGCGAGCAGTGACAGCAGGGACAAGGCGAACCAATGACGCATCCCCACGATGAAGCGCCCGTTCCGGCCCCTTGTCAAAGCAAATTGCTGCGCAGCAATTCCGCGTGACGTCCGGCGTCGCCCCCGCCGGTCAGTCGACCCGCATCGCATCCGCCGCCAGCGCCTCAGCCTCGATCAGCAGCGCGTCGTCGGCGCTGCCCGTCGCCACCTTCTCGCGCCCGATCAGCACCAGCACCGGCACCGCGAGCGGCGACACGCGCGGCAGGTCGACGTGCAGCATCGTCTCCGCCGCGCGGTCGAGCAGCCCGGCGAGCCGCCCCACATCGGTCATCCGCGCGCGCGCATCGGCCCACGCCGCCTCCAGCAGGATGTGGCTCGGCTCGTACTTGCGCAGCACGTCGTAGATGAGGTCGGTCGAGAAGGTCACCTGCTTGCCCGTCTTGCGCTTGCCCGGGTGCTGCCGCTCGACCAGCCCGCCGATCACCGCCACCTCGCGGAATGCGCGCTTCAGCAGGTGCGATTGCTGCACCCACTCGACGAACTCGTGCTCAAGGATGTCGGCGGAGAACAGCGCCGCGGGGTCGGTGATCGGATCGAGCGAATAGGTCGCGATCGCGTAATCGTTCGACACGAACCCCAGCGGCTTCAGCCCCGCCGTCTCCATCCGCCGCGTGATCAGCATGCCGAGCGACTGGTGCGCGTTCCACCCTTCAAAGCTATAGGCGACCATGTAATGCCGCCCCTCACGCGGGAAGGTCTCGACCAGCAGCTGATCGGGGCGCGGCAGCGCGGAGCGGCGCGCCTGGATCTCCAGCCACTCGCGCACGTCGTCGGGAAAGCGCGGCCATTCCTCGGGCGTCGCCAGGAACCCGCGCACGCGATCGGCGAGGTTGGTCGACAGCGGCATGCGGCTGCCGCCATAGGTGGGGATCCGCGCCGGCCGCGCCGTCGCGCGCACGATCAGGTCCTCGGTGTCGATCTTCTCCACTTCCAAGCTCATGCCCGCGAAGAAGAAGGTGTCGCCGTGGCTCAGCGTGGAGGCGAACGCCTCTTCCACCTTGCCCAGCGCGCGGCCGTTGCGAAAGCGCACCTTGAGCATCGTCGCCTCGACGATGATCCCCGCGTTCAGCCGGTGCTGCGCGACGAACTTGGGGTGGCTCACGCGCCACAGTCCCTGTCCTGAGCCTCTCGAAGGGCCCTCGCCGTCCTGCGTCAGCCGCTTGAACTTGTCATAGGCGCGCAGCGAGTAACCACCGTCGCGAATGAAGCCGAGCACCTTGTCGAACAGCTCGTCGGTCAGCGCCGAATAGGGGAGCGCCGATCGCACCTCATCCAGCAAAGCCGCCTGATTGAACGGCGCGGCGCACGCGCACGCCATCACGTGCTGCGCCAGCACGTCGAGCGCGCCCGTGCGGAACACGTCGGCGTCGAGCTCGCCCGCCTCCACCGCGTCGAGCGCCGCGCGCGCCTCGAGATATTCGAAGCGGTTGCCCGGCACGATCAGCGCCTCGGACGATTCGTCGAGCCGGTGGTTGCTGCGCCCGATCCGTTGCAGCAGCCGCGACGATCCCTTGGGCGCGCCCATCTGGATCACGCAGTCGACGTCGCCCCAGTCGACCCCCAGGTCGAGGCTCGCGGTCGCCACCAGCGCGCGCAGCCGCCCGGCGGACATCGCCGCCTCCACCTTGCGCCGCGCCTCTTTCTCCAGGCTGCCGTGATGAATGCCGATCGGCAGCTGCGCGTCATTCGCCTTCCACAAATCCTGGAAAATCAGCTCGGCGAGACTGCGCGTGTTGCAGAACACGATCGTCGTGCGATGCGCCTCGATCTCGCGCATCACCTGCGCCGCGGCGTAGCGCCCCGAATGCCCCGCCCACGGCACGCGATCTTCGGGCAGCAGGATCGCGATGTTCGGATCGACGCCCTGGTCGCCGTGCACCAGGCTCACCGCGTCGATATCGCCATCGGGCGCGAGCCACGCGCGATAACCGTCGGCATCCGCCACCGTCGCCGACAGCGCGACGCGCCGCAGGCCGGGCGCGATCGCCTGCAACCGCGCCATGCACAGCGACAACAGGTCGCCGCGCTTGCCGGTCGCGAAGGCGTGCACCTCGTCGATCACGATCGTCTTCAGCCCTGCGAACATCGTGAAGCTGTCGGGATAGCTCAGCAGCAACGAGAGCGATTCGGGCGTCGTCAGCAGGATCTGCGGTGGGCGGGCGCGCTGACGCGCCTTGCGGTCGGACGGCGTATCGCCGGTGCGCGTTTCGATGCGGATATCGATGCCGAGCGCGTCGAGCCCCATCTCCGCCACCGGTGTGACCAGATTGCGCTGGATATCGACCGCCAGCGCCTTCAGCGGCGAGACGTACAGCGTGTGCAGCCCCTCGCTCGGCGCCTCGATCAGCTCGGCCAGCGTCGGCAGGAACCCGGCGAGCGTCTTGCCCGCGCCCGTCGCCGCCACCAGTAGCGCGTGGTGCCCCGCGCGCCCCTCGGCCAGCATCGCCATCTGGTGCCGCCGCGGCTGCCACCCGCGCGAGGCGAACCAGTCGGCGAGCGGGGCGGGCAGCGTATCCGTCATCGCCGCGCCATATAGGGTCGGCGGCAGCTCCGCAGAACCGGCGTGCTACCGCCGTCGACGGCGCGCCTTCCGTCGTGACGTCGCGCATCCATCGCCCACGTGGAACGCCGCGGGCGACCTGCCCCGCGCCCTCGCCTCGCGACGTCAACCGCGCATGCTGTCCTGCCGCGACTGCTCCTTGTACAGGTCGCGCGTTGCCTGCTCGGTCCGCGCGTCCTGCGCCGGCGTCGTCTTGTTGCGCAGCTTGGCGAAGGCGAGCGCCGTGGCGAGGATGATGAAGCCGCCGACGACGACGATCGCCCACAGGCTGTCGCCGAATATCGAATATGCCATGCGAAACTCTCCTGTCAGTCGCACGGATAACGAGGGTGTTGGGCTTTTCGATCCGGTCGTGCGTATTCGGCTGATGCCCAAGCTCGGCGACTGGCTCGAACCCCACCCCCACGGCATCTACGTGCGCCCCGCCGATGCCTGGATCGATCCCTCGATTCCGCAGGCGCGCGCCCTCGTCACCCACGGCCACGCCGATCACGCGCGCGGCGGCCACGGTGCGGTATGGGCGACGCCGGAAACGCTCGCGATCATGGACGCGCGCTACGGCGAACAGGCCGGGCACCCGGTCGCCTACGGCGAGACGGTGCGGCTTGGCGACGTCGAGGCGAGCTTCGTTCCCGCCGGCCACGTGCTCGGGTCGGCGCAGATCCTGCTGGAGCACCGCGGCGAGCGGATCGTCGTCTCAGGCGATTACAAGCGCCGCCCCGATCCCACCTGCGCGCCGTTCGAGCCCGTCGCCTGCGACGTGTTCGTGACGGAGGCGACCTTCGGCCTGCCCGTCTTCCGCCACCCCGATACCGGGGACGAGATCGACAAGCTCGTCGCGCGGCTCCACGCCAATCCCGATCGCTGCGTCCTCGTCGGCGCCTATGCGCTGGGCAAGGCGCAACGCGTCATCGCCGAGCTGCGCGAACGCGGGCACGAAGCGCCGATCTACATCCACGGCGCGCTCCAGCGCCTGTGCGATCTCTACGCGGAGCACGGCGTTCGCCTGGGTGAGCTGATCCCCGTCGCCGGCGTGCCCAAGGCGGCGATGGCGGGGCACGTCGTGATGTGCCCGCCCGGCGCGCTCAACGATCGCTGGTCGCGCCGCCTGCCCGATCCGATCACCGCGATGGCCAGCGGCTGGATGCGCGTGCGCCAACGCGCGCGGCAGAAGCTCGTCGAACTGCCGCTGATCATGTCCGATCACGCCGACTGGGATGAACTGATCGACACGATCCAGGAAATCGCCCCGCGCGAAGTATGGGTCACCCACGGGCGCGAGGACGCGCTGATCCACTGGTGCATGACGCGCCAGATCAAGGCCCGCGCGCTGGCGCTGGTCGGCTTCGAGGACGAGGACGACTAGCACGTCCGCGCGGCTTGCCGGTTCCTCCGTCGAAGCGCGGTCTGCCGCGCCGCGCGCCCAGGATCGCTCCGCGGCAGCCTCGACCTTTCCCAGATGCGAGGATGCCCAAATCGGCTGGTGGATGACGCGCCAGATCAAGCCTTGGCCGGCGCACCTTGCGCACAAGAACGGGGAGGACCAGCGCCGCCGCGCCTCACGCCATCTAGAGTGCCCTCTGACGATGGCTCTTTCCCGAACGCGAAGGACGCCCTGATCCGGCAATAGACGGCAGCGGTTTTCAAGGTCGATCGTCGTCAGTTCAAGAACGCTCGACGCGTCCGGGCGCATTGCTTGCTCCTTCCGTGAGCCCGCGGCGCAATCCCATTGCGCGCCATGGGAACGTGCCGTACGAGATATCGGTCTTTCCCGGGCGCGGTTGCGCACCGATCCGCTGCTGTCCGGTCCGCCCGATCGACCCGAGCGCCCGCTCCGTTCGACTCCGCGGTCGCGGACGCCAGTCCCCGGCCGCGGGCCGCACGTTACAGGTTCAGTCGCGGCCGCAGCGTCGTTTGCACGATCCCGCGCTACTGCAACCTCGCGCCACCCTCGCCCCCGTGCGCCCTCATCCTTTTTTCAATCTCGCCATACCCGGGCTGTCGCCTGGCGATCTCCGAACGCTCCACGAAGCCGCTCGGCCATGACGCGCCGTTCGCCGCGCCGCCGGTGCATCGCCTTCGTCATGGCGTACGCTTGGCGGCCCGCGCAGGAGCACCGCACCCTTCGCCGCACCACTCCCCCGCTTTGCTCGCCAATCCCGCTCTCGCCGCACCGCCCGCGCTGCGCTACCAGCGTTGCCGAGGGGATCGCTTGCAACAGGAACTGTTCCGTTCGCCGAATCTGGTGGTCCGCCGCGTCGGCTCGCGCGGTGGCACGCTAATCATCACCTTTGGCTCGCTGACCGATGATCCGTCACCCGACCGTGCCGGCTTCGGCGAGGATTTCCTGCGCCGCGCACGGATCGATGCGGTCCACGTCATCAACCGCAGCAATCGCTGGTATCAATATCCCGACATGGCGGATGCGCTCGCCCACGTCGCGGCGACGGCCCGGCTGTACGATCGCGCGATCACCTACGGGTCCAGCATGGGCGGCTATGCCGCGCTGCGCTTTGCCGCCGGGTGCGGTGCGGACACAGCGGTCGCGCTGTCGCCGCAGATCAGCGTCGATCCGCGTGTCGTGCCGTGGGAACGGCGCTGGCAGCCCGATGTTGCCCGCACCCGTTTCGCCGAAGCCCCGCTGGTGCCCGCCGCGCGCCAATACGTCTTCTATGACCCCCGCGTTGCCGGCGACGCGCGCCATGCCAGTTCAATCGCCGCCGCCGGTGCCACGACGCTCGTTCCTGTGGTCGGCGGCGGACACCCGGTCGGTGCGCTGCTGGTCGAAACCGGCGCGCTGCAGGCCGCGCTGCGCCAGATCATCGCCGGCACGTTCGATCCCGCCGCGATGCTGCGCCAGGTGCGCCATGCCCGTCGCGCCTCGCAGCACCATCATTTCGTGCTCGCGAAGCGCTGCGCCGCGCGCCATCCAGAGCGATCGATCCGGCTGCTCGCGCGCGCCACCGCGATCGAGCCTGAATCGCATATCCTCAGTTTGCAAGCGACGCTGCTCGATCGGCTGGGGCGTGCGGACGATGCCGCCCCGCTGCACCGCGCCGCAATCCGGCGCACGCCGAGCAACGCGCACGCCTGGATGGGCTATGCCGCGCACCTCGAAGCGGTCGGCGACCCGACTACCGCCGGTCGCGCGCTGCGCTCGGCCGCTGCCCATCCGCACGGCGCGACGCTGCTCGACGTGCGGCTCGCGCAGGTCCGGTTGTGGCTGCGCCGCCACCACCTGCGCTGGCTCGATCGTGCCGCCGACCGCATCGTCGGCCGTATCAGGCGATCCACCCACGCCCCGCGTCTCGGCCGATACCTCGCTCGCCTGTTGCGCTGAGACGGCATGTTAACGAGCGTGCGGCATCGCACCATCGTCGATCAACGCGCCTGCGGCGCCCGGCTTGCCCAGCGGCGTTTCGGCGCCACGATCTCCCGACGCCCGCTGCGGCGGTCGCCCTCCCGTCGGATTACGGTATCGCGCGAACCGGCACCGATATGTTGCAGATGTCCGCCGCGCCGGCCGGGCGGATGAAGAACGCATCCTGGCGATTGGCGCGCGCCGCGGCGTAGCGCGTCCAGGTCGCACTGCTGGTCGAAAGATATTCGAAGCGCGGCCGTTCTGCCTCGGGCAATGCGCTCGCCAGCCGCAGCCGGGTGATCGGCACGCGTTGCTCGGGCTTGGCGTAAAAACCCAGTCCTTCGGTTCCGCGCGGCAGGCTCGACAGATGCTCGATCCCTGCGATCACGCGGCCGACCACCGCGATGTTGCGATCGAGGTGGCGCGGCGCATGGCCGATGACGGCGTAGAGCTCCGCGCCCGTCCCCGTGCTCGGCGACACGTCACGCCCCACGCCGACAGTGCCGTAGCAATGCACCGGCCACGCCCGCGCACCCCTCGCAAACCCCTTCTGCGCGCCTCCGTTCGGCCACCCTTCGTCGCCGGCAATCGGCCATCCACGATAGAAATACGTCGATCGTGCATAGACGTCGGCGGGCCCGAGCGTCATCTCACGCGGATTGAGCGAAGTCGCGGACACGGTGTAATCCGCCTCGCCGGCCGCTGAAAGACCAGGCGGCAATGGCTTTTTCTCGCTCGCATCGCCCCATTGCACGACGTAATTGTCCTGCACGCGGTTGACGCTTGTCCCATCCCACCACTTCGCCGTGGCAAGGGTTCGGATGTTGCCGATCCACGCCTGTGCAAATGGCGCCGGCATCAACTGCACGACGACCCGCCGCCCCCCACCAACGTCCATCACCAGCATCTCGCTGGCCCCGATTTCCCGCCAATCGGATGCGGGTGCGGCAGCGACGATCTCCATCGGCGAACGAGGGTCAGGTTGCGTTTGGCCAGCGGCCTGCGCAGCGGCGGCCTGGACGAACAGGAAGGGCAGAAGCGTTGCGAGCATCGCACGATCGTGCACGCTTGGCCCCGCCCGCGCAATGCGGCGGCGCTTGCGCCGCGCGCCTGTCCGCCCTAGGGGCTCCGGCTCCCGGCAATGCGGAGCGGTGGCCGAGTGGTCGAAGGCGCTCGCCTGGAAAGTGAGTATACGTCAAAAGCGTATCGAGGGTTCGAATCCCTCCCGCTCCGCCACCCAGTCTAGAAGATTCCATTTCGCTTTGCGGGCCGCTCCTAGAACGGCGCAGTTCCGCGCGCATTCGCTTGTGCTCCGTACTTTGGAGAGCGAAGCGGCGAGCACTATCGCGGGTCAGAGTGGCGAGTTTCTCCGGCGCTCTCCGGGGAGGTACGGAATGCCAATTCCTCAGTTTTTCGTTTCGTATGTGCGGCATCCAAGTGGGTTGCCGAGGCCAAGCTCGGTTGCGCTTCGTCACCGCGGATTTTCCCTGTTCTGGTGCGATTAACAGGGAATGGCCTCGCTTTATGGGATTTGCGGTACCCTCAAACTCCAGAAACCCCGGCTTTTCCGCCGCGTCTGGCGGCAAATTCCCGTGATCGGAAAACAGGGAATTACGGCAACATATCAGGCCAGCTTTCTTGTCGAACAGGCAAGGTGCAGCGAGCATCGGTGAAGCGGGGCGAAACATATCAAGTGGACGCCTCACCAGACTCCGCTTGACATAAAAAGTCGGACTAGGTAATTGTTTTCGTTGGCTTATTGACGATGTGCTTCGTTGCGTGTAGCTGCGTCCTTGGAGGCAAATTTCTCCACCCGAGCATCAGAAGCCATCCGGCAGAAGCAGCATGGGATCACAATGACCGCCCAGTTTTACCTGATTGGGCAGGCGAGTGGTCGCGCGTCGAGACCGGTCATTCGTCTGTCCGTTTTTCTTTGAGGAACCGACATGACAAAGACTGCTACACGCAACAAAGCTGCTGACCTTCCCGCTGTGCTCGAACAGCGGCTTGGTCCTATTAGCTATCGCCCGCTGGCTGAGATCCAGGCCTATGCCGGCAACCCGCGCAAGCACCCTGAGAAGCAGATCGTGCAACTGATGGCGTCGATGCGCCATTTCGGTTTCGCGCTGCCGTTGCTGGTCGACGTGCACGGCGTGCTCATCTGCGGCCATGCTCGACTCGAAGCTGCGCGCCGGCTCCGCACGAATGACGTGCCGGTTCTGGTCGCGGCGCATTGGAGCGCGGCGCAGGTCAAGGCTTACCGCCTGGCGGATAACCAGCTGGCAACGTCGAGCAGCTGGGACGCAGAGCTGCTGCGGATCGAAATCTCGAGCATCATTGAGCTGGACGAGACGCCTATCGAGATCCTTGGTTGGTCGACCGGCGAGATCGACGTCATCCTCGATGGCGCCGCTGCTGCAAATGACGACGATGCGTGCGAAAATCAGCTTCCTGATGCCATGCCGGTTTCGCAACCCGGCGACTTGTGGCTACTCGGCAAGCATCGGCTCTTGTGTGGCTCCTCGCTCGAGCCTGCAGTGTGGGAGCGGCTGATGAATGGCGCCAGCGGCGCGATGGTGCTGACCGATGCGCCGTTCAACGTAAAGGTAAACGGCCATGTTTCGGGCGGCGGTCGCCATGCCGAGTTTGCGATGGCCTCGGGCGAGATGTCGGTCGCCGAGTTCATCGACTTCAACAAATCCTATCTCGCCAACATGAGCGCGCACCTCAAGGACGGCGCCATCGTGATGGCCTTCATGGACCACCACCATCTATTTGAGTTGATGTCGGCCGCACGTGATGTAGGCCTGCGCCACCTCAACCTGTGCGTTTGGGCCAAAACCAATGGCGGGATGGGTAGCCTCTACCGCTCGCAGCATGAGCTGGTGCTGGTGCTGAAACATGGCTCGGCGCCGCACACCAATGCGGTCGAGCTGGGCAAGCACGGCCGTTATCGCACAAACATCTGGACACAGGCGGGCGCGAACGCCTTCGGCGCGACGCGCGATGCCGACCTTGCCGACCATCCGACCGTCAAGCCGACCCAGCTGCTTGCCGAAGCTATTCGCGATGTCACCCGCCAGGGCGAGATCGTGCTCGATGCTTTTTCAGGCTCGGGCAGCACTATCCTGGCGTGTGAGCGCACCAAGCGGGTCGGCTACGCGGTCGAGATCGAGCCGCGCTACATCGATGTGGCAATCCGGCGCTGGGAAAAGTTGTCCGGTCGTAAGGCTGTTCTCGAGGCGACCGGGGAGAGCTTCGCCGAAGTTGCCATCGCTCGTGCCGAGCCGCTGCGCGCGGACGGGTAAATGCTCGTTTCGCTTGATGCTCCCTGACCAATCAGCGGGCGCGGATCCCATCTGCGCCTCTATTGAAAGCTCGCCGACATGACCAGCAATACTTCCCGGGACGCCGCACCGATCATTCGCCCAGATGTGGTCGCGCGCCCACGCACGCGCCGCCCTGCCAACGACACAGGCGCAACATCGGCACCACTTCCGAATCCGCTTCCTACTTCTCCTCAGCCGCAACAGACTGCATCAGCCGTTCCTGCCGAATCTGCGCCTTCCCCTGTCGGCTACAAAAAGCCGCCGAAACACTCGCAGTTCAAGAAGGGGGAGAGCGGGAACAAGAAGGGGCGTCCGAAAGGCGCGAAAGGCTTGAAGACCATCGTTCGCGAAGTGTTTGCGCAGAAGGTGGTCGTACGTAGCGCGACCGGCTCGACGCGTATGTCTAAGATGGAAGCCATCGTTCATAAGACAGCCGAGAAAAGCTTCGGCGGCGACATGCGTGCCATCATCACGACGCTCAAGCTATATGCAAAATACATCTCAGACGAGGCGTCGGCACCGTCGGGCTTGAACGTCGCCAACGACGTTTCAGCGGAGGAGATGGATGCCGCGGACCGCGCCATTGTTGAGGCCTTTCTTCGCAAGGCTCGTGAAGCGGAGGGCGAGCGATGAGCGCGCCCCTCGATGCGATGCTGCGCCAGGACTTTTCGTTGTTCCTGATGCGCGTGTTCCAGGATCTGCATCCCGCTGCGCCGCCGCTTCAGCTTGCCTGGTATCTGGAGGCAATCTGCCATTCGCTTATCGAGGCGAGCGCGCAGGACGGCGCTCGGCTCGTCATCACCGTGCCGCCCCGACATTTGAAGTCGGTTGCGGCGTCAGTGGCGCTTCCGGCATTTCTTCTTGGGCATAATCCCGCGCGACGGATCATGGTCGCGACTTACAGCCAGGATCTGGCGCGCCTTCACGCGACCCAGTCACGCACGATCATGCAGTCGGCCTGGTATCGCCGGCTGTTCCCAGCGGCGCAGATTGCCGAGGACGGCAATCGCATGCTGGAAACCGTCACGACACGCGGTGGCGGGCGCAAGGCAGTGTCGGTTGGCGGGTCCGTTACCGGACATGGCGCCGACGTCATCATCGTCGACGACTGCCTCAAGGCCGATGACGCGCGAAGCGAGGCCAAGCTTGAGGAAGCGCGTGCGTGGTTTGCCGGCACGCTTGCCACTCGCCTCAACAGCCCTGGTGGTGGTGCCATCATTTCGATCTCGCAGCGGCTGCACGAATTCGATCTGCCGGCGATGCTGCTCGACAGCGGTTACAAGCATCTATGCCTGCCCGCGATTGCCGAGCGCGACGAGATTATCCGGCTCGGGCCGAAGCATGTGCATCACCGCAAGGCCGGTGACCTGCTCGACCGGCCTGGCGTCACACGCGAGAAGCTAGATGCCGAGCGTAGAACGCTCGGCGCACAGGTATTCTCGGCGCAGTTCCAGCAGAACCCGGTGGCGCCGGAGGGCAACCTCATTCGGCTGGAATGGTTCGCCAACCACGACGAAGATCTCGAGCGCGCCGATTTTTATCGCGTTGTACAAAGCTGGGATACCGGGCTCAGCGACGAGCCGACGGCAGACTATTCGGTCTGCACGACATGGGGCTACCGCGAGAAGCGCTGGTACCTCGTCGACGTATTGCGCCAGCGGCTAGCCTTCCCTGACCTGAAGCGCGCCGTGCTGAGCCAGCGCCGCCAATGGCGTGCCGACGAGGTCATCATCGAGGAGGCCGGCTCGGGGATCGCGCTGTGGCAGGAGTTTCGTGCAGATCGCGAGTTTCGCCCCGTCATGTCGAGACCGACGCAAAGCAAGGAAGAGCGGCTCATCGGGGTGACCGGGCAGCTCGAAGCAGGGCTTTGTGTCCTTCCCAGCGAAGCGCCGTGGCTCGAGGCGTTCCGCCACGAGCTGCGCAGCTTCCCCTTCGGCAGGCACGACGACCAGGTCGATAGTATGACGCAATTCCTGGAGTATCAGCGGCGGTGGTCGCACGAGCTGCTCGCAGAACGCGATCCGGTAACCGGGCGCAAATTGTGGATCGACCGGCCGACCCGCCGCATGCGAGGCTAGCTCGGGCAGTTTTTTAGACAATGCCGCGGCGATACTCAGCACTGCCGCTCGAACTCCTCGACGAGCGCCCATTCCGCTGCCGTCAGTGGTTCGGGCTTCGTCAGCAGTCGCCACAAGGTCTGGTTCAGCCCCCTCGCTGTGACCGTCGTTTGGGTAAGTTCCGGCATCGTCTGTACATCCGAGGTTGCCGCCAAGTTCGTTGGGCAGGCCATCGCAGGCTCCTTGCGGAACCTGACCTCAGCGCCCGGTTCCACCACCTGCGGCCAGGCGAGCAGCGCTGCCTGGATGCGCCGCGATCCTGTTCCAAGTCGGGCTACGCCAACGCTGGTCGCTCTAAGGGGTGCTGAAGTCGAGCCTTATTCGCAAAGCTTTGCTGAAAGGCAAAAGCTGCGGATAGACTTGCCGAGCCTCGTGTCGCTTCGTACGCCAGAGGAGCCATGCATGAGTGGAAATGACGATGCGGATCTCGTCTGCGGATTGTTTGCCATACTTACTGGCGAACTGGAGGATGCGATCACCCCGGCGTTTGAGGGCCAGCAACGCCAATCAAAAGACGAAGCGCTGGCTCGAGCGCAAACTGTGCTCGCCACAACAGATCGGATCATTGCCGTGGCACGTGCCATTGTGGTGCTGCTCACCCGGCCTGCCTAGCTTCCCGCTGGCAAGATCTCCGCGCTGGCAAGACTATCTCCTTCGAAAATGCAGGCTGCCGTTTGCTCGACTTCAAGGCCCAGCCCGTTCTTCGCATCAAAGCCGACGGTGAACCGCGCCCGTGCACCGTCCACGTTGAACGTTGTGTCGGTAAAGGTGTGGAAGTCGGCCGAGCGCGGCTGCGCGAGCTGTGCGGTGATTGCGTCTATGCAGGCGTCAGCGGCGTCGGCCTTGCTGATTGGCGCAGAGAACGAAGCTTCGCCTGAAGGATCGGATCCAGCTGGATCAGCAACCCCCGGGAAAGAGCGTGATGCGGCATCCCGGGCGGTGAAGGTGATGGGAAACGACCCGCCGGGCCCATCGCAGAGAAGCGTGTAACGGCGGTCGGAACGGCTTCCCTCGACGAGCAGCGAGCGCTCATCGATCGCCTCACATCTTTTGTCGTTGCGCAGGATCAGATTAGCGATCTTCACGATCTCGCGACGGTCGCTGCCGCTGCCCGGCTGCCATTGGAGATCGGCGGCGGTGAGCACCCGATGCCCGGCATCGTCGAGCACGAGCTTACGCAGCGCTTTGTTCGGCACCCATCCTTCCATCCAGCGCAAGCCCGTGGCCAATACCCTGACCCGTGACCATGCCCCTTCCTCACACATGACACGCAGCGGCATCTCAGGTGTGATGGCAGCAAGTGCCTTGATGTCGGACAGATTGGTCTTGCCTTGGGAGTTCGCAATAGGAGCGGCTTTGCTGGCCGGCGCCCTTAGCAGGACCGTGTCATCCTTGACCGCTGCATCGCGCTCGATGACGAACCGTATCTTACATGGAGACGCCTGAGCGACCGAAGGTGCTTTCGTCTCCGCCCTGGGTGCCGGGCTTTCCGGCACAGGCGTGCTCGATCCAAGCGCGACGATGCCCGCAGTCACAGCGCCGAGGCTTGCCACCGTGACGACATGCCATGTTTTCCATTCTGTTCGCCCGCCACCGCCGCGCTCCCAACCTTTTCTCGCTGCCTCACGATGCTTGCTTTCTTTGCCTGCCACGCAACTCTCCGTCGACGATCAGTGACAGCACCAATCCGCTGTTCCAGCCGGCAGTCAACGGCTTTGTCACTGATCGTCTGTAGAACGATCGGCGACAGCTGCGCTTCAGTCCCGCTGTGGACATTCGAAAGCGTCTAGGGGCCAATCTGCGGCGGCTGCGGCTCGAACAAGGCTGGAGTCAGGAAGAGTTCGCTGATCGCGCCGACATCCACCGCACCTATGTGAGCGACATCGAGCGTGGTGCGCGCAATCCAACCATCACAGTTGTCGAAAAGCTCGCCGCTCCCTTCTCCGTTGCGGCAGGCTCGCTGCTAAATTGAAGAAGCGGCGCTGGGCACGAAATTGGCAACATGCTGCGGACTTGGGTCATCAGGGAATTTTTTGACCCACTATTGGCCGTTCAACGGCGCCTTGACCTACCCTGAAAGCGGCCGCTCGTTCACGATGGTCGGCGATGCAGTCCTTGGTCGTCCGTTGCCCGCGGCGACTGTGGTCTGTTAGGTTCAGTGTATGGCCACGCAGCAACGCACAATCGAGTTCCTGCTTGAACAGGCGAGCGGTGCCGGCACGGTTACTGCCAAGCCGATGTTCGGTGAGTACGGCGTCTACGTCGATGGTAAGATGATCGGCTCGGTCTGCGACGATCAGCTGTTCGTCAAGCCGACGCTGTCGGGCCGCGTTGTTGCTGAGCCCGTATCGGACGCGCCGCCATATCCCGGTGCCAGACCGCAGATGCTGATCGCGGCCGATCGATGGGACGACGCCGAATGGCTCGGCGAGCTGCTGCGCATCACGGCGGCCGAGCTGCCGACGCCCAAGCCGCGGAAACCGAAGCAAGGCTCGTAGAAATTGTGATGGAAGGGACCCACCAGCGGTCATTCAGCGCCGTGACGCCGCTTCCCAACTCCGGTCGCTCGTTCATAAGGACGCAGGTGTGAGCCAGACGGGCAATGCATCAGCATCCTTCCGCGCCTGACGGTCAGTCGGCGATGGAGGTCGCCGTGACAAATGGCGTTCCCGGGATTGACGGTGATTGCGGAGGAGCGTGCGCGTGCGCGACCTGCCACGTTTACGTCGACGGTTCGTGGCGGCGCCTTCTACCATCCGGTAGGGACCTGCGCGGTGGGTGGCAATGCGTCTGCGGTGGTGGATCCGCAGCTTCGCGTCCGCGGCGTTCATGGGCTTCGGGTAGTCGACGCGAGCGTCATGCCGAGGCTTGTCTCGGGCAACACCAACGCTCCCACCATCATGATAGCGGAGAAGGCATCCGACATGATCCGGCTGACCGACTGATAGCTTCCGGATCTGCGATAGGCGCCTTTGAAAATAGCCGTAACAGCCGCGATCGTTGCAGAGCCGCTCGATAACCCTGCTGACCCGCCTGCTCCCGATCCGCTGGCAATCGACAGGCAGGACCTATGGGACCGGCTCTAACGAGTTACGCTCAATAGGGTGAATGTCTACTCGGTGGCACCAGAGGCGGAAGCCGCTTCTGCCCCAGCGTAGATGCTTCACTATCACGCAGAGATCCTCGGAGCGGACGATCCCGACGACGCTTCAGCCTGGAGTAGCCGAGTTGCGTGTTTGCGTAACTCGCCCTTCAGAAAAGCCGTCCATCCACGCGCTTCGTAGATCAAGCCGGTCGTGGAAAATTGGACAATCGATGGCGTGCATGCCCATCTGCGCTCCTGCTGCTTTCCCTGCAGCGCGCGCTTGTTCCTCGGTAGTCAGATCAGATTGGTCCACCATAATCCACCCGAACCTAATTAGCTGGAGCAGTTAGTATCGCCGCGCTGCTCGTGTTTCACGAGATATGTGCGTTTGGAAAGCTCGCATTACCGTCGATCAGGACCCTAGCCGCTATGCAGCCTTCAGCATGCAGGACGCTAGATTGTTCACCGGTGTGGCCGCTCGCGGTACCTACGCCTGAAGTCCGCTATCGGGAGGGAAGCGGACATCACCGACCGAGTCGAATCCATCAAACCACGATGGCAAACATCGCAACCCAAATCGTCAGAACGTGCGCCAAAACGGCTGAATTTGGGAGGTAAGCTGCCGATGGTTCACCGCTGAGCTTGGCCGCGCACCGGTGAGCTGAAGGGTAGAAGTGAACTTGTGTTATAGACTGCCTCTGGACGTTTGATCTCTGTGTAAGCGGTTTGCGGAGACCGACGATGAGCTTTCTCAAGGGACCCGACCCGCTGAAGCTTTTCCTGGCGAAGGTCGAGGGCCGATCCAAGCTGAACGACGAGGAGTGCGATGGCATCCTCGGCTTGCCGGTGACGCCGCGACAGGTGCAGCCGCATCGCGAGATCGTGCGGCTTGGAGATACGGCAGATCATGCCTGTATCGTGGCCAATGGCATCGTGGCAAGGTTCGCTCAGGTATTGAACGGGGCTCGCCAGATCGTCTCGATGCATGTGGCAGGCGACATGGTGGATCTCCATTCGCTGATGCTTCCGGCTGCTCCTGCGCCTCTGGTCGCGCTTACGTCCACAACCATCCTTCAGATCCCGCATGCCGCCCTTCGCGATCTGGTCGCGCGCTTTCCCGGCGTGGGTGCCGCTCTCTGGCGGGAGTGCGTCATCGACGGCAACATCGTCGCGCATTGGCTCGTCAACGTTGGCCGACGCGATGCGCGGGCACGCCTTGCTCATCTGATCTGTGAGCTCGCGGTGCGATCGAACCAGATCGGCAACTTCATCGAGGGCCGCTTTCCGATGCCCATAACCCAGGATCAGATCGCCGATGCGCTCGGCCTGACGTCGGTGCACGTGAACCGGATGATGCAGTCGCTACGCGGCGAAGGGCTGCTCGAAAGCTCGGGTCGAGAAACCACCGTCCTTGATTGGCAGGGTCTGGTACGCGTCGGAGAGTTCGATCCTCATTATCTCCATTTGCCAGACGCGGTTGCCGGCCAGGCGCTACGACATTCGGAGCCATATGCGCTAAACAGCCAATAACAGCCGTACGATCTCCACGACCTTTTGCGGGGCGACAGGCTTCTCGACCCTGGCCGTTCCAGCGAACGTGTCAGGGATCGCATCTCGATCATATCCCGTCACAAACGCAAACGGGATCGATTGTCGCGCGAGTTCCTGCGGCAGTTCGAAATCGATCCCCCGGCCAAGGTTTAGGTCGACGAGCGCGCAGTTCGGCGCATTCGATTTTAGTGCGTGAGCCGCGTCCGCTGGATCAGCGAACGGGCCTACGACCTGAGCACCAGCCGCTTCCAGCGCTGCCTGAAGATCGGTCGCGAGATAGTAATCGTCCTCGAGGATAAGTATCCGTGCGTTCTGCAGCGTGGGCTTTTCCATGTTACCGTCCTCCTGCATCAGTCTGAAGGATGCTCTCGCCGTCGACGAGCGGAAACTCGATACGGGCTGCCAACCCGCCCGGCCTGAGTTCGACGCTGCCGTAGCCCTTAAGCTCATACGGGATGCGCCGCCTGATCAATTCTGTCCCGAACCCTTGCCGGCGCGGCACTGCATCGACGATCGGCACGCCATGCTCTCGCCAGATGATCGTCAGCCACGGCTGCCCGTCGCGCTCGTCGATCGTCCAGCTGACCTCGAGCCTGCCGGACTCACGTGAGAAGGCACCGTATTTGGTCGCGTTGGTCGCCAGTTCGTGAACCGCAAGCGTCAGCACCTCAGCGACCTTTGGCGACACTGCTACGGCTTCGCCTTTGAGGCTGACATGATCATCGGACGCCGCTTGGGCGACAATCTCGTCCCGGATCAAGAGTTCCAGATCCACCGTGCTCCCGGCCGCTCGCGTTAGCAGCACCTGCGTCCGCGCCAGGGCTGAAATTCGACCTTGCAGATGGGCGACATAGTCCTCGGTTGAACGTTCGCCATCATCTGATCTGCTAATCATAGAGCGGGTTACCGCGAGGATGTTGCGGACTCGATGCTGTAGCTCAGCAAGCAATACCTCGTGCCGGTCCTGCGCTCTTCGAAGATCGTCTACGTCGGTCGAGGTGCCTAGCCACTCCACGATCCCGCCGTGCTCGTCGCGCACAGGCGTCGCACGCGACTGGAACCAGCGGTAGCGGCCTTCCTCGGCGTGGCGGAGCCGGTAATCGACCTGGAACTCGCCGCGCTCGATCGCGCCGGCCCAAACGTCGCGAACGTGGGAGCGGTCGTCGGGGTGAACCGGATCGAGCCAGCCGAAGCCGTGGCTACGCTCCTCTGGCAGCCCGGTGAAGTCGGTCCACTGTGGGCTGGCCCAGGTCCATTGTCCGCCGTCAACGGCGCGCCAGACGAGCTGCGGCACGCCCTCGATCAAGGCCCGTTGCTGCTCCCGGATCTCGCGGAGGGCGCTCTGGCTCCGCCGCTGGTCGATCAGGTCCGCCGTTTGACGCGCGAGCAGGCCCAGGAAACGTAGCTGGCGCTCGTCCGGCCGGTGCCTGGCGTGACGCCAATGCGCGTTGAGCATCCCGAGCGGCGCACCGGTGCGCGAGATCAGCGGATAGGCTACGGCCGATTGGATGCCCTCGCCAACGAGCAGCTGACAGCCGAAGTCGCCGACCTCTTCGGGGAAATCAGCGAAGGCGATCTCGCCCGTCTTCAGCGCGATCCCGCACGCGGTCCGGCTGCTCGCGTCGACACGGTGGAAATAATCGGTGATCGTGCGCGAGAAGTTGCGGCTGACGATCAGCTCCAGCGCCTGCGTCGCCGCGTCGTAGACCTGGATGGTTCCGGCGTCCGCTCGGGCGATCGCGACGGTCGCGGACAGCGCCTCGTCGTAGATCGACTGCATGCTCTCTTCCAAAACCAGTCGTTCCGACAGGCTGAGCAGCCGTTCCGCGTCGACGAGATCGGTAGCGAGTGCCTGCTCGCTTGCCTGGAGCGCCGCCTCCGAGCGTCCGCGTTCCAGCGCGGCCCACGTGCGCTCGGCGACTTCGACCACAAGTGATGCCTCGCTCGTTGACCAGTCTCGCGGGTCGACGTCGCCCACGATTAGCGAGGCGATGAGACGGCCTTCCTTGACCAGGGGAGAGACGATCATCGACCGGAAGCCGAGCTTCACGAACTGCACGCGGATACGCTCAGGAAGATCTTCGTAGGCGGCGTAATCTGGAACGGTCACGACGGCGCCGCCCTCCAGGAGCCGGACGAACTCGAGTGCATCGGACACGTCGTGGTTGCCGGCAAGCGACGGAAGTCCCTGCCGCGCGCTATCGCGCAGGACGAGGCCCACGTTCCCGTCCGAAGCCCACTCCACATAATAGCACCATCCGGCGTCGAGCTTCTCGCGAAGCAGGCGTGTGGTCGCGCCCTGGATATCGGCGGGCTCCTTGAGCGTCCGGACGGAATCGCTGAGATGGAGCAGGAACGCCTGCTGCTCTTCGCTCGCCCGCAACGCCGCTTCCGTCGCCCGCCGCTCCGTGATGTCGAAGGTGACGCCGTAGAGGACTGAAGGGTCGTCCTCGGCGGCGCGGCCCTGCCACTGCACCCAATTTCCCTTCCTCGGACCCGCAACGACCTCTAGCGGCCCGGAGAATTCCTCGGCCGTCGCAAGTGCCCGAGCGACCACCTCCTCCATCTCCGCTGCGCCTTCGGCAGACATGTGCGCGGCGAAGGTCGCGAGCGGCAGCGCTTTGTCGGTCGGAGGCAATCCCCATAGAGCGAAGAACTGCTCGTCCCCCCGGATCAGGTCTGCCTCACGGTCCCAACACCAGGATCCCATCCGACCACCGGAAAGGGCAACGCGGCGCAAGTGCTCGCTCTCGCGCAACGCTTCCTCAGCGCGCTTGCGGTCATCGATGTCGATGTTCAGGCCGACCCACTTCTCAATCCGACCTGCGGAGTCGAGCAGCGGCGCGGCGCGCACGTTCGTCCAGCGCCACCCGCCGGGACAAGCACGAAGGCGGAAGTCTGCATCGAAGACACACCGGGCTGCCAACGCCTCCCGCCATCCCCGCTCCGCGAAAGCTCGGTCGCCGGGGTGAACGGCGTCCAGCCAGCCGTTGCCTATCCACTCGGAAAGGCTCTGTCCGGTGTAAGCGCGCCAGCTCGGACTGTCTGCGACGACGACACCCGCGGCGTCGGTCTCCCATACCGCTTGCGCCCAACTCTCGGAGAAAAGCTGATTGCGGAGCTCGCTTTCCCGCAACTGCGCTCTCAGCGCCTCGTTCTCGCTTTGCAGGTCCATGCTAAAGCCTCGCACAAAAGCGCCTATCTGAAAGCGACTTACGCCATATACGTCGTCGCCGGTAGGCCTACCGCCCTCAAGCCTCGGTGAGGCGGACGAACGTCCGCTTTTGGGCGTTAGCTGCCCGTCCGCTTCGAGAAGACTAGTCATGTCCGCGGGCGATGGCGTGCTCACCATGCTACAACAGCGGGGCTGAATGGGCGTCTCGCGAAATCGAGGGACTGCGAGACGCCCGGGAGAACCGGCTGAATGCGACACCCGGTGCACGTAACTTCAGCCACACGGTCCGAACATGCAATATTGATCATGGTTAAGGAAACGGAGCGACTATTCAGCGTTGAGCCCGCCGAACTATGACGGCAGGTCAGATGGAAAAGCGAAGTTCGTTGATCATGTACGGGGCGCTGGTCGCGGTCCTGTGCGTCGTCGTCGTCATGAGCTACCTACAAAGTCAGGTCTCGCCGCGAGCTAAGGATCGCGTTGCAATCGGCTCTCCGCTGTCTGAACAGCAGGTTCTGTCTCGACGTCGCGCTTCGATGAACACCGCGGCTATCGCCGGCACGACAACGCAGTAGGGCGTTCGCGGCGTTGCGAAGGTCGAAGCCTGCACCGTTGCAGGCCGCACGCAGCCCGGAACTGACCAGATAACGGCGCATCCATTTGGGCCGGCGCTACGTACCTGCGGCGCAGGCAGGGCGTTCAACAGAGGATTGCTGAGCGTTGTACTCGGAACAGGTATATTTTGACGCCGCGCACTTTGCCCATATCGTAGCGTGGGAAGAGGTTCGTCGTCTCGCGAGGCTCTCGAGCCTACCGGAGAGCCTGCGTGTGCAATCGCTATCGTATGTCGGCCAAGCAGGCCGAACTTGCCGGCCGCTACGGGATCGTCTCGCCTTATCCTGACGACCTTACCATTCCGCCGCCCGAACTGTTTCCTGACAAGCCGGCGTATGTCGTGCGCGAAGCTGACGGTGCGCGTATCCTAGACACGATGAGTTGGGGCTTCCCGCACAAGGTGCCCGGCAAGCGGATCGACAAGGCGACGGGCAAGCCGGTGCTGCTCGACAAAAAGGTGACGAACGTCCGCAACTACACGTCACCTTTCTGGAAGAGCGCGCTCGTGAACCCGGAACGACGCTGCCTGGTGCCATTCACCGCCTTTAGCGAATACGGCCAGACCCGTGGCGCCGACGGTAAGCTGCCACTCCACTGGTTCGACGTACCCAGCCGACCAATCGTGAGCTTCGCCGGGATCTGGCGCCCGGCCGAGGGCGGCGCCGTGTTCGCGTTCCTGACGACCGAGCCGAACTCACTGGTGGCGCCGATCCATCCGAAGGCGATGCCGGTGCTGCTGCACGACGAGGATGAGGAGACATGGCTGCGCGCGCCGATCGAGGACGCCATGCAGCTGGTGGCACCTTACCCTGCACAGCTGATGCGAGTGGACGCTTGATCGGTCAAGAAAAGGGCACCCGGATGACCCAGATGCCCTTCTCGTTTAGCTGCTTGGGAGCGAGCCAAGACAGCTTCTAATCTCTTGGAAGATCAGATGCCATTCGAAAGATTGGTGTCCGGATCGTTGGTCCGCATATCCTCGGCCTGGTTCTGACCCGTTGCCCGCACCGCATCTGCGGCGTTCTCAAGGTTTGCTTCGGCAGCCTCGTTACCGGTCGCGTCGGCAGCGTCCTCGAGGTTATCGGCCACTGCCTCGCTGTTCGCCTCGATGTTGTCAGCGGCTTGCTCTTGCGGGCTCGAGTTGCAGGCTGCGAGCGAGAGAAGGCCAGCAGCGGACGCGAGTAGAACCATCTTCTTCATCTTTGATCAACCCCTTGTTGGTGACGTGGTGTACGCACAGGGACCATCGAAACTCAACGGATATGCTGCCGGGCGATTAGCGCCGGTTCCGTCGTGTCCACTCGGTCGATCTCAGCCAGCAAATCAGCAAAAGGATCGGCGCGCGGAGGTGGAAACGCACAAGACAGGCTGGCGCCGATAGCATCGATCTCGGCAGATCGCGGCTCGCCTATCGTCACAACGCTTGAATCGTCCACGGCAGCCTCCGCCGCAGATAACTACCTTCCAGTATTTTAGCACCAACCGTTCCGGTACCGAAACACTGATTTATCTAGGTTTTGAGCTTGGCACCCGGCGATTGTGTTCATTGATGCCCTGGCCGCATGGATGCCGAACCGCCGGAAGAAGCAGGACGGCACTGCGTGCACGGCACCGTCCTGCTTCCCCTAGGCGCGGCGCTAGCGGACTAGGCAATAACGAGTGGACGGCTAATCGGTGACGCCAGCGGCGGGAGCCGCTTCGGATCCAAGTAGCTGAGCGATCAGCTTGAGATCGGCTCCCGTCAGTTGGCTGTTCTCGTCGACAACGTCTTCATCGTTCCAGGACAGGCTGAACTCACGCAGACGTTCCAATGCCGATTGCAGCTCCACGTCACTCTCCCTTGATGCTTATCGATTCAACGCGCATGCGGACGACGAGACACACGCGATCTGCTTAACCCAGATCGCCGTATTTGATGTGATCGGAGCACCGGCCGCGGCGTTGATACTCCGTGAAGTGGAGTGTCGCATGAGTAAGATCTACAAGGACGCATCGAAGGTAACTGCGGAGGACGGGTCGGTCCTTCTCGACGGACCTGACGGCGTTGCCGTCGCCGTTACCCCTGAGGCCGCGCTGGAAACCGCTGATCGGCTAACCGACAAGGCGGCAGAGGCAAACGGACAGAGGGTCGAAAGCGAGTGGGATGAGCGGCAGCGGAGAGAACGCCGCGCGATCAAACCGGCTGATTGATGGATCGCGGTTGCGCCGCTCGTAACGCGCACGACAGGAACTGTTTCTTATTGTTCAGGTCGCTACGGCGGCAGGAATGTACGCAGAGCTGGTGCACTTCGAGCGAGCGCATTTCGCGCATATCGTGACGCGCGAAGAGCACCTCCGCGTCATCGATCAACAGGCGCTAGAATCGGCGCATTTGAAGACGCGAGTGCTGCATCGGCGACGTACAGTTCGCGCCTGAGCATTGCATTATCGTGCGAGCCGATCGATCCCATTTGGCAGGCGATCGGTGATGTACGGATGCTCAGCGCGGACGATCTCGACCGCCTTTTTGACTGCCTCAAGATCGGCCCCCTGTGCGTTAGGCGCGACGCCCCAGCTGAACCGTACGTACTTCCACGTCGGGTAACGCTCGATCGTGCCGATGCGCTTGCGCCACGTAGCCTCGCTCGCGTGCGTTACGCCAGCCAGCAGATGTACGAGCAGATCGCGGATCTCCTCGCCAGTAGATGGGGCAAGAACCGTAGCCATGGTGAGCCGACGCGAACGGCCGGAGTCGGGTTGCGTCGAGCTTCCTGTGGAAGTTGTGGATAACTTCGGCGTGTAAGGTGCTGGTAGGCACGCCTAAACCAAAAATCCTCCAAGCAGCAGGAATCCGATGACCCAGATCGGAAGCCAAACCCACAAGCTGTCGGTCTCATAATCCCAGAGGCGCTTCAGCCTGCGCATGAGCAGAGACCGCTGGCGAAGCCGCTCACCATCATCGATCCGTCAGGCGCAACGTCGGGCATAATGCCTCGATCATGCATGCGCCTTCGCGGCAAGAAGCTGTTCGTGTTTCGCGGCGATCTCGCGGAAGCGGGCCACACCGGCGAAGTCACCGGCCAACGCGAGCGCACCGGTACGTTCGGCGATCCACATCGGCGCCAGCATGCCGTGCTGCCGCTCGATCTCGAGTGCTTCAGCCCAACGCTCCTGATCTTCAGTCATCGGTTCAGCCGGCAGGATCAGAAGACGCCGACCGCGCCGTCTGCGCAGATGACGAGAGCTGCACCGACGCAGACAGCAAATCCGGTTACCCGGATCCACAGGCTTCTCTTCGATCGAACCAGCATCTCCGTCGACAGGCCGAGAACCACCAGCAGCGCCGCAGCAACGGCGAAGTCGTAGGCGGTCCATTGAACCTCACGGGTAAGCTGCATCGCAACTAGCGGAGCAAGCAGCAGCGCTAAGAAGCTCCCCCACATGATGGCCCGCCAAGCTGTCGTGATGCCGTGAAGCCGATTGATCGTGAGCATGGCTTCAAGCTCCTGATGATCGACGCAGCATAGCGGATCAGCACGCGCGATGGAACGACAGTCGCCGGCAGAGCGCGTGCACGCTGCTGGTCGCGCCCGGCAGTAGGTGTCAGCTGTCTTCGCTCACATTCCGTTCTCGCACCTGTGTCTGCGCCAGTATCGCTTCCACCTAAGCACCGTTCCCGTCGCCACCATGGCGCAGGACAAATCGCCGACCCGCGGCGAACTGCACCAAGCCGCTGTCCTGATGCCCTTTCCGTTACCAAGCGATTGGCAGGTAAGTGTCGGCCCCCTGACGAGTACGTGTCCCTCGCGCGATCTGCCGATCGGCGTGCCGACAAGGTTCACCAGCGCGCCTCGAGCAGCTTGTGCGCTCGCGCTGGGGCAAGGCTGATTGCTGCGGCATGTGTCGTCAGTTTCGCGAGCCGCGATCCCCGACAAACGTATGCGTGGCCCTTCCGCGCACCATAACGGCCCGTCCCCATCCCAGACCCGGGTAGGCGTGCAGCGGAACGTCTTGCCGGCGGGGACGGTAGTGGCAGCGAGCGAGGCTAGAATCACGAACATGCCGTACCTCACTGCACATGTTTTCCAACATCACCAGCCCTTACGTTCCATCTATGTTCCGCTACCTTGCCTTGACGGTTGGGCCCCCGAAAACCATCTACGACCTCCGCAAGATCGATGGCGCGATCCGGATAAGCTGCCGCGAGTGCAAGCGAAAGACGCTCCTCGATCGAGAGGAGTTCATCATGCGCCGCGGTATCGGCGAGTCCAGCGACTGGGGCGTCATATGCCGGGAGCTGAGATGTCCGCAGTGCGCCAGCCACGACGTAAAGGTGCAGATCGAAGCGTTCGGCCAAGGCTTGCGGGAGCTTCGGCGACGGCGGGCCGCGATGATCACGATCGAGCTGGCGCTGCATATCTTAAAGCGCGCATTATTTAGCGGTTCTCGCCCGTCTGTACCTGTCGAGGCAGTGAGGCTCGCGCTCCGGGCGCTTCATCCGCACCTGCAGGATCGAAGTGTCCTCGCAGGCTACTGGGCAGACTACACGGCCGCCGATCCGAAGCCTTGGGGCAACAGCCCGATCAAGTATTACGAGGACATGGTCGCCCGCCTGCTGAAGCGCGGCTACTCGGTCCCGGCGGAGCTTCGTGCGGGCATCTGGCCTTCCGCTTAGTTTGCCTTAGGTATTGATTGCGGGAACGTCCGCTATTGGGGGTGAGAACGTGGGCCGGAAACGTCCGCTTTTGGGAGGGAAGCGGACGTCGGCGGCGCCCGGAGACTAGCGCCTACTCCACATGCCAAGATGAACAATCTAAGTTGGGTTAAAATGAACAGGCGAATTAACAAATTTGAATGTTCGCCGTTACCTTCGGCGCTTAGCTCGACCTCATAGGAGGCGGCTATGAGATCCAACGATCAACAATACTTCTATAGGCGAGCAGAAGCTGAATTGAAGATGGCGCAGGCCGCCCGCGATCCCGCCGCAGTCCGGGCCCACTACACGTTGGCCGGGCACTATCTTGATCGCGCCTACGCTGGGCATGATCAGCAGCCAGCGTTAGCTGCCGAGATCAGAGCTCACCTGCCGGTGCCGCCATTGTTGCAGTGATGCGACGAGCGGCGGCGGCCTGTTGCTAGTGAAGCGGCATCACGAGAGTGAAGCGAAGTCCAGTGGCATCGAAGGAGACGTGCGTTTCGGCTCTCGTGAGCGCAGCCAAGCCATACTCCAGAAGCTCCAGGCCGAAGCCGTTCCCTAGATGATCAGCGGGCGGACGGCCGCCCCTCTCCAGCCACGAAAGATGCAATTTGTCATCGATTACGGCGTCGCCCGCCCACCACGTCAGATCGACGTGCCCGCCAGGCTGTGCCAACGCGCCATGCTCAATCGCATTCTCCAGAAGCTCGTGGAGCGCGAGCGCGAGCGGCCCTGCTTGCTCGACGGGGACAGCGACGTTCTCACCCGAGAGACTTATGCGCCAATCGGGTTCCTCGTCCGAACGCGACATAAGGTGCGCGATCAGCGTCCATAGGTCGACCGTGTCCGCCGTGCCCGGTGCGATCGCGCCGGCCGCATAGGCGCCCAACCTGGAGCTCAGCTTCAATAAAGGGATCGGTTCGTCCAGCTCTTGTGGGTAATCACTGCCGCGCACGATTGAACGCATCACAGCGATCGTATTGCGCACCCGATCGCCGGCGCTACGCACTTGCCGCTGTTCGCGCTCTCGAGATCGGCGCGTCGTCTCGATCGCCGCTGCGATCAGGCCCATCCGGTCGAGGATGCGCGCGTCCTCCGCGTCAAAGCGCTTCTCGTCGTGCGAGATTGCCCACAAAGTGCCGCGAGGCTCGCCTCGAAAATAGAGCGGCACCAGCAATATTTCCCTGATCTCAGGCACCGCATCGATACTCGGGAAGATGCGCTTGGGCTCATCGAAGAGAAGCGTGGCGTTGCGCTCGATCACTACGCCGCAGGGAGAGGCATTACGCGGTAGCCCTTGGTCGACGTACTTGGCCCACGCCCCTGCAATGGCCGGCCATACAAAGTCGTTCCCCCGTAGGATGCTCACCCCAGCAGAGCCGGCACCACACAGATCAACTACCGTTTCCACGAGCGCTTGCAGCGCCCTGTCAGGCCGGCTGTTGATACGACTTAGCAAGGCATCCTGTGCGGCATTCTCGTAATTGGGGTCACGTGCGGTTGTGGGCCGGCGAGTAAGAACGCTGGCCGACAGTAGCTCATCGGAAGAGAGCATGGTTTCGAACATCGTCACGCGAACCTTGGTTCGGCCGCTCCGCGCTTCGTGCGCGGATCACGGGTGTGCAGATGATTGTCGTTGAAGTCGCAATAATCAGCGAGTGCAGCCACATCGGGCACCGAAATGCGTTTGGCCGCTATGACGATCAGGCCTCTTTCCCTCAAGTCACGCAGCATTCGATTGACGTGGATTTGGGTTAGCCCGGTCGTGTCGGCAAGCTCCTCCTGGGTAAGCGGTAAAGGAAACGTGTTATGGTCCGCCTGCCCAATCAAGCGGAAACGGAACAGCAGCTCGCAGAGCAGGTGCGCGATCTGACGATCCGCTGAGCGTTGCCCCATGTTAACAAGCCATTCTCGTAACGTTCCTTCATCGACCAGCGTGCTCCACCACAGTGCTCGGTTGATCCGCGGATTAGCGGTGAGTTGGTCGATGACGTCGGGGCTCAGCGCCGCCAGTCGACATTCGGTTAGCGTACCTATGCTGTGATCCATCCAACCGAGGATCTGGACGTGTAGGTCGCAAATGTCGCCCGGCAGGAATAGGGCTATTATCTGACGCTTACCGTCAGGTAATAGCTTGTAGCGACAGGCAATGCCTTCCATCACAAGGTGCACATCGGAAGGCGGATCACCTTCTCCGATGATATCCCTTCGAGCAGGAACAAGCCGCGTCGGGCGACTGACCAAAGCGAGTAGCGCGCGATCCTCGTCGGTGAGCTTAGCTCCAAACTCCAGCTTGCGTATGAACGGATTGTCCATTTCGTCAGCCCTCCAGAGTCGCCTCCGATAGAGCAGCCTAGCAGCGGTATTGTTCCGGTCTAGCCGAGCACACCTGCAACGCCGCTCAGAGTTGCATGTCCACTATTGGGCGGGAGCTGCCAGGCCGCTTTACGATGGCAAAGACCCAGTTTCGGCCGTTCAGCGGGTCCGATCAAGTTTCCAAAAGCGGACGTGCGTTCATGTCGATGACGCTCATCCCGCCCGTTGCCGCAGCAGGTTCAGCATCCTTTCGCGCCTGAACGTGTCACGAGGCCATAGGAGCGGCCTTAACCCTTCGCTGACCCACCGCCAGTATGGTCGCACGATGCGGCTCGCCACGATCACGAACTGGGCTTATGGAGCGACGGTCGTCCTGACTCTTTTGTCCGGCACGACGATGATCCTCGCCTCCAATGCACAGGACCGTGAACGCGCGGCGGTGGAGCAGCGCTACCTGCTCGACCGAGGCACCTCGAAGCTCGATGAGGAAGTGTTCGCCCTCAGCGATCAGGCGCGCCAGTATCTCAACAGCGGAGATCCTTCTTACCGCGTCCTCTATCAGCATGACGCAGCGGCGCTCGCGTCAGTGGAGCGGCGTATTGCCCAGCTCGGCGATGCCGGCGCAGGGCCAGCCGAACTGCACACGTTGAAGGAGGCGATCCGCTGGGCTGATACGTTGCTGGACGAGCAGAAGGCAGCACTCGCAGCCTACGACCACGGCGACGTCGCACAGGCGCGCACGATCCTGTTCGGCGGCGAATATGAGCGCGAGCTGGAGCGGATCCGCGCACAGATCGAACGTTTTCAGCAGCAGCTCGATCAGCGCACCGAGGCGCAGGTCGCCAGCGCGGCGCAGGTCGCGCGCACGTGGAAGACGACGTCGGAGATTGCGTTGGCGATTACCGGCCTCCTGTTCCTGTGCGTGCTCTACTTCATCTTCAAGCAACGCGTGCTCAAGCCGGTCGTGCGCCTCAGCGACGTGGTGAACCGGCTGGCGGCGCAGGATTATGCGGCGGAACCGCCGAACCTCACCCAGATCGACGAGATCGGCGACATGGCCCAGGCGATTCGCGTCTTCCGAGAGAACGGGCTGGAACGTCAGCGCCTGCAGCAGGAGCGCGACGCCGACCGTATGCTCCGCGACCTTCTCTCGCGCATGACGCAGCGTATGCAGGGCTGCAACTCGCTTCATGACCTGGAGGAGATCGCCCGCCGATTCATTCCGGAGATCGTGCCCGAACTCGCCGGCAGGCTGTACCTGATCGATCCCGCGCGGAACGCCGTAATGGAAACCTGCAACTGGCTTTATCCCAAGCAATCGCGTCCGGAGTTCGCGCCGACCTCCTGCTGGGCGCTGCGGCGCGGATTGCCACATCGTCCCGCCGGCCCGACGATCGATGTTCCGTGCGATCACCTGTCGCACGATGGGGCGATGCTCGATACCTTGTGCCTGCCGCTCAACGCGCACGGCGAGACGTTCGGCCTGCTTTATTTCGAGCGCCGGCAGGATGCTGGCGACACCCGCTCGACGGCCGAGACGTACCTGACCATGCTGGCGGAAAACATCGGGCTTGCCGTCTCGAATCTGCGTCTACGCGAGCGCTTGCGTGACATGGCGATGGGCGATGCGCTGACCGGGCTCGCTAATCGCCGACAGCTCGACAGCAGTGTCGGACAGATACTGTCGGTTGCCGACCAGATGGGCGGCATTGTCAGCTGCCTGATGATCGACGTCGATCATTTCAAGCGCTTCAACGACACTTTCGGGCATGACGCGGGTGACGCCGTGCTGCAGGAGGTGGGGGCCGTGTTGCGCGGCGCCGTTCGCGACAAGGAACTGGCTTTTCGCTACGGCGGTGAAGAGTTCCTCGTTCTGCTGCCCCGCGTCGACCTCGCGCAGGCGATGGAACGCGCCGAGCTGATCCGCACGCGCATCTTCGCGCTTCGCCTCGTGCATGAGGGGCAGCAGCTCGGCGCCGTTCAGGCCTCGGTCGGCGTGGCGACCGCGCCGCTGCATTGTGCCCCCGGCCGGCTGGTGCAGACCGCCGACGCGGCCCTGCTGCGCGCGAAGGCACAGGGACGCGACAGGGTTGTCGTTGCGGCCCAGCGCAATACGCCTGTCGTCGCAGCCGGCTGATTTCGCGCGAGCGTGCCGGTACGGCTGCGAGCGTGCCGTCCGCAGCGGCGCACTGATCGTCGCGGCGGCCGGCAACGATGGCGATGACGAGCCGGTCTGGCCGGCGGGCTATGCAAGCAATCCGCGTTTCGCGGCGCGATCATCGTCGCCGGGGCCGGCACGGCCCGGCGTGCGATTGCGCGTTGGTCGAACCGCGCGGGCAGCACGGCCGATTACTTCTTGGTGGCGCCGGGTGAGCGCCTGCCCGTCGATTGCGACACGCGCACGTGTAGCGTCGTCTCCGGATCATCCTATTCGGTCAGCTACGTCGCCGGTGCCGCTGCGCTGCTGATCGGTCGCAATCCCGACCGCTCAGCGCGTCAAATTGCTGAAGCGCTGCTCGACAGCGCGCACGCAAATCAGCGCCCGCGCCACATTGCGGGCCGCAGAGCGCTCGACGTTGCGCGGGCGATGAAGGCGGCCGAGAAGCCGTATGCAACTTCCTGAAGTCGCAACAAGTTGTTCAAAACTGCTGCACCCGTTATGATAAGTGCTGATGCTCCTTGTCGATTTGACGAGTCAGTTCACCGATAGCTGAAGCGTTCAGCGTGCGCCTCGCGCCCGCCTCGCCGCGCAAGACGAGGTAACTGCGCGATCGCTCAATTGAACCGAGCGCGGCCCACCGAGTGAGACATTCGCTCACGGTGGCGTTCCAAGGCGCATGAATGCCGGCGACCAGTTCGGCTCGGGCGCCCATATCAGAGATGGTATTCATACGACCGCACTATCGGATGCGAATAAAGGCTCCCCTAACATAGCCACGCGGAACTGGCGGTGGACTGATGGTGCGTTAATATCTGCCGGTCCAACCGCGTGAAAGGACCCACAAGCGGTCATCTAGGCTACCTGGCGGGCAGGCCAACTGCGGACGCTCGTTCACCTTGGCTCTGGATGCTGTATGAGGGTGGAATGCGTCTCCTGATCCGCCTGCTTTTGCCAAAAGCTCGCGCAACGCTTTTGATCGAGGTAATCCCCAGCAAGTTCTATGGGAGTGAACGGCAACAATCCAGGCTAAAGCCTATGCGTTCGGCAAACCTTTCCACTTTCAATTAGGCAGCGTAATGAGAAGAACAGCAAGGCATTGGATCGCGGGCGCGAGCGCAGCGCTTCTTTTCAGCCTGAGACTAGCCGAAGCTCAGCTCCCGTCGAACAGCGTTCCTGTGTTCATCAGCGATGAACGGACTTTGGTAGGCCACTACCATTACGAAGAAAAGAACGACAACTTCAAGATTGACGTTCACCTGAATGCCGACCGTACGGCATTGTACCACATTACCAGTGGTGAAGAGGACAGTGACTTCATCAAAGCCGAGGGCTTCTGGACTGTGGAGGGCGACATCATCCACATCCACAACAAGCCAGGCCCTGCCCGGCTCGAGCGTGCAGGACCGCCAGCGCGTGATCCGAAGGTCAGCCTATCCGTCACTGCTGTAAATGCCGACGGCTCGCCGGCGGAAGGCCTGGGCGTTACATGGCCGAACGCATTTGGGCTGTACGCCATGAGCGACGGCAAGCACACGGCTTCCGCTCGTGAGAAGGTGCCAGCGACCAAGGTCCATGTCTTGCGGCTTTCCGATCGCAAGGAGCTTGCGACGTTCAACTTCGTGCCTGGTCGACCGAACAGCTTCCGCTTTATCTATCATCCCAGCGATGTGGAGCCCTTCGACATCCCCGCTTTTGCGCTGGATTCTCGGGCGCAGACTTTGGAGGTTGAGGTCGGGACCGCCTCCGCCAAGCTGCAGCGTGTGACTAACAGGCCTAGCCGATAGCTCGTATGCCGCCGCCAGATCAGCCGCAGCAGCGCTTGTGCTTCTTCCCGGACCCGCAAGGACACGGGTCGTTGCGGCCAACCTTTGAAGCTGCTTTCTGTGCCAGAGCGCCCGGCTTCTCCCCAGCGGCATGGGCAAACGCCGCATACAGGAGTTGCACGGCCTCACTCAGCTCAGCGGCAGCGCGATCTTGAATCGCATTGATCGCTACGCTGTCGAGGTCGCTTTCATCGCGCGCCACCGCCATCAAAGTCACCAAGCGCGCCCACGCAGAAGCCTTCGCCGAATCGTCAGCCAGAGCATGCCAAGCTTCCGGACGGAGCGCGACCGCCTCCGCAAAACCATCAATCCAGTCCTCCCATAAAAACTCGCCATTGCGCTGGTCGACGTCGAGGATCGGCTGAAGTTTACCGCGAACAAGATCACGCGTGATCTCATCGCGCCTCGCTGCCACAGCGTCGGCGAACCATTGCACATCAAGCGGGTCTTCGAAGGGCGGGATGCCGTCAGTGTCCGGTCCCCACACGAGCGTCATCCACTCGCCCGATAAGATCGATTCAGGGCAAACCACCAACCCGGTGAGAAAGCCATCCAGCTCAGTGAGCAGCATTGGCTCTTCAAGTGGCAGGTCCGCTAGCGCACCGTCGAGGCGCCGAAAGCGAGAGGGCAGATGCTTCACAGGCTGAGATTGCGATGGAGCATTTCTGCCGCAGCCATTTCACGCAGGGGTGTGGGCTCGCCTGCGGCAAAGATGTCAGCCAAGTCGAGCAGGTCCTCATCGGCAAGGGCGGCCACCGACGCCTCAATGGCAGCAAGGCGATCGACCGCGCGCCCGATTTTGGCTGCTTGGCGCTTCATCCGTGTTTTAAGCATGGACGCTTGCTAGCAGGACCCGTCAAGATTGGCAGCGTCCGATCGCATGGCGAACAAGCTGATGTTAGCTGCTCTTTTCACAAGGACCCAACACACGACACTCGTGCCGCTTTGCCCGCGTCCCGAAACCCGCCGCTCGTTCATGTCCGCCCGCGGGCCGGTTGAAGCGATCGCATCCAAGCTGCTGAGCGGCATAGATGGAGGGGGGTAAGCGGACATTCGGTGTCAGCGAGATGGCGGCATTAAAGACTCGTGAGCAACGACGATCCCCCAACCTCCAGCTCGCTTCCGCCATACCGATGTTATGACCAGTTTTTTGCGCAAGGCTGACTTCGGGTCTGTGCCGTCCATCCACTGGATCGTTGTGACAACATCGGGGCCTTGCCATCGGCGTCGAGCGATCCCGGTTGCCCGGCATGCTACCGATTTTGGGCACGGCAGACGACTGACGCAAGGACATTGCGAAGAGGCTGCAGCCGCCGACGGTTCGCATTGTATCATAGCGGCGCGGGTGGTGCAGGCCGCGCAGCATCGGCTAAGTCCGGAGTGTGTGGAATTGCTGGCCCACCTTCTCGCCGTAACGCGAGATAGAGCGCGGCACCGACGCCGATCAGCGTACCGACCTTTCGCGCAAGGCCAGTCTTGTTGTGCCGCCATTCGGCCCGCGCACCCATTTCGGCGGGTATGTTGGGTAGGCGGCCTCTTGCGACATCCTGCACCACGCCTTCGACGACGTTGATGCGGTCCGCGCCCATCAGCAGTAGCCAGTGCCACCAATCCGATTCACTGCGTCGGAACGCATAGCGTCTGATCGCGCCGGACACGCCGCTCGGCGGCGTCGAGGTGCCGACGACCGCAGGCAACCGATTGTGCTCGATCGATCGCAGCACCTCGACGTCCGGCACTTGAATTGCTGGACGGTCCCACGTCAGCCCGCGCGTCTGCTGGTCTTCGATATGGCGGATCGGATAGGTAGGATTGTTCTTCGGATCGGCATCGACACCCCAGCCGGGAATCGTCGCGGTATCGACCAGTTCGGTGGTCAACATAGTGTCCCTCACTGACCGTTGGGGAGAAGCACGGGCTTGATGCAGCCGTCGAGCTTCGCCGAGAAGATGTGATAGGCGTCGGCGATGTCGGCCAGCGGCACGCGGTGGGTTATCATCGCCTTTGGATTGATAAGCCCTGCTTTGACATGCTCGATCAGGCGCGGCAGCAATCGCTTCACCGAAGCCTGATTGGCACGGATCGTGATACCCTTGTTGACCACGTTGCCGATGGGCACGATGTTTCCGGTCGGGCCGTAGACCCCGACGATCGAGACGATCCCGCCTTTCTTGACCGAATTGATCGCCCAGTGCAGCGCGATCGCATTGCCCGCCTCCAGCTTCAGCTTCGTGCCGAGCAGCGTCTGGATCGCGTTTCCCGCCGCATCGCCGCCGACCGCGTCGATGCATACGTCGGCGCCAAGCGAGTCCGTCTGTTTCTTGAGGAACACGACCATGTCGTCGATCTCGCGGACGTTATAGACCTCCGCTGGTCCGAAGACGCGGGCGAATTCCAGTCGATAGTCGACATGATCGATCACGATCACCCGCCCCGCACCAAACAGCCATGCCGATCGCGCGGCCATCAGCCCGACCGGACCGGCACCGAAGACGACTACCGTGTCGCCCGGCTGGATCCCGCCCATCTCGGCTGCCTGATAGCCTGTCGGCACCACATCGGTCAGCAAAACGGCGTCGTCATGATCCATCCAGTCGGGGATCACCGTTGGGCCGACATCGGCATAGGGAACGCGAACATATTGTGCCTGTCCACCATCGTACCCGCCGGCGGTATGTGAATAGCCGAAGATGCCGCCGACTGCCGTCGCCTGCGCATTCGATTCGTGGCAATTGCCAAACAGACCCTGCTGGCAGAAATGGCATTTGCCGCAGGCGATGTTGAACGGCACGAGGACATGGTCGCCCGGCTTCAGGTTGCGAACTTCGGTACCGACCTGTTCCACCGTTCCGCAGAACTCGTGCCCGAACGTCATGCCCACGCGGGTGTCGGGAACCATGCCGTGATACAGGTGCAGATCGGATCCGCAGATGCACGACCGTGTGACGCGGACGATCGCGTCCTCGGGGTGCTGTATCTGTGGCATCGGCTTTTCATCGACACGCACGCGGTACGGTCCCCGATAGTTCATCGCTTGCATCAAATAAACCTCCAGGAACCAGCCGATATCACGTGGCCAGTCCAGGTAATCTTTCGCGTACAGCGATGGTTCCTGAAGTTGCTATAGGTTAGACAGAAACTAGCTTGTATTATTATCGTTTCACGACAGTATTCTGCAGATTTAGCTGATCTCTGTTAACAAATAGGCCTGATCTATGTAAGGAATGTTCTATCTTATTCTCAGGAACGCCGGGGGCTCGATCTCTGTTCAAGCAGGAGGATTAACTGGCAGCAGGAACAGCGTAAATGGCATCAGCCGCTACCGCCGCGTCGACCATGCCAGCAAGTCCCTTTGTGCTGGCGCTGCGATCGGCGCTTCACGAAGAGCTCGGGGAGCGCGTGACGTCGTTCGAGGTCGGCAACATTGCGGTCGAAGTGCGCGCGATCGGGGATTCGCTATGGGCGCTCGCGCGCCGCCAGCGGCAGGGTGGGCTCGCGATACGGGTCGCCTTTATGGCCGGGCCTTTCACCTGGCGGTTGGAACGTGCCCGCGAGGGCGAGGCGCGCCGCATCTCAGTAGATAGCGCGATGGGGGGGCATCGCATCGTCTTCGAGACCGCGCATGACATGCTCGAGCGGCTGCGCGTCACCGTGTGCTTCACGCCCGCTGTGGACATGCTGATGCCATTCACGCCGCGGGATCTTTACCCGATTGATCGGGCCGGCGATCCGCTCGGCACGGCCGGCATCGTCCAGGCGCAGCAGCGCGGCGTGAACGCGGGGCTGATCTACTTCAGGATCGAAGAGCCGTCGTTCGGCAACGTCCTGTATTTCCAGAACCTGACCGCCCTTAACGACGTTTTCCTTGCGACGGGCACCAAACCCGAAGGCGTAGTGGGCGGTATCTGGCCAGAGTTGGGGTATCTGCCACCTACCCCGCCATTAGGTGAAATGTCGTCCGCCGCTTCGCTGCCCGCAGGCAAGGCAGTGGCGTTGTCTGACGCGATTATGGTTTTTCGCCATGATCCGCCCCCGGACGAGCGGCAATCGGCGCGGCATTTCCTGCAAATGCTGGGTGCAGCGTATCGCATGATCGACCTACCGCAGACGAGCTATCGGGACTGGATCGACCGCGCGGATCGCACGCTGGATGATCTTGAAAGCGCGCCCGAAGCCACGATCCGCCACTACGGCCACCGCTACGTTCACCCATACACCGCAGCCGAATATCCCGACATCATGGTACAGATGTCGTTGATTTCCGCGCTGCACGATTGGGGCAAGTGGATCGGCGAGCCAACCGCGCTCGAAGCTGAGCTGAAGCGCGGCGTGCCAAAATTCTACGACGCAAAGCTGAAGACGCTGCGGCGCTACCTGCCCAACGTCGGCAAGGACAAGGATGCCGATGCCGTCGACAGCTGGTATCTCTATCACCCGCTCCTCAATCTCGGCAATCTCGCGCTCGGCGGGGACGGAGAGGCGCGCGACCTGCTGCTGAAGTCGCTCGACTATGCGATCAAAGTCGCGCACCATTTCGACTATCGCTGGCCGATCCAGTTCAAGGTCACCGATTTCTCGGTCATCACCGAGACTGCTGGTGCCGACGGTCGCGGGCAAACCGACGTCGGCGGGATCTACGCCTGGATCATGCTTCAGGCGTATGAGCTGACCGACGAACCGCGCTATATCGCCGAAGCACAGGCTGCGATCGAGGCGGCGATCGGGTTGGGCTTCGATCTCAATTACCAGGCCAACCTCACGGCCTGGGGCGCGGCGGCATGCATGCGGTTGTGGCGCATCACCAATCGCCACGTCTATCTTGACCAGAGCTACGTCTATCTCGCCAGCTTCTTCCACAATTCGGTCCTGTGGCAGAGCCGGCTGGGACATGCGTCGGCGTACGAGACGTTCATGGGCGTGACGTGCCTGCAGGACGCGCCGTACATGGCGATCTATGAGTGTTTCGAAGCCTTCCTCGCGTTCGAGCGCTATTTAGGCGACAGCGGACCTGACCTCGAACCGGCGGCACGACTGCTGGTATCCCAATATTGCCGCTACGCGCTGTCGCGCGCCTGGTTTTATTATCCCGATGCGCTGCCCAAGGAAGCGATAGCCGCCAAGCAACGCGATGCGAACGGTCATGTCGATCGCGCGCTCTCCTTCCCGCTGGAAGATCTCTATCCCGACGGGCAGGAAGCCGGCCAGGTGGGGCAGGAGGTATATGGCGCGGGCGCTGCCTTCATCTTCGCCACGCGCGCGTTCCACCACGTCGAAGGCGCGCCCTTCCGGCTCTTTTGCGACCATTTCGTCTACGCGTGCGAGCGCACCGGTGACCGGGCGCTCAGTCTGACGCTCGATGGGGGTGAGGCTTGCGTCGCCGATTTCAGCCTGGTGCGCGTGAAGCGCCGCGCGATCGGCAAGCCGACGCTGATGACCGCCGGCGGCGACATCATCCGGCCCAGACATACCGGGCGCGACCGGATCGACTTCCACGTCCCCGCAAGTGGCCGCCTCATCCTGACATGGGAGTAGATATCAGCGTGGTGAAAACCAAACTGTCCGGCAAGCGCATCGTGATGGAGGAACACGGCGAGATCGAACGACGCGCGATGGTTGGCCAGGTGATCAACCAGACGCACCGCACGATCCGCAACATATCCAGCGTCGCCGGGCTACGCGCCGCGACCGATCTGCCCGCGGCGCTCGCGCACGATGCCCAGCTCCGCATGCTTTTGCGCCGGGCGCAGCAGGTGAAGGCTGCGCGATGACGCTGCTACTGGTTCTGCCCTGCACCTTGCGCCGTTTCTCCTGAAAGGACCGATACGATGAACGATACGACCCACCTCTACGGCACCGCGGACCCCGACAATCATCAGGCTGCGGCCGAGAACGGCTTGCGCGGAGAGGCGGCAAGCGACGCCGCCTTCCCGGCGTTGCGCCACACCGTCTCGCCGCCGGGGCAGCCATCGTTCGAGGTGGAGGAGACGTCCGGCATCGCGGTCGTCGCTCCACCGATACATTCGGTAAAAACCGGTCAGGCAACGGCACCCGCGGGGCCCGCGCCTTCGTCGTCGCACGCTGCCTCGACAAGCGATGTTCACAGCCATTCCGCACCGCCGCCGCCGACCGTCTCCGATGCCGCGTCACCCTGGCCGTGGATCGTCGTCACGGCTGCGGTGGCTTACATGATCGGTCGCCGGCGTGGCCGTGCCGACGCGCCATTGGTCGTGGCGACACCGGTGGTCAGGACCGGCGCGGCTGACGATCTGGCCGGAACGCTCTTCTAGCGCTGGTCGCGGCCCGTTACGCGGCGATCGTCAGTCCGGCACCGCCGGCGGCGATCGCCCCACGGTCGAGCCGAGCGAGAAGGCCGCTCCCGGCGCGATAGCCGGTGTCCCAGCGCGACCCGACCGATGCGGGCGAGAAATCCATCGCCTTGCCTGCCACTTCGCGCGCCTGACCGTCGTAGGCGAGCCGAACCAGCGTCACCGAACTGTCGCGGTATCACGGATCGTACACATAGGCCCGGCGCCAACGCTCGATCCTCCGACGTGATTGCGCGGCGAAGATCAGGTCTTGGGTGCGCGAAACCAACTCGCCCAGCGTCGAAGGCCGGATACCCGATGCCGGCAGCATGTCGACAGCGATGCATAGCGTCGGCAGGCCGGTCGGCGTCGCGTAGCGAATCAAGCGGCATATTCGCCGACAGCCCGCCATCGACGAACAATCGGCCGTCGATCGAAACCGCTGGAAACGATGGGGGCACGGCGGCACTTCCGCGGACATGCTAGGCCGCAAACGTGCCGTTCTGCGTGTCGAACACTGCGTCGTCACCCGTCTCAAGGTCTACGGCCAACGCCGCGTACCGCATCGCGCCGCTGTTCGACCGGGTGAAATCGACCAGGCGGGCAAGCGTCGTAGCAAGCGGGGCGGTGTCGTAGAGCGCCGGCGTCGTGCTGCTTCCACAATCAGTGCGGTGCCGGCAGGGGCGAACGCCCGGCCGGCCGCCGGCCAGCGTGCCAGGCGCTTCCGCCGTACGCCGCCACGTCTCGGGGAACGCGGCAGTCCAGTCGGGCCAGCCGCCGTCAGTGCTGGCGGGACGCCACGGATGCGTGAGGCGCAACAGCCTTTGCTGGGGCATATTGCCCGCGATGATCGTTTCGTTGATCGCGCCGACCGAGGTTCCGATCCTGCAGTCGGGCTCGATTCCACGCTCCGTTAGCGCTTGGAACACGCCCGCCTGATAGGCACCAAGCGCATTGCCCGGCCAGCACCAGAGCAACGCGGCATTCCTGAAGTGCCGGCATGGTCACGCCGGTGGCAGCTTGGCTATCTTGGGCTTGCTTCAGGGCTCGGCGCCAGCATCCGCGCCACTGCCATGCGCCTCGTCCGTCGCCGGATCGATCCAGGCACGCACGCCGGCTCTCCGCTCAGCCGCCGCTGTATCGGTAGCGTTGGCGGCCGGCAGATGCGCGACGCGCATCGCTACCTCCCGCGCGAGCCAATAGAGTTAGCCGAGCTTGCCCTGGTCATAATCGAACGGGTTGTTCGAAGCCCGGCGCGCCGGCCGACGTCGCCGTGCCCTTGCCGCATCACCGTGCGTCCTGCCAGCGGCGCATTCCGATCAAACCTTCGCCTCGGGACTGCCGTTCTCGGCGTAAAGCGTGGCATAGCGCCGCGTGACGATCGGGAGCGTTTCGTCGATCCACTGTGCCATGCTCTGCTCTTCGCTCAGCGACTGCATCAGCAACGGCGTCGCGGTGACGAACCTGCCGTCTTCCGCCAGCACCAGCAGCGATTTATAGGCGGCGATCTCGAAATGCTCGAACGCGTAATTGGCAAAGCTGTTTTTTAGGATCTCGTCGCCCGCAACACTGTGTGCGATCGCCGCCGCCCCGCCCGACATGCTCAGCCCGATATCCTTTATCGTCGAACTGCTCGTGTCGAAGCCGGCGAGAATCTCGTCGAGCCGGGCGATCTGCGCGTTCGTTTCCTTGATATGAAGCCGCAATCGATCGGCGACCTCCGGATAATGTTCGATCCGCGACACTTGCGGCGTCATAATCGCCAGCGCCTGTTTCTCGACCGCGTGCGCGTTGACGAGCCCGGTGATGAACAGTTCGCGAAACGTATCGAGCTGACTGGCCATGGTAGTTTTCCTTCTGAGTTGATGTTGGGGAAGCGGGTGTCAGAGCGGGTGGCCCGCCTGACAGGCGGCAAGCTCGACCGGGTCGTGCGCACATGCGATCGACACGTCGCTGCGATGCTCGATCGACAAGGTGCGCAGTCGCGCCTGATTGGTCAGGCGGCTGGTGGCGTCGACTTCCATCAGCCGCTGGTAGCCACGCAGGCCGGGGGTGCAGCGCCGCCGTGCCTGGCGCATCTCGCCGCGGTAGAAATACGCGTCGCCCGCATGGAGCAACCAGCGTCCGTCATCGCGCCGGATCGCGACGCCGGCATGGCCCCACGTATGGCCGGGTAGCGGGATTAGCAGGAGTTCCGGCGGCAACCCGTCGAGGTCGCGCACCGCGTCGAAGCCGAACCACGGCGCACCACGCGCGCCATAGCGGCGCCAGTCGCTCACCTTGTCGAACTGTGGGCGACGCCAGCGATTGCGCGCGACGACGCCGCGATGTGGCCCGGCCGCGTCGTCATATTCGCGCTGCATCACGTGTACGGTCGCTTCGGGAAAGTCCTCCAGCCCGCCGGCATGATCGAAATCGAGATGGGTCACGACGATGTGGCGCACGTCGCGGGGCCGAAAACCCAGCGCTTCGATCTGCCGAACCGCGGTTTCCCGTTCACGCAGCCGGATGTTGAGCATAAGACGCCACGGCCTTGAGATACGCGGTGAGCGGCCGGCATGCGGCTTCGCCACGTCACGCAGCCCGTAACCGGTGTCGATCAGTACCAGTCCATGGGCATCGGTTTCTATCAACAGGCAATGGCAGACCAGTTTGGCCAGTGGGCCTGCGCTCTGCCCGTCGAACAGCGCGCCGCCGAGTGGGCAATCCGTGCCGCAGTTCAAATGGTGGATCCGCATCGGTCATCCTGTCTGGGACGAAGAACGGCCGGCGGGGACGCCACCGGCCGCGATCGTCAGCCGATCTGTTTGTCCTGCGCGGCGCTGTCCGGTCGTGCCGGCCCCAGGACGGGTTCGTCGCCCAAAGGCTGGTTCTGAAAGACGGTGAACTCGCCGCGGCCGTCCACCGCGGGGCCGCTGGTCCAACGCCCCTCCGGGACCGTCCCGTCGACTGCGGTCGCATAGAAGTTATAGTTGTTCTGCTGATCCTCCATCTCCTGCGGGAAAGAATTGGGGATTGGCAGATTGGCAGCCGGGCCGCCTAATTCTTCCAGAACGGCGAGCCACTGCTGCTGATGCATCGTGTCGCGGGCGATCATGTAGTGGAGCATGTCCTTCATGCCCTTGTCTTCGGCAGCGTTGAACAGGCGCACCGCCAGCACCCGCCCGGTCGCCTCTGCCGCGACATTGGAATACATGTCGGCCGCAACGTTGCCGCTGGCATAGATATGGCTCATGTTGAACGGCACGCCGTCCGAGTCCATCGGCATTGCCGCAAGCCCGCTCGACAGCAAATTCTTGTGGATCAATCCTTCGATCGTTGCCTTGGCGCTTCCACCGCCCATGACGGCGCCTACGATACTGTCGCCAGCACCTTCCTCCTGCAGTGAGGCAGGCGCCGTCTCAAGGTTCAGTGCCACGGCGGTCGCGAGCATCTCGATATGGCCAATCTCCTCGGTCGCTGTGTGGAGAAGCATATCGCGGTACTTGGTTGTCGGCGCGCGGTTGCCCCACGCTTGAAAGAAATACTGCATGCACACGCGGATCTCGCCTTCGACGCCGCCAATCGCCTGTTGTAGCATTCGCGCGAACTGCGGGTTCGGCTTTTCAACTTCGACCGGATATTGTAGACGTTTGTCGTGGTAATACATGTTGACTCCCCATTACTATGTTGCTGGGTCAACCGATCACCATCACGATAAGTACCAAGATAATTATCTATTTCGTGCTAATCTAAATCACTTTCACGATTAGCATATCTGCAACTTGGCCTTTGCTCTGATGTAGATCAAACTTCCAGCCCCGATCTTTCTAATTATTTTTGCCCGAGCGCCGGATGATCGCTACGCCAGCGGTCTGCAAAATGGTCAATCGATTCCGCGAGCGACGCCAATGGCGCGATGTGTTCGCTCGCCATCACACTGTAGCGCGGACGCGGCGCGCGCCAGCCGAGGTCGGCACCGCTCACCCCGACGATCCTGTCAGGATCATGCCCGATCGCACGCGCGATCGCCCGGCCGAATTCGAGCCAGGTCACCGCGCCATCGGTGACGAGGTGCCGTATCCCGTCTTCCCCGTCGATCAGCAGGTCGAGGATGGTATCGACGAGCCGGGGCACGTAGCTGGGGGACACGATCTGATCGTCGGCTGCGCCCACCTGTCGCCCCGCATCGAGATCGCGGGCCACGGCATGGGCGAAATTGTATGGATCGTCGGGCGAGAAGAACGCCGCCGCGCGAACCACCAGCGGGCGGTGACCGCGCCGTATCACGCCGTCTTCCATGGCCTGCTTGCTGCGGCCGTAGGCGGACAGCGGCCGCGGCATATCGCTTTCGACATAGGGGCGATTGATTGCGCCGTCGAAAACGAGGTCGCTCGACAGCGCGACGATCGGCACCTCGCGCTCTGCGGCGGCGATCGCGAGATCAATCGCGCCGGTCGCGTTGCTGCGCCAGCATGCCGCTTCCTGTGTTTCCGCCTCGTCTACCCGCACCCAGCCGGCCGCGTTGACGACGGCCCAGGGCTGCATGTCGTCGAGCGCGGTTGCGATCGACAGCGGATCGCCGAGATCGCATTCGGCACGCGTCGTCAGGCGAAAGGCGATCCCCCGCGCAATACAGGCGCGCGCGATTGCCTGGCCGAGCGTGCCGGTCGCACCGCAGATCAGCAGCGGCTGCGGCGTGCCGATGGAGGTATCGCGAAGCTCCGCCGATCGCGCGGGGCGCGGCGCGGCGGCGAAGATCAACCGCTCCGGCCGCCGCCACCAGCCCGGCTGAGCGACGACATCATGGGCTTGTTTCGCCCCCCGCCACTGGCGGGCCAGCGCCGTTTCGCGAACGAACCCTCCGGCGACGTTGAACAGCCCGGGTTCGTACCGGCCCGGCCGTGTGATCAGCGTATCCCAATCCGAACAGCCGAACATCGACCAAGCAGTGATCGCCCGAACATCGACACCCGCAGCGCGCGCCGCCAGCGCCGATCGCAACGCTTCGTCGGCCCAGCGCATCTGCTCCTCGCGGGTACAGCCGAGATGGACCTCGGTCAGCGCGATCGGTAGGCCATAGCGCTCCCACGCCTCGTGCATCGCGCCGGAGAACGGCGCTGGCCCTGGCTCCAGCGCGCGTATTGCTGGTACATCGGCAAAGATGCGTCGGCCGTTCCCGCCGCGAACATCTGCGGGATAGCGCTGCACGCGATGGTCCAGGAACCGGTCGCTCGTCGGGTAATGGTTGATGCCGATCACGTCAGGTGGGCACGGGTCTGCCGCAATGGTACGCAACCGCCGCGCGAAGCCGAAGGCGCATAGACGATGCCATAAGGGATGGTTTGCCGTTACCTTCCCACACAACAGGTCCCATCCTGCCCATCGCCGTTGGTTGTCGAACGCCGCCTGCTCGGCCAGTGGCCGCGTTCCCCAGGTGCGACCCAGATCGTCCGTCTGGATCAGTCGCGCGCTTGGAATGACTGCGCGGATCGCCCGCATCGACAGCCGAACCGCGTCGATCTGATTGAGCAGCGCGAGCCAGAACGAGGCTTCGTCGCGTGCGTGCGGATACCAATGGCCATAAAGCGCCGCGAACCGCGCGGTGGTGGTAGGCTCGTTGACCGGCGTCCAATCGGTAATCCAGGGGTAGCGAGCCGCGGCACCGGCGGCATGGCGCGCCAATCCTGTAGCGAAATCGTCGGCCAGCAGGGTCGTATAGGCCGGGCCGCTGCCATGATGGATCAACCCCCCGATGACGCGAATGTTCGCATCGCGCAGCGCCGCCAAGCGCGCGTCGCACCACGTCCAATCCGCCGTGTCGGGAGAATCGGGCGATACGCGCTCCCACAATATTGGATAGCGGATGGCACTGAACCCGAGCGCAGCGATCCGCGCGATGTCCGCCGGTCGGTCGTGATGCCCAGACCGGCGAAGTTGGTCGGTATAGACGTCACCGGTCCTGCTGACGGTGCATTCAACGCCGCACCAGCGCTCCAGACTCCCCATTGCGGCCCTCCATAGCCCAGCGACAAGCGCGCCAGCGGCGGGGATGTTGCGCCACGCCGCGTAGAATCACCGTGATCCAAATCAGTTACGCGTCAATCGCAGGAACTATCGACTACCGCACGTCATTCACCCTGTCAGATGTCAGGGAAAGATCGATGAAGCTGATCGCCGACGAACTCTCGCAAACTCGCGCACTTCATCGTCCTCGTTCGTCCGACACCCGAACATTGATCTGTTTTAGTCATTTGCGCTGGAATTTCGTCTTCCAACGGCCGCAGCATCTCATGACGCGTCTCACCAGCAATCATCATGTGCTCTTCTGGGAGGAGCCCGAGTATCGCGATCCCGATACGCAAGCTTCGATCCGGATCGCACAGGATCCGCAGCACGCCGTGACCGTGATGACGCCGCAACTGCCGGCTGGCTTGGCGGGCGCCGAGGAACAGGCGATCCTGCAAGAGCTTCTCGACGGGCAATTGGCGACGCGGCCACCGGTCGCGGTGAAATGGTATTACACGCCAATGATGTTGCCATTCTCCGCGCATGTGCCGGCGGAATGCGTCGTCTACGATTGCATGGACGAGCTTTCCGCGTTCAAGTTCCCGCCGGTCGGCTTGCTCGATCGCGAACGGGAATTGCTGGCCGCGGCGGATGTCGTGTTTACCGGCGGCTCGAGCCTGTACGAGGCGAAGCGCGATCGTCACCATAATGTCCACGCATTTTCGTCGAGCATCGACGCAGCGCACTTTGCCGCCGCCCGAAGCGCGGCCCGCGAACCGCAGGATCAGGCGGCGATCGCAGGCCCGAAGCTCGGGTTCGCCGGGGTCGTTGATGAGCGCATGGACATCGAGCTTCTGGCCAAGCTGGCGGATGCGCATCCCGAATGGTCGATCGTCATCATCGGTCCGGTGGTAAAGATCGATCCCGCGAGCCTTCCCGACCGTCCCAACCTCCACTTCCTCGGTAGCCGCGATTATGCCGACCTACCCGCCTACCTAAGCGGCTGGTCGGTCGGGTTGATGCCGTTCGCGATCAACGAGGCGACGCGGTACATCAGCCCCACCAAGACGCCGGAATATCTCGCCGCCGGCCTCAAGGTCGTCTCCACCCCTATCGTCGATGTCGTGCGTCATTACGGCGCGCTCGATGCAATCCGCATCGGCGAGACGGCGGAAGCATTCATCCGGGCCTGCGAACAGGCCATCGCGAACAGCGGCGACCTGGCGTGGCGCGATGCAGCCGACGAACAGCTCGCGCGCGGCTCGTGGGACGACACGGTGCTAAAGATGAGCGCATTGATCGCGATCGAACAAGCGGCGAAACACGTGCTCGAACCGATCGTGTCGCCGACGTCTTGGCCGCTGGGAACCAATCGGTACGACGTGATGGTCGTCGGCGCAGGCTTTGCCGGCGCCGTGATGGCCGAGCGGCTCGCAAACAGCGGTTTCTCAGTACTCGTGGTGGATCGGCGTCCGCATGTCGCCGGCAATGCCTATGATCGGCGCGATGAAGCGGGGTTACTGATCCACCAATACGGCCCGCATATCTTCCATACGAATTCGGACGATGTCTTTGCCTATCTGTCGCGGTTCACGCAGTGGCGGCCGTATGAGCATCGCGTGCTGGCGGATGTCGGCGGGATGTACGTACCGATGCCGATCAATCGCACGACGCTCAACATGCTCTACGATGCCGGGCTGGAGACCGAGGACGATGTCGAGGCATTTCTCGCGGAGCGGGCGGAGCCGGTCGAGCCGATCCGTACCTCTGCGGATGTCGTCGTCTCGCGCGTAGGGCGGGAACTCTACGAAACCTTCTTCCGTGGCTATACGCGCAAGCAGTGGGGGCTAGATCCCAGCGACCTCGACAAATCGGTCACGGCGCGCGTGCCGACCCGCGCCGATACCGACGACCGCTATTTCACCGACAAGCATCAGGCGATGCCGGCAGACGGCTACACGCGCATGTTCGAGGCGATGCTCGACCATCCGAACATCGAGTTACTTCTGGGTGTTGATTATACCGAGGTGCGTGACGCCTATCCCCATGACCACCTCGTCTTCACCGGGCCGATTGATGAGTATTTCGGTTATTGCCACGGCAAGCTACCTTATCGCTCGCTGACGTTCCGGCATGAAACGGAAGATCGCGCTTGGCGGCAACCGGTGGCGGTGGTGAACTATCCCGACGAGGCGGTGCCGTACACGCGGGTGACCGAATACAAACACCTGACAGGCGATGTCGTAGCAAAAACAAGTGTCACCTATGAATATCCCAGCGCAGAGGGAGACCCTTATTATCCGATCCCACGGGAAGAAAATCAGGCGCTGTTCAAACGCTACGAAGCGCTTGCCATCGCAGAAGAGCACGTAACCTTCGTCGGACGGCTGGCGACCTATCGCTATTACAATATGGATCAGGTGGTCGGACAGGCATTGTCGGCGGCGCGGCGGCTCACGTCACGGCTGACGCAGCAACAGGAGGCGACAACAGCCGAATTGTCCGGGCTGAGGGCAGTATCGAGCTAATTGATTCGATCGGTGCAGGGCGCGTGCGGCGACCGCACTTATGCCAAGCTACACGGGTAGGCCGACGAACGAGTCTGCCGGCCGATGCCCGCTCGAAGCTGTCAAACGAATTCACCACCTAGTTGGCGCTCCCGCGCGCCCTTAACAACCACGCTTTCCCAATAGATTTCTCCTGCAGCCCAATGCCGCGTCTTGGGTTGCTAGGGACAGAGCCCATTGATGAGAGCGTAGCGATCTGATTCAGCTCCGCGAGGAGGCCGTAGACGAGGGATCTGTACTGGCTGACGGATGAGCAGATGGCGCGCCTGCGGCCCTACTTCCCCAAGAGCCATGGCACGCCGCCGGTGGATGGCCGGCGGGTGCCGAGCGGCATCGTCTTCGTCAATCGCAACGGGCTGCGCTGGTGTGATGCGCCGAGCGCGTACGGCCCACACAAGACGCTCTACAATCGCCGGAAGCGGTGGAGCGACAGGGCGTCTTCCTGCGCATGATGAAGGGTCTTGCGGCAGCAGAGCCCGTACCGAAGACCGTTATGACCGACGCGACCTAGCTGAAGGCACACCGCACGGCATCAAACCTGCGATTTAAAAGAGGGCATTGGGCGGCTGATCGGGCGCACCAAGGGCGGCATGAACACCAAGCTACGCCGTCAGCGATGCGGACGACGGCCCTTAAGCTTCTTCATGACCCCCGGGCAGGTCAGCGACTACACCGGCGCGGCAGCCCGGCTCGACGATCTGCCGAAGGCGCAATGGCTGCTCGGCGACCGCGGCTATGATGCGGATTGGTTCAGGGACGCCCTCGAAGCCAAAGGCAACCAGCCATGTAACCCAGGTCGGCGATCCCTCAACTAGCCGGTCAGGTACGACAAGCCCTGCTACCGCCGCCACAGCCGTATCGCGATCATGCTCGGCCGGCTAAAGGACTGGCGCCGCGTCGCCACTCGCTACGACCGATGCCCAAACGTCGCCTTCTCCGACATCGCCCTCGCTGCCACCATCATCTTTTGGCTATGACCCAGCGGTCCTGACAATAGGCAGACCTTTCGCTTCACGCCTTTTGGGAACGTCCACGGAACCTTGCCCCCACACCTGAACAAACGTCACCTTCTCGCGATTACTCTTCGGAAAGCGGACAGGCGGCTTACCACCAAGACGGCTTGTCGCGGACAACGCCATGCCGATTGCCAAGCCAGGGTCCCGCGTTTCACAGGTATGGAGAAACGGGGCGTGACCTATTTTACGGATTCTTTGTGAAGGCTGCCGCACCGCTGACCTCGCGACCGCTGGGGCCGGGAAGGAAGTGATACACCAGTCCTCCATGCGTGCCACCGGCTCCTGCCAGAAAGCCGCGGACCTCGGCGAAGCAGTTGGTCCCCGTGCAGCCATTGCCGTTGACGAGCGGACCTTCGCCGGTGCGGAAGCTGGAATCGAATCGGTTATCCTGGAGCAGCGCGACACTCGGTGCGGCCAGTCCGCCGCGCGAGGCGACCGAGTAGCGGTCACCGCCGAACTGGACAGACAGGTCGTAGCCGACCTTCATCGCGCGGAAATCGACCGCCAGCGATCCCGCGGTTAGTGCCCCCGGCGCGACAGCACCGTCGGACGACGTCGGCTTGGTGGCGCCGGCAAGCGCGTAGCTGGCGGTACCGGTGGTCGGCAAGTTAGTGGCGGACCTGCCCCAGACGATGTGCTGACCACTATTCTCCGGCAAGGTCGTGTTGGCGCCGCTGGCGAACGTCGAGTCCGTGGTCCCGCCCGACCAGCGAGTCCAGCCGATCGCGCCGGCGAGGCCACCGAACTCGTGGTCAGTGTTGGTCCCCCGCTTGTTTTGGCGGATCTGTTCCAGCCGTCCGTCCGCCGCAGCAATCGCCTGCGTGCCGACGCTGGAGCCGTTGAGGCTGGAGAAGGGACCATGGCCGGCCAGGTCGACCGATCCGGTCGGTGCGCCGGTTGGCGCCGGCGTCGGCGCCACGACCGGAGTCAGGTCTCGCGCGCTCTGTTTGAACACCGCCGCGCCCGTCAGGAATGCGGCGGCCCCCGACAAGGTGTAGGTACCGGCGATGACGTGCCCGTCGGCGCCGCTGCCGACCATGTTGGGGGTGAACCGGCAGCCGTCGGCGCACCGGCTGTCGGTGCTGGTTACCCCTGCCTGGCCGAACAGGTAGAAGCCGGTGGCGGCCACCCCACCGGTCATCGAAGGCTGCGTGAGACCGCCCGTACTGGCGATGGCGTAGCGCTGCTCCTGGCTGGCCGCGGTCGCGGTCAGCAGCGCCTCGATCCCGTATTTCAGCTGGGTGCCGAACTGGACTGCGATGGTGCCGGTCAGGGATGCGTCGGTGACTGCCGATCCATCGTGATACGACGGCGTCGTAAAGCTCGCGACTTGGTAGCGGGCGGTGCCGCGGTTGCCGGTGAACGGCACGACGCTAGTGCCGAAGGCGAAATGCAGGCTCTCGGTCGGCGACAGCGTCTGCGTGTTCTCCAAACCCTGCGACGTCGTGATGAAGGTGCCGTCGGTGTAGCGGCCGGTCACCCAGCCGTCCCCCTTGGCGGCGTCGACCAGCCGTGCGGTGCCGACCCGCTGAGCGCCGCGAAAGCCGCGTGGGTAGCCTGCGGCATCGACCTCGATCTCGACCATGCCCGCGTCGCCGCCGCCGACGATGGCGGTGCCGGCGCGACCGAGGTAGGCGCCCGCGTAGGTCGCTTTGGTGATCGGCTGTGTCTCCGGCTGAGGTTGGGGCTGGACAACGGCGGCCCCGGGGGTGAACACCGCCGCGCCGGTCAGGATCTGGCCGCGCTGCCGCGCCGAATAGATGCCGAGCGTGCCCGCCACGACGTCGGCGTCCGCGCCGCTGGCGATCAGGTTGGGTGAGAGGAAGCAATTATCCTGGCATCGGCGGTCGGTGGTAGTGACTGGCGTGCTGCCGTTGTCGAGACGGAGCATGTCGTTGTCCCGCCGTATAGCCAGCGACGGGGCAGCGAGGCCGCCCGCACTTTCAAACTCGTAACGCTGCGCCGTGCCGGCGGCGGTGGTGGTGAGGACGCCGGCGATGCCGAACCTGGGCGTGGCACCGAACGCGATCGCCAGTTCGGCGGTGAGCGCCGATGCGGTCACCGCCGAACCGTCGAAATAGCTCGGTGTCGTGCTCGCCGTGAGGCCGTAGCTCGCGGTGCCGCTTGTGCGCGTGACCGGGGCCACGGACGTCGCATAGCCGAAGTGGATGCTCTCGTTCGGCGATAGAGTGTATTCGACCGGACCGCTGCTGAAGGTCGTGCGGACCTTGCCGTCGGTGTAGCGGCCGATCACCCAGCGGTCACCCTGGCGTTCTTCGACAAGGCGGGCGGTGTCGATCCGGGTGAGCCCGTCGAAAGTGCGCGGATGGCCTTCGGTATCGATTCCGACATCGGAGAGCCCGAGGTCGTTCGAGAAGGTCTGCCCGCCCGAGAAGCCGTACAGACGACCAGCGTAGCGCGCCTGCGGCAGCACCGGCTCGGCCGGGCCCGGCGTCGTGCCGCCGCCGGTTGTCGGCAACGTCCCGATGCTCCCGCCGGCCTGAAGATGCGCGTAGAAGGTGAGGAGCCGCTCGGCCGCGGCCGGATCGACGCCGGCTGGAAGGCCGACCGTTCGCAAATATTCGAGATAGGCCGCGATCAGCGCGGACGACGCGCCGGTGAAGCTCTCCGCAGCGCCGCCGGTGGCAAGATAGGCGAGATAGCGGTCGATCACGTCCACCCCGGTGCTGGCGGCGGGCGAACCCCCGGCCGCCTGAAGCTGCTGGAACGCTGCGATCTGCGCGCGGCGACCGGCGTCGTAGGTGTCGCTCAACCCGAGCGAACGGACGTAGTTCTCGTAGGCGGCGACCGCCTGGGGGCTGAGGCCGCCGTCAGCCGCGCCGGTGGCGAGCCGTTGGATATAACCAGAATAGGCGTTGCCGATCGCGGCATCGTTGAAACCCGCCGAGTTACCGCCGGCCGCAAGGACGCGCGCATAGGCGTCGATGATCGCCTGCTGCTGGCGGTTGACCCCGGCCAGCCCATCCGCCGCAAAGTAACCGAGATAGGCGTTGGCGAGGCCGGCGGGCACCGCGCCGCTCGTGCCGTTCCTCAGCGCGGTCAGATACTGCTCCAACGTACCACCTGCGAGCCCGGCGCTGAACTCGCCGGGCGTGCCGCCGGCGCGCAGATAGGCGAGATTCACGTCTGCGGTCGCGCGCGACACCGCGTCGAAGTCGAAGCCGAGCGGCGCATCGCGTCTCCCGAGCGCCTGCGCCAGCACCTGAGCCGGCGTACCGGTTGCGAACACCGGCAGCAGCGGGTTCTCCGTCTCCGCCATGGGCCGTGCGTCGCTCACGGCTGGCGCCGACGACACCGGCTGCGCGCCGGCCGTAACCACCGACACCGCGCGCGAGGCAGTCGCGGAGAACGCGTCACCGGCCGCGAAGCGGCGGGTGACGCCGCTCGTCTCGATCGATAGCGTTCCGCTCAGCGCCCGGCCAGTCAAGTCGCCGCCAGCGACGCCCAGGCTGGCTGCGCCGCCCGCGGGCAGCGTCACGCGCGCACCGTTCGGCGCCGAGATTTGCATCAGGGCGCGGCCCGCGCGGGCGGTGAACTTCCCTTGCGCCACGCGTAGCGCCACATCCTCCAGCGCGACGGAAGCGTCACCGACGAACGACACCACGCCGCCATCGTCGGTAGCGATCTGGGTGATGCCGCCGCGAACGTCGATCTGCCCCGACCACGGCCCACTGACGATGGCGCGCCCGTCTACGCCGGCGCCGGTGCTGAAGAGCACGGTCTGCGCGGCGGCAGGCATTGCGAGCGCGAGTGTCGAGACCCCGGTGACGAGGGCAAGAACGCGTGAGCGAGCGAGGGTCATAGACAGATCCTTCATCAGAACTCGGCGCGCAGGCCGAACGAGGCCGTGACGCGGCGATAGTCGTAAAGGTCGAGGTTGCTGACGTTGCGGCTCCAGCCGATCCGCGGCCGTGCGGAAATGCCGGACGCGAGCACGACGCGCAGGCCAAGCGAGGCGTCGATCTGCGTGTCGTTCCGCCCGCGCAGGAACAGCGGATCGGCGCCCGCATAGTCGCGGTGCTCGACGCTGGCGCTGCCGGTCAGCGCCACGGTGCGCGACAACGGCCGTTCAAGCCCCACTTGCAGGCCGATGAACTCATTCGACAGGTGTCGCGCCGGACGGTTCGTAGTGCGCTCGGTGCCGCCGTTCAGCGTCGCGGATACCGTGCGCCCGACATAGCTAGCGCTAACGCCGACGCGGTCGGCGTCGCGCAACCGATCGCCGCGGTACTCGAGCCGGGTGTAGCTCGCACTGATCGACAGCGCTTGCCCGCCCGATAGCCGGTGGGTGTATTGGCCAATCGCGCCGTAGCTGGCCCGGTATGGATCATGCCCCAGCCAGAACTGCTGCACCTGCGCTGCCAGCGAAACGACGTCGCGGTTGGCGAGCGTTTTGCCGATCCCTGCAGTGCCTGTGATCGCCGCCTGATCGAAATCGCGATCGTCGACATTTTCGCGCGCGAATCCCAGCGCTGAGGCAAAAACGCGGGTCTGGCGCGATAGCCCGTACTGCGCGCTGAGCCCGGCCTGGAGCTGGCCGAACCCGGCATCGATCCGCCGCGCAGCGCCGCCCAACGTTGCCGGGCCGAGGAACGCGAACGCCGGCAGCGTTATCGTGCCAAGCGCCGTCGCCTGGTTGATGTTGCTGTCATACCCGCCCTCGGCATCGACGAAGCCGCTCAGCGTGCTGCCGCCGCCGGCGATCTGGCGATCATAGCCGCGGACCATCCGGTCGAACCGCTGGCGCACAGGATCGGGCAGCGACGGGTCGGCGACGACCGTGTCGAACTCGGCACGGGCAGTGTCGATATCGCCTGCCATGGCATAGACCCGCGCGATTTCGGCGCGCGCTTGTGCGTTGCCCGGCTGGCGGGCGAGCACTCGCTGGAACGCCGGCAGCGCGACGCCCGGAAGCCCGGCATCGGCGGCGGCGAGGCCCAGCGCATAGTCATAGTCGGGGTCGCCCGCGCGTTGCGCCTCCAGTGGCAGCAGGAGGGCGACGGCCTCGCTCGCTTTGCCGGCTTGGTGGAGCGCCAATGCCCGCACCACCACGTCGTCGGTTTGCGCCGATGCCGCAGCCGGCGTGCCGAGGCACGCCGTTGCGGCGAGCAGCCATATCACCTGCGTCACTGCTGACTTCCCTTTTCTTCCGCGAGGACCGGTCTGCCGGTCCCCTCATCGGCGGATCGCCGGAGCGTTCGGGCACGATGCCGGCGTGAATTGAGCTGCCAGCCCATGCCGGTTCCGACCGGTCCGCCGATCAATCCCTTGTCGTGGCACCGCTGCGCCGCGTGGCGCCGCGCGATGAGCGTCCGGCGCATCGCGCGGCGGAGCACCCAATCTATTTGCAGCCCTTCGCCTGGTAGAGCGCGCCCAGATAGGTCAGCCGGGCCTGCGCAGCGCTGCCGGCCGGCGCAGCGGCGACCGCCGCTACCGGCGCCGGCTTCTTCTTCTTGAACAACCCGCCCATCATGCCGCCGATCAGCTTACCGCCGGGGATGTTCTTGGCGAGCTGGTTGCCGACCATGTCACCCGCGACCGAGCTAGCGGCGTCCTGGACATTGCCGCCATTGGCTGCGACCTGCTGGAGTGCGGCAACGCTGCCGATCGCTGCGGTCGCGGCACCGCGGCTGACCCCACCGCGCGCGGCCAGCGCCTGGACGTTGCCGAGCTGCTGGGCGTTCTGCTGCGCCTGGTACGCGCGACCAGCCTCATCCAGCGGCGATAGTACGGCGGTATAAACCGGGGTCGTGGTTAGCGCGGTGGGGGCCTGTGCCGTAGCGAACTGCTGCGCGGCGCGCGCCATCTCGACGCCGAGTGCCGAGCATCCCATCGATGCGTCGTCCTGCGCCGTCAGGACCGGGGCGGGGGTAGCCGAGACGGCCTGCTGCGCCGAGGCCGCGGGTGCGGTTGTCAGGGCGCTGGCGGCGATCATGCCGGCGAGAATACGATGATACGACATCTTCTTTGTCTTCTTCTCGAGTGCGATGGTTAGTGGGCGCCAGACGATGGCGATCGGGGTGCCCGCGTGGGTAAATGACGGATGGCGCGTGCCATCGCTGCCGCCGGCGGGCCGATCGATCGAACGATGCCGGACAAGCGGCGACGCCGCGTAAAACAGATGATCGATCATGACTTTCTCCCCGCCGCGCCGATGCTGCGACCTTGTCGTCAAGGTCGCCGGACGGGGTCACGCGCGCCAGTGACAAAGCCTGTTATTCGGGGTGAGGCGGCTAGCGGCGGCGGACCTAACAGTGTTTGTCACTGGTGCCGGGCGCCCCACCAGGCGAGCCGGATTGCGGCGCTTGAGCCCTACGACGATCGGTGCGTAGTATCGCGTGGGGGGGCAAGGCCGATGAGCAAGCTCAATCTGTTGTACATCGAGGATGACCGGGTTGCCGCGAGCGGAGTCCTGGCGCTCGCGGCGTCGGAGGGCGACAGGGTGATCTGGGAGGACAACGGCGCCGCCGGCCTGCGCCGCGCGTCGGCTGAACCTTTCGATGTTATCATCCTAGACCGGATGCTCCCGGACACCGACGGGATCGCAGTGACACGGCGGCTGCGCGAGGCGGGAATCGACGTTCCAATCCTGATCTTATCGGCGCTCGGCCGGTCACAGGACCGATGCGAGGGGATCGAGGCGGGCGCGGACGACTATCTGTCAAAGCCCTATCAAACCGAGGAACTGATCGTCCGCATCCGCGCGCTGCACCGCCGTGCAGGGCGGCGGACGCACAGCGCGGTGCTGATCCACGGCGCGTTCGAGTGTCACCTGAAAGCGCGCACCGCATTCCGCGACAACCGCTACATCGCCCTGAGCCCCAAGGAGTTCGAGCTGTTCCGCTACTTCATGGAAAATGCTGGGTATGCGGTGACCCGCGAAATGCTGCTGCGCGACGTGTGGAACATGAATTTCGATCCCCAGACCAACGTCGTCGATGTTAACATCGGCCGGCTTCGTCGCAAGCTGGAAGAGGGTTTCTCGGGACCGGCACTGGAGACGATCTGGGGTGTCGGGTACCGATTGACCGAGGGGCAGTGACGCCTGGGGCGGTGATGGAAGCTGTTCCAGCCTGGACGCGATCGCTTGTTGTCCGGTCGGCGCTGTGGGTAGCGCTGATCGCGGTGGTTGCAACGGTCGCGCTGTATGTAGTGGTCCATTCCAGCGTCACGGGGAGCCTGCGCGCTGGGCTGGCAGCCGGCACCGACGCCGACCTAGCTGGGCTCGCTGACATCTATGCCACCAGCGGACGCACCGAGCTCATCGCGCGTATCGCGGACCGTGAATTGCCGATCGCGCGTGACGGACGCCAACCGCATTACCGACTGTTCATCGACGGTCGTAAGGTCGCGGGTGACCTCGCCGCGGACCTGCCACTTGCAGCAGCGCAATCGGCCTTGGGAACTGTGGTGCTCGGGGGAGGGCGAACCGGCTATGCGCGGACGACCATGCTGGGGCCAGGCGTCGAGCTATTGGTAGCGCGTGAGGACGCCCCGGAGCGCGCGACTCTGAGGCGGCTAGCGCTGGCTTTCGCGGCTGGCGCTGCGGCGATTGTAGCGGCGGTGCTGCTGCTCGCCACCTGGCGTGCGCGCGTGCTCCAGCGGCGGATCGCGCGTGTTAACCGGGCCTATCGCGCTGCCGGGACTGCCGAGGTCACAGCACTTATCGGCGACCGTAGCACCGACGAGATCGGCGAGCTCACTCGCCAGAGCGGCCGCGCTCTGGCCCGGCTGGAGGCGCTTGTCGAAGCACAGCGCCATGTAACCGACCAGATCGCGCACGAGATCCGCACCCCTCTCCTTCACCTGGAAACCCGGCTTAAGCGGCTGCCGCGCGCGCCCAGCGAGGAGCAGGTCTCCGAAACGGTCGGCCTGGTAAGTCGCGACGTGCGCGGCATCACGGCCCTCCTCGAATCGCTACTCGACATCGCCGCGACGGAAGCGGCGCGCGGCGACCGCGAGGGCCTACGACCCTTCGATCTGGCGCAGCTCGTGGGCGACCTTGCCGAGGTGTATCGCGGTAGCATGGAGGAGGCGGACCTCGCCTTTCACGTCGCGATCCACCCGGGTGCGCGGCTGGTCGGCGACCCGCCTCAGATCGGGCGGCTGTTGGCCAACCTGCTCGACAACGCGATTAAGTACGTGCCTGCGGGCGGAGAGGTGGTGCTGGAAGTAGCGGCGGACGGGCGAGTGACAGTCGCCGACAACGGGCCGGGAATTCCCGCCGATCGGGTAGAACGGGTGTTCGAGCGCTTCGGCCGGGCGCCGTCGGCAGCCGGCATCGCGGGACACGGGCTAGGCCTCGCGCTGGCGCGCGCGATTGCGCTGCGACACGACCTATCGCTAACTCTGGAGCCGAGCGGGCGCGGATGCCGGTTCTCCCTGTCGCCCGAGGAGAGACCATGATGCGCAAGTGTTTAGTAATGACGGGACTTGCGGCGCTGGCGGGCTTGGCAGCGGCGGAGACGCCGGAAACGGAGCTGACCTCAACCAGGGTGGCGAACCTGCTCGCCGCCGCCGACGCCGCTACTGTCGGTGGCGGGTCACGCAGCCGCGTCCTGCTGGCGCCGCTGCTCGACGCGCTGGTCCGGCTCGGCGCGCATCCGGCGGCGGGAAGTGATGCGGTTGAGGAATGGCGCGGCGTCTCGGGAGTGCGATCGGAAGCTGGGCCGGCCTGGCGCGGCCGGGTGCTCGGCCCCGCCTACCATCGCGGTGTACTGGCGCCGGCGGCCTCGTTCAGGACCGAGCAGCTGTTCCTCGCCGGCAAGCGCGCGCAGGTTTCGGTGGCGACCAGCCCGCGCACACCGGCGAGGATGACGGTGTTGGGAAGCGGCGCCGAGGCGTGCGCGACCCCGGTGAGTGAGTGCGCCTGGTGGCCGACCTTCACTGAGCGTTACACCATTACCGTTGAGAATAAGGGGACAGCATCGATCCGCTACTATGTGGTGATGGATTGATGCCTCACTTGCTTGCCAGGTATTGGCGCCGGCCCTGTCTTGCTTCGCGCGATCAGGTTCTGCTGCGGTCTGCGACTGGCGTGGGTCACGTCAGCCATGATGTCCCCCGCCATGCTCTTTTTTTCTGCCGGCAAACGGAACAGGTGCTGACGGCGGCAACGGGTGGCCCTGACGAGCGGCACGGGAACCTATTGGTGCTTCGCCTCGCAGGCCGCGACCCAGCGCGCGTCGTAGTCGACGGCGAACGGCTGGCCATAGCGGACTCCTTGCGTCTCGATCCGGATTACACGCTCGCCCATCGGCCTGAACGCCGAGCGGCTCCAGCCGACGCCTTCGCAAGTCGCGAATACCACCTCTTCGCCGCGATCGCCTGCGATCAACTCGTGAGCGCAGCGCGCCGCCGGCATTCCGGTACGCAGCAGCGCGGCGCGATCGTATGCGCAGATCGTAGCGGCGCCTGGAACGTCGAGGGGAGTGAGGCGCCAGCGGTCCGAATCCCGCGGGCTGCCGAACAGCGGCTCGGCCTCGACGATGTTGAAGAGGAACAGCCCGCACCCGAAGACAAACCCCGCCAGCACACGCGCGCAGAACCTCATCGTCTTCTCCTTCGCCGCGCTAGCTATCAGGAGAGTTCCCGTTCAGGGATGACAATGGCCGTTAGTGGAGCGAACAATGCGTAACGGTTGGCGGCGGATCACTCTCGCCGGAGCCGTGGCTGCGTCGCTTGCGGCAGGCCCTGCAGCGGCGACCTGCACGCGGACCGCGCCGAGCATCCAACCTCTGATCGGGGACGCATCAACCGCCGAGCGTTTCCGCATTTTGTCGTTGCGAAGCACCTTCGGGCAACCGGTCAGCAAGGAGGAATGGCGCTCGCTGCTAGTGGCGATGCGCGCCGACCCGGCGACGCCCACGGCGCAGTTGGCGTCGGTCATGGCGCGGCTGGCCAACCTCCTCGACGGGGCGCCGGAGATGACGGAGGCGCTGCAGATCGCGCAGGAGGCGGAGACGCTGACCGCCACCGACTCGGATCGCTTCCCCGAACGGTGGATGATCCTGACCAACCTGTCCTATGCGAAAACCAATAAGGGGATGCCCGGACCCGGTCTCTCGCACGCACAAGCGGCGATGGCGCTCGCCGAAGCGCGTTTCGGTGCGGAGAGCTGGGAACGGGCGACGGCGGCGACGGCGGCGGGCTGGGCGACCTATGCGGTCGGCGATTACGAGGGGTTCGCCCGCTACAGCGGGTTAGCGAACGATCTGGCGAAGAGGTGCCTGCCGACGACCGACCCGCGGATCGCCACGGCGATGAGCAATCATGCGATTGGATTAATCTATACCGGCCGGGTTGAGGAATCAGTAGCGGTTCGCTTCGCGTCGGTCGAATGGGGGATGGCAAATTTGTCTGAGACCCGTCCGGACGAGGCGGCGACACTCGCCCTTTTGTTCGACGGCTTGGCGACCAACCTGCTCAACACCGGCCGCTACGCCGAGGCCGAGGTCGTGTTCCGGCGGGCACTGGATTTAGAGTCGCGCTTAGATTCGGACAGTCTGAAGCTCCGTGCCAACACCTTGGGCAAGTTCGGCAGCACCCTTGGTAGAATAGGCCGCACTGACGCGGCCGAAGCGCTGTGGCTGCAATCCTACACGCTGTTTGGGAAAATCGCGGGGGACCAGGGCAACCCGGTCGAGGCCGCCAGTCCGATGCGCCGCGCTGCCAATGTCGCGCTGGCGCGAGGTGAGGTTACGCTGGCGCTGAAACGTCGCCGGCTGGCGCTCACCAGCATGCAATCGGCCGCAGCCGATCATCCTGAGCGAGCAGCAGCCGAACTGGAATTAGCCGACACGCTGCTCCAAGCCGGTGACCTTGCGGAGGCGGCGCGCGTCGCTCGTGGCGCGATCCTGGCTATCCGCGCCAAGCTGACTGAAAGCGACCAGCGCCGGATTGCGGGCGAGATGATCCACGCCGTGGTTCTCGCGAAAACCGAGGGTGCCGAGGCGGGTTACCAGCTGGCGCTGCCGATCGCGCGGCGGCTGGAAAGCAAGGTGCTAGACACCGCCAGCTCGCGCGGCGACCTCATCAGCTACGCGCCGGTGCTGGGCTATGCCAGCGCTGCTTTTGTGGCACTCGCTTTGGAAGCGGGGCACGACGAGGATGCATTTCGCGCGCTCCAGCTTACCAACCTCTCAACACTGGCGCTCGCCAGCCACGACCGCGCGACGGCGCTCGCAAGGCGCGATCCCGGGCAGGCGGCGCTGGTCGCCACGCTGCAGGAAGCGGTGCGGGTGCGACGGGTTCGGGAACGGGCGCGCAGCGCCGCACTGGGACGCGGCGACAAGGTAGCGGTAGCCGCAGTAGCAACCGAGATCGCGGCGCTTGACGCCACGATCTCGCGCGCCAGCGCGGACCTTGACCGGCTTTTCCCGGAGTTCCGTGCGGAGGCGCGACCGGCGCCGGTGTCGCTCGCCGACTTTCGGGCTCGTCTGCAGCCGGGCGAGGTGCTGGTCGCGCCGATCACCCTGGAACTGGAGCGCGGCACCATCACTGTGACGGTAACCCGCGACGGACTGAGCTGGAGCCGTAGCGAGGTTCCCGCCGGCACGGTCGCCTCACTCGTAGAGCGCCTGCGCGCGAGCGTGGAGGCGGGGCCCGAGCGCGCCTTCGACCTGGCAGCGTCGCAGGCGCTTTACGCCACATTGATCCCGCCGGCACTGCGACCAGTACTGCGCCGCAACGCGTCGCTCCTCTACTACGCCACCGGGCCGCTCGCCACTGTGCCGCCGGCACTGCTCAGCGCGGGAAGGCGAGGACGTATGCAGACCTGGCTGATCGACACCCATAATGTCCGCGTCATGCCAACGCTGGCGCAGGCGCCCGCGAAGCCGCTCGCGCCGCGCCGACGCTTTCTCGGGGTCGGTGCTCCTCACCTGCCCACATTTACCGTGTCGCGGGGCGCCGGCTTCGCCGTTCGCGGTGGCACGATCGAGGGTGGCGCGCTGATTGATCTGCCGCCGCTACCGCTCGCCGTTGCAGAATTGGAACGGATGCGCCGCGCGCTCGGCGGCTTGGACGACGTGGTGCTGACTGGCGCTGACGCAACCGAGGCAGCGGTCGAGCAGCAGCCACTCGAGCGCTTTGGCACCATCGCCTTCGCTACCCACGGCCTGCGCGCAGGCGAGGTGAGCGGCCTTGGCGAACCGGCGCTAGTGCTGACTCCGGAGCCGGGCGAGAAAGTCGGATTGTTAACAGCGTCGGAGATTGCGGCGCTGCGACTCGACGCGGATTGGGTGATCCTGTCCGCGTGCAACAGTGCCGCAGGAGGTGAGCAGGGCGCCCCGGCGTACAGCGGCCTAGCGACCGCATTTGTCCTCGCGGGAGCACGCTCGCTTCTCGTGTCGCACTGGCCGATCCGCGACGACGCGGCCGCAAGAATAACAGTAGACACGCTGAAGGCGACCCGTACTGGTCGCCACCGCGCGGCGGCGCTAAGAGATGCGATGCTGGCGTTGCGCCGCGATCGCAGCGTGCCTGCGCATGACCATCCGTCGATCTGGGCGCCATTCGTCTTGGTGGAGCGCTGACCGTGTCGCTACGGCTCTCCCAGACTTCCGAATAACCTGTTTAAATGGCCCTCGTGCATTGCCCGCTCGACGCCCCTGTTTGTGCATTACGCGTTCGCCGTTTGGCATCGCTGCCGCTGGAGTAACGATAAAAAAAGATGCTTGTCCGGCCTAAGCTCACAGAAACGAAGGACGTTCTAGATCACCGAAAGGCGTTTAAGCCCCTCTCCCCCCTGAACGAACGGCTAGCAATTGCTGGCTGCGACCCGAAAGCAGACAGTCCGCTATCCACCAATCCCGGACGTTCCAGGTCGTCAAAGCGCGAGACCGGCAACTGATGCCATCTTCGTGCTTTCGAGTAGGAAATGACGCTTTTGAGGCGGAAGCTCCGCTACGGCTGCGAGCTAAAGCGTCTGACGCTCCAGTTCTTCGACATAGGCCCACTCCGCAGCCGTTAGCGGTTCGGCTTTCGTTAGCAGCTGCCATAGGCTTTCGTTCAAGTTGCGTGCCTTGGTGGTCACTTTTGTGAGCGTCGGCAGCGGCTGAGGGGGCGTAGCGGAAGATGCATCGTTCAAGTTGGTCATGGCAGGCGTCCATCGTGGAACCTGACACTATCGTCGGTTCCACCGCCTACAGCCGGGGTCAGCAGCGCTGCCCGGGCTCGCCGGTCCGCTTGAGCTGCGTCCGGCGACAGCAGCGTTGGTCGCTCTGCTCGACATGGAAGTCGAGTGCATTCAGCGCGTCGGCCGCGAGAAAACACTGATTAAGCGATGGGCAGCATGCTTGCCGCCTGCTGCTGCCAGCTTGCCGGTATCGGCTCTTCTAGCGTCAGCCTTTTCGCGTTAACACCGGTACGCTGTTTGCCGGCCAGGATCGCAGCGGTGACCTGCGGCGAGAGGAAGGCCAGACGCACTACGCGGGTAATGTACGCGGCGCTGACTTGCTCACGAACGGCAAGCCGGCTGATGTCGATCTCGCCCCGGCGCAGCTCCTCCCACCAGCGCCGTGCCTGCACCATGAGTTTGACCAGCGAGCAATCGGGTGAAGCGCTTGCCGTTGCGCCGTTGCCGTGCACGAGCCGCATCGCCTTGCCCGACCGGGTCAGCCGCACATGATCGCTGAGCGTGATAATCATTGGGGCGCTGGGGTGCGCGGTTACGCCGAGGGCGGCGGCAACCGCAGCGGTGTCGAGGATGAGATCGATGCGATTGTCGTGCACCTGCACCTGTTTGAGCATGGCAAGTGCGTCGGGCCTGCGCAGGCGCTGCTGCGCTGCGATGTGGGTGCAACGCTGCTGGACGTCGGCATAGCGATCGCCGGGCACCTCGAGCCAGGCGGTGGCAACCAACTCGACCGGATCGTCGAACATGCTAGCAAGCCGGCTGGTGACGAGCGTCTCGATCTCGCGTGCGGGGACACGTATGCCGCTGGTTGTCTCCTGATGGTGTAGCGCGCGACTGACGTAATAGCGGTAGCGGCTAGTGCACCCCTCCCCTGCCCCGGCTTTCGTCGCGTGGGTGACGATTAGCGGCGCGCCGTGCTGGTCAACGATCCTGCCGGCAAGCAGGCTCTCGCTCTGGCTGCGCGTGCGTTTGGTCCCTTGAAGGTTGCTGGCGAGCAACGCCTGCACCGCATCGAACGTGGCGACATCGATGATCGCGGGGTGGTTGCCCGGGTAGACCTTCTCGCCGTGCGCAATACGGCCGGTGTAGGTCACCCGCTTGAGGATGAGGTAGAGCGTACCGCGTGAGAACGGTACGCCACCAAGCGGCTTGCCGCTGATACTGGCGCGCTGCGGCACCATGATCTTTTGCGCCTTCAGCTCGGCTTCGAGCTGGCGCACATTGCCGAGCGCTAGATAGCGCGTGAAGATGTGCCGGATGATCGCAGCATGTTCGTCGACTATCGCCAGACTGCGCCCATCGGGCTTGTAGCCGAGCGGCGGGGTACCGCCCATCCACATGCCCTTTGCCTTGCTGGCAGCGATCTTGTCACGGATGCGCTCGGCGGTCACCTCGCGCTCGAACTGCGCGAAGGACAGTAGCATGTTGAGGGTCAGCCGCCCCATGCTGCTGGTAGTATTGAACGCCTGCGTGATGCTGACGAAGCTGGCGTCCGCTTTCTCGAACGCCTCGACCAGCTTGGCGAAGTCGAACAAAGAGCGGCTTAGCCGGTCGACCTTGTAGACGACGACGATGTCGATCTTGCCGGCAGCGACATCGTCCATCAGCCGGCGTAGCGCCGGGCGCTCGAGCGTACCGCCCGAGATGCCGCCGTCATCATAGTTTTCGGGCATCTCGCACCAGCCCTGCGAGGCCTGGCTACGAATATAGGCGGTACATGCCTCACGCTGTGCGTCGAGGCTATTGAAGTCCTGCTCTAGGCCCTCGTCCGACGACTTGCGCGTATAGATCGCGCAGCGGATCGCCGCGCTCATGCTGCCACCTTCTTCTTCAGACCGAAGAACGCCGGCCCCGACCAGCGCGTGCCGGTGATCGCGCGCGCTACCTCGGATAGCGAGTTCCATTTCTTGCCGTCCCAGCGCACCACCTGATCCTCGTCGATCACCACGACATGTACCCGCCCGCCCCACTCGCGTACCAGCCGCATGCCGGCAGCTGGCGGCGTGGTAGGCGTATCGCCCCGCACAAGCTGGTCGAGCGTGCGCGTCGTCTCGCGCGTATGCCCGCCGAGGCGCCGCGCCTGGATCTCCCAGGCGAGCGCCAGCCGGAGCAGCTTCGGGCTGACGCGCGGCTCCGCGTTCCCGGTCTCAACGATCCAGCGCTGACGCAGGCGCTCGGAGGAGAGTGCGTCCAGCGCGGCGATCTCGGCGTCGACGTCCATCAGCCGGCTTCCACGATGCTGTAGCAGGTGACGCCATCGCGCTTGCTCTTCTCGAGCGTGCGGCCCTTCTTGCGCAGCCCGGTCAGAAACGCGCGCGTGGTGTGCGGCAACCAGCCGGTGCCGGCGATCAGCTCGGCCAGCGTTGCGCCGTCCGAGCGTCGTAGCAGCGCGAGCACTTGTGCTGCCTTGGTCTGGACAGGCGCGGGCACCGCAGCGCGCCCACACCCCTGCCCTGCTCCGTCGTCGACGCCGATCGCGACGAGACCCGCCGCCGTCACGAACATGCCGTAGCGTGTCACGTCCCCGACCCGCCACACCTCGTCTGGCAAACTGGTCTCGCGCTCCTCAATGAGGCCGCGCTTGGCCAGCAGGTTCAAAGTACGGGCGACGGGGCCAGGTCCGGCAGTGATGCTGGCGGGCAGCGGGTAAACGCTGCCGGAGCCGCGGTGCGCGGCGCTGCTCAGCAGGATGCTCTGGGTGTCGGTAAGCGACATGAGTGGGCCTTTCGGTTGATGACCGGCGATATGCCTGTCCCACCACCCACAGCCCGACCGAACGATCTGGCCAGGCCAGAGGAGCGCCTTATCAGCGCTGCCTCACAACAACAGCCATGATTTCTTTCAGAATGAAGTCGAGTGACTATTTGATTTTGGACTTAGAATTGGAGCTCCAGGGGATGCTAACCGCAAAGCCAAAGTACCTTTCCACCAAGTTCGAGCGCAAACCATCTCAGAGCGATTAACCGTCATCTACATCTATCACGCTACCCGTAAGATGACCTGATGCATTCGATAGGAACAATAAAATATCGTTGCGTGCGTTGATCGGCATAGCCGCCGGCGGTGCCAGCTAGCGGTTTGGCGTGTCCCAAGCAGATCGATATGTGTAATCGACAAAGTGACGATCTTTATCGTTCCTCCGCCTTTGATGCCGTATGGATCGCGTGTATTGAAATGGGATGAGTGACTCCACAGATACCGTCGCACTGGCTACCGAACTAACGATTGCTTGGCTCGCCAACCCCAATACGCGCGTTGAGGTAGATGCGGTTCCTGCGTTCCTGGCGACCATGCACAAGACGGTTTCCAAGTTAGGCCCGGCGACTGCGGACCAGGAAGAGGCAGCACCGGAGTTCGAGCGCGCTGTAAGCGTGCGAAAATCGCTCGCTGACCCAAACTTTATCATCAGCATGATCGACGGGAAGCAGTACAAGTCGCTCAAGCGGCATCTTTCCCGGCATGGACTAACACCCGAAGATTATCGCGTCCGGTACGGTTTAAAGGCCGACTATCCCATGACCGCCCCGACATACAGCGCTGCACGCAGCGCTACAGCGAAGGCGATTGGTTTAGGGCGGAGGGTTGTAGAGAAGGCCGCTGACGCGATTACCGATGAAAAGCCCGCCCCTAAGTCACGCAAGGGTAATAGCCTTGCTAATGCAAAGGCTGCTGCAAAGGCGCATCTAGGCAGCGATACAGATTAAGCGACTACGATCGGTCCAAGCAGAGTATAGGACCGGTCACTTTACTAACTTCGCTGGTATTACGTTCGGCAATTACCAGCATTCAAGTCTTTGTTCTTGGCTGCTCGGCCACCTTTGCAGCGCCCGGGATGCATGCGTGTTAACTGGTACACTGCACTAGCTGGCTGAGCTAGCTGCGCGGATATTAGCTACCGGATCGCTGCTGGTGGCTCTCCCGGCTCCGTCCTATGTCACCTACCGCTAGTTCGGCGCTCCACGCTGTAGCGGTTGCCATCACACAGAGCAGCCGAAGCACGACGATCCATGGCTTCACGATTGTTTTCTATGTTCGACCGCACCGCCCCAACGCCGCGACGATGGAACGGCGCTAGTTCAGGAACGTGTCTCCCGCGTGTTCCCTGAAGGTCTTATGTCGCGGGCCGTCCAGTGGAAGCCGAGAGCCTGTGTTCACCGCCGATGCGGGCTGCGCCTTGCGTTCAAAATTTAAACAACAAGCAAAAGTTACGAGCGGCCTATGCGCCTGTCTAACGCCTGACTTGAACCGCGGACGCTTTGCCTATCCCTATCGACTTACGTCGAGTGCCGCTGGCGTTGTACGAACAACGCATGACTTCTGTGTTACCGGGGTACGGGGCGGCGATTCGCTCGTTTACCAGAGGACGAATGCATCTCCAGCTTCACAACCATCATCCCCGCGCAGACTAGCCTCTGTGCAAGAACCGGCCACCCATCGGATCACTGAAAATCAAAGCACATCGAACTCTTAAGTGCGCCAAACAGGAGCTTCTTACCGCAACGTCTACTCGCGAGATGCGGCGTACGCATGCGGAAGAAGCCGCATTTGGATCATGCCGCCCAACTTTAATCCGGGTTGGCCTAATCTATGTTGCTTTCTCGCCGATCGCATGAAAGCATTCGACGAATCCACTGCTATGAAGATCCACGGAGATTTTGCGCCGATGCCAAAGATGCTCCGCTTTGAGCCTAAGCGCAGGAAGGCACCCAGCCCACCAACTACTACGCAGTTCGCTAAAAGACTATTGGCTGCGTCAAATGTTATTTCGCAAAGGCTTCCGCGATTACAAGATGATGCGCCGCGCTATATTATCTTTTCTTTGTTGGTAGCGGAAGATGCTGGTGAAGTAATCAATTACGATACAATGCCTTTGCCGCCCCGTACATCGCGGGCGCTGGCAAATCGGTGGATAGCAGTCTTGCTAGAAGAAGGCCTGATCGAATTAAAATATGGTTTGTTAAATCTGACAGAACACGGATACGCGAAGGTTGTCATGACACTGGAAGAGCTATACATCGTCCAGCGAAACTTAGACTAAACCCGTGACTCACCATTAGTAATTTGATTTAATATGTCTACTGCTGTAGCAATAGAGACTGCCAAAAGTGGCTCTGATATCTGATCAGCGCAGGATAGGGCGCGCTCTAGGCTTTGCCTAATCTCCTTCAATAGGATGGCCCGGTCGAACGTATCGTTCAAACTTCCCACTCCTCCCCGCCGGTTATACGGTTCAAGCGAAACCTAAAGCGCGCAGCTTCGATCCAGTCAACTGCTCCACAGGCGACGCGCAGCGCAGGCGAGCGTTATGGCTGGCAACGCAGCCTTTTACTCCAGATGGAGCGAAAATTTAACTCATCTTGTTACCTGTGAAACCCCCGTAGGGTCCACGCGTAAGTTGTGTGCGAAAAGCGGCTTTTTGGAGGAAGGGCAGGACTTGGCCAGCATGAGCGATATCGTCTTCGCCCGTATTCAGACGACGCTAGACCAATTGCAGCGTACAGTTGCGGAAGTTAGAGATACGCAAGAATCTCCCGTTGTCGCGCTGTCTTGTAAGCGCGACAAATCGGAACAATCGGAGTCGTATCCCGGAAGAGTTGATAGGCTGACTGTCGCATTGAGCTTGATTGCTACTGCCAGTGGTAGAGATAGTGTGTTTGGTGGTGATCTATTTTCCGAGCCGGCGCGGCACATGCTGCTTGATTTATACGTCGCCTATCGAAGGGGAAGTATTGTTATAGCGACTTCTTTATGCATTGCTTCCCGGTCGCCTTATACAACAGGACTACGCTGGATAAATTTTGTTGCATGAGCAACGCCTGAGCGTACGAGAAGACGATCCTTCCGATAAGCGTGGAACAATCGTATACCTATCGAAGGACGGTTTAGCGCGCATGGAAAGAGCGCTTGATTTAGCTGTTGAGGGTAACTGGAAACTCGGAATCGAACGAGTCCGATCTGTTAAGTGATTCGATTGCCTGATGGACGTGGAGCGCCGCAACCTTCGTCTTTTGACGCTTTTCGCCCTCATGCTTGGTCGACAGACTATCCAAAGTCGTCAAAACCAGGCGGAGCATATTCTCGCAATCGGCAATGGTAGTTAAATTTCCCATCAGCTCAGCTTCTTGCAATGACGCCGTTTTGTCCGTTTTTCACCTAATACTGCTTCTATCGACACAACGCCACGTTCCGTTCGTGCTGCGAAATGTCGAAGCGTCCCAAGGTGCTACCGTCTTCGGAGCGAAAGTAGCGGGTCCAGCGACCCGTGCACGCCCTGATGGGCGTCTCGCAGAAACCGTTTGTTGGCAATGAAAAGTAGGACAGCGCCCGTCTCGCGCGACACGGCCTTCTACAGCTTGTATAGGCTAAAGATGTTGCCAGCTCGTCTATCATCAGATGCTCTGCAATAAGCTGGCTATAGCTGGTCATCATCGCTTCTCGGCACCCTCAAGTAGGTTCTCGTGCGTTAGCGACGTTACGTCTACGAACCAACGGCATTTTACCGATGCTCGAGGCGACGGCGTCACTTGTTTCTAAGGATAGCATGTGCGCAATGTCGGGTACCGGCGTGATTTCGAAGCTGTTGATCAGACGAACTTACTATTAGAGCGTCTAAAACTCTTATTATACCTGAATTTCACTGGCGATGCCGGCCATTCGTAGCGACATGTGGTGATGGCGCGACAGGATGGGCCGTCGCTTGCTCTGGATCATTGCGAAGTATGCAAGTGAGATGCGATTAAGGCGTTGATCTAAAGGACGATCTAGCCAGGATGCCGTACGCAACCGATGCTCTCGCCGGGCAAAAAGTTCTCGTGCTAGAAGACGAGTACCTCCTCGCTGACTACATCACCTCCGTTGTCGAATCTGTAGGTGCTACGCCGCAGGGGCCTTTCGCGTCAGGTGAAGACGCTCTTATCTCCCTAGCGTCAGGCGACGGCCTCCCGACCATCGCTACGCTCGACGTCAACCTTCTGGATGGCCCGTCTTTCAAGGTCGCTGATGAACTTGATCAATTGGGAATCCCTTTCGTCTTCATCACCGCCTACGGCGCAACTTCGCTTCCAAACCGCTTCGCGGCTCGCCCAGTGCTGACGAAACCATTCGCCCCGTTTCAGGTTGTGCAAGAGTTACTTGCCTTACTGGAACGTCACGCTGGGCACAGCTAGCTGCGCGGGATGTTCATTTTTACAGCCCCGGCTATCCTCCATGGGAAATGAAGTAGACTTCAACAGCAAGCCAGTTGATTTGCGGAGCGCACTTCCATCACTCCCAGACTCGAATGCAGTTCCGACCAGCGGCTTTGGCCGCGTAAAGCATTGTATCGGCCTGCTTTAGCCAAGTGTCGAATGATACAGCCTCGGAACTGAGGGGTGCAGCACCAAAGCTGGCTGTGACATGAATCGCGGTACCGTCTTCAAGGACGATCGACTGGTTGGCGACTACGTAACGCAAACGTTCGATGACGGCGGCCGCTTCGTTACCGATAGTTTCAGGCAGCAAGATTGCAAACTCTTCACCGCCGAGACGACCAAATACATCAGACGGCCGTAGCGTTACCCTCAAAATTTCAGCAACCTGCTGTAGCACCCGATCGCCGACTGCATGACCATGCGTGTCGTTGACCGTTTTGAAGTGATCGAGGTCGAGCATCACGAGCGTACCGCGACGGCCGTAACGATTAGCGCGCGCGATCTCGCGATCGGCTTGATCGTTGAAACCTCTTCGGGTGAGAGCACCAGTTAGATGATCGACCTGCGCGATCATGCGCAGCTCAAGCTCATCGCAGACGATGTTGGCGAAGTTCGACAGAATAGCCACGTCCGCGGGGCTAAAACGCCGAGGACGCGTGTCCATCGCGCACAGCGACCCGATGTTGTAGCCTTCGGGTGTGCGAAGCGGCACCCCAGCATAGCTTTTGATGTACGGAGGCCCCTTCACAAGCGGGGTGCCCGCGAAGCGCGGATCAAGGTCGGCATCCTCAACGATCAATGGTTCGCGTTGCTGGATGGTGTGAGTACAGAACGATACCGATCGCGGTGTTTGGTCGACCTCAAGCCCCCGCCTGGCCTTGAACCACTGGCGATCACGGTCGACGAGCGTCACCGTCGCCATTGGAACCGCGAGTACAGTTCGCACGAGTGTGACAATCTTCTCGAACGGCTCTTCGACCGCAGTGTCCAGCACCTCTAACCGGTGCAGAGCAGCGATGCGCGCAGGTTCGTCCCGAAGCAGGGAATCAAGCATGACCCGCCTCCAGCATCATGCTGCGGATAACGGCTGTTAGTTCGTCGGCATAGCTGTCTACCAGGACCCGCACACTACTCTCTATCGCGTCTCCCGCGACCCCAGCAGAGCGCATGCTAGCCACTAGCGCGCTCAGGTGCGCTTGATGACGCTGCACGCTTTCAAGCAATTCCGCCGGAATTTCGAGAGGCTCTGCGGCTGTTGGGGTGGGAAGAAGTTGATCGATACGCATGACTGATCCTCGGCGCGCCAGTCACGTCCGATTAGGCGACAATGCTTAACGGGACGCAAAGCAGAGCGCCTTCAGTCGACCGATCCGGGAACGGAAACCGGCAGATCGGTAGGGCTGCGTCGTAGCGGTATGCTTCAGAAGGCCATTTCGCCTCCTAAGAGGACCGCCACGTCCGACTGGCAGCGCGCCTTCTTACGAAAGCAGTTGCAGGGAATCTCACTGTGGGTGTGCCTTCGACGAACATGATTCCCGCAGCGCGGCTAAACGATTTCAGCCGTTAGCAAACTCGGCCCGTTGGCTTCTTCATAGTCGGGCCGGCTTTTTTCACAAAATTTTTGACATCGCGCTTGCACCGGCGGTTACTCGCGAGCAGAATAATTGCTCCGAAGAACTTATCTTTTTGCGGTTCTCCCGGGCGCCTTGCCTCTCCCTAATTGGTAGGGTGAGAATACCACCGTCTTGCTAACGAGCGCGAACTTTCATGGCCGCGATGAGGGACTAGCTTCCACCGTTTGTGAGCTGAACACACAACGAGCAGGAGGGTGTCGGCTCTCCCGTTTCAATAGAAGCGTGATGCACTCAGTCTCGCGCGCGCATGCTTCCGAAAACCCGGTTCAATATAACGCTTGCCATCGCGTACGCGTGTGCGCGCGTAAGGCGTGCGCCATAATGACTATAATGACTGAGGCAGCCTCGCGCCCGTGCGCGTACTAGTCGCATAAGCCGTTCTGCCGCCCGCTTTTCTCGGAGGCGGAAAGGCAAGCGTTACACGTTCAATCGGAAGGCGAACCAACCATCAGGATACGCTTCTCGGCGTCTAGTGCTCGCTGAGCGCAGCGGTTTTAGTTCGGGGCTACGACGCTCAAGCTTTGCTGATACTCGAGCCATTTGACCTCTCGTCGTTGTGGCTGTCTTTGATGCTCGTCGTCGCCCGCTTAGGATCACGCTTCAAGATGATGGCGGGCGACAGCAGGAAGTCGCCTTTGCAGTTACCCTTCCCAGTGTTGCCGAAATGGACTTCGCCGCGCAGTTCGATCGGCCGACCTTCGCAATCGCCCTCAATCACCAACTGCGCTCGGCTCAGCGGCTCGTTGCTCGATGACATCGGCCACCTCCAGCACAGCTACGCTTCGAGCATTCTGCAGTATGTATGCCACTGTTGGATTGCTGATCGACATGGCAGGCTCCCTGTTGAGCCGCAGCGCGCGCCTGATTGTATAGTCTGGAGAGCCCTTGTTAGGCGTGTTTGTGTCGACGCGACTCGGCCAACCGTCGGCCCGAATAGCAGCCGCTCTACCAGCGAGCTGCGATACGTATCCACCAATCCGGATCTCAATCCGTCCGGTTTTTTAAAAAAGTCGAGCCGTATCAGAGCAATATCCTGACCTACCCCTCTGCCGCTTGCAGCTATCGCGCGCCATAGCCCTTTCGAGCCACCTTCGAATACACGCAAGGATCCGATGTCGTGGAAGGCGCTTGAACGTATCACATCATGCATGTGGCAAACACAGCAGCCGGTTCCTCCGAGCTAACTCTCGGTACATTGATTTAGATATGTTTGTTGTCTCAGCCTCTAGGGGCGTGTTGCCGCTTAATTATCTAAGCTCAGCCGACCCGTTTCTCGCGTGCGCGCAGTAACAGATGTACGCTGGTTCCACCTACACTATATACTGCTTTTGTCGAAATTAAGCTACCTACCCGCTCGCGCCATAACTGATTAGTTCAAAGTAAGTTCCCAGGTAATCGTCGCCACTTACTCGCGAATGGATATACCCGCTAACACTTTTTTAACAGCTGCCGACAATCCTCATATGAGAGGGACAAATGTCCCCGATTTGAGGAGGATAGCATGGTCGATACCGGATCCGCGCGTATTTCCTTTGCAGCACGGCTGCTCACCCGAACGTTTCTCACTGCTCCCCTTGTTCTTGCCGCTATGGCGGCTCAACAGGCACAAGCTCAGCAAAGACTCGTTAGTGCCTGTTCAGGCGTCAGCCTGCCGCGATCAGTCGTGACCGACATCCTCTCGCCCGTGATAACCGGTACGGCCGCGTCGACAGAAGCGGTGGTAAACGACATCCTCGACACGCCGATCCTTGGGCTTCTCGTCCCACCACTCAATCTCAACGCGAGCGGGTTGTTGGCGCAAGCTGCGTCCGGTGCGCCGATCACCCTGCAGGTGCTGGCAACCGATGGCACAATCGTCGCGCCGACCGATCAGTGTCGTGTCACGTCTGACTCGATCACCCTTAACACGCCCGCTGGGGTCGCCATCGGCGGCAACCAGATCACCGGGCTAGGGGCTAACGGAGCGGCAGCGTTCGCCAGTGACATTAACGCTATTGCGATGGGGAATAATGCGCGCACCGAAGCGGGCGCCATTGGCAGCGTTGCTTTTGGTCAGAACAGCCAAGCAACCGCCGCGAACAGCGTCGCTCTTGGCGCGGGATCGATCGCGTCTCGTGGTGCGCTATCTGGCTATGTCGCCACCGGACTGACCGGGACGCAGACTTCTGTCGGCGAAGTGTCGGTCGGTGCCCCAGGCGCGCTACGTCAATTGACCAACGTCGCAGCTGGCAACGCGCCGTCCGATGCCGCCACTGTCGGCCAAGTCGACGGCGTGGCCGCACAGGTCGCCGCCCTCGGCACCGCGTCGGTGCAATACAACGGCTCAACGCGCGATCGCGTGACCTTGGCGGGCGCCACCGGCACTGCCATCGACAATCTCGCGCCCGGTACGCTGGCCGCTGGATCGACTGAAGCCGTCAACGGCTCGCAATTGTTCGCCACCAACCAAGCCGTGAGCGGCAACACCACGGCCATCACCAATGTCGATGCTCGTGTGACTGATCTCGGGACGCAGGTTACCAGCAACACGAACCTGATCGCCGGGCTTGATGTTGCGGCAGTGCGGTATGACGGCGCCGACCGCGGCCTTATTACCTTGGGCGGCACCGCTGGCACGACGATCGCAAATTTGAACGCAGGCGTGCTGGCGGCAGATTCCACGCAGGCGGTTAACGGCGCGCAGTTATTCGCAACGAACGCGCAAGTGGCGGCGAATACGGCGGCGATTGCCGGGCTCGGCAGTGGCGGTCTGGCCGGCGTCGTGCGCTACTCCGATGCGGCCACGCCGACGACGCCCAACAGCGGCACCGTCACGGACGATGGCACGCTGGCCGGCGCAACCGGCGGTCCGGTCGGTCTGCACAATGTGCGCGACGGCGCGTTGGCCACCGGCTCGACCGATGCGGTAAACGGTGGGCAGTTGTTCGCGACCAATCAGGCGGTCGCCGGCAACACCGGCGCGATCACGGACCTGGACGCACGGGTTACGACGAACGAAGCCGGTATCGTCAATCTGTCGACTGCTGTGACGAACAACACGACCGCGATCACCGATCTTCAGAACAACGTGGCCGGCGCGAATACCACCATCACCAACCTCGGCGCGCAAGTGGCCAACAACACCACGTCAATCACCAACCTTGAAGCCACGGTCGCCAACCAGCCGCTTCGTTATGCCGATGCGGCGACGCCGACGACTCCCAACGGCGGGATCGTCAGCGACGATACGACACTGGTCGGCGCGAGCGGAGGAACGGTAGGGCTGCATAACGTGCGCGGCGGTGCGCTCGTCGCTGGCTCCACCGATGCAGTGAACGGCGATCAGCTCGCAGCCACCAACACGCAAGTCGCCGCCAACACCACGGCCATCGCCAACTTCAACAATCTGGTGGTGGGCAGCGCGGTCAGCCCTGTCCAGTATAGCAACGCCGCAACGCCGACAGTGCCGAATGGCGGTACGCTTACCAATGACGTGACGTTAGTCGGCGCGAATGCCGCGGCGCCGGTCGCGCTGCACAACGTCGCTGACGGGGCGGTAACGGCGGGTTCGACCGATGCGGTGAACGGCCAGCAATTGTTTGCGGTCGCCACCCAGTCTGCAAACAGCGTGCAATATGATCGTACCGCATCCGGTGGCCGCGGCAACACGATCACGCTTGCTGGCGGTGAAGCGGGCGGTGTCACCCTCGCCAATGTCGCGAATGGCACGGTGGCGGCTGGCTCGACCCAAGCCGTTAATGGCGGGCAACTCGCCACCGTGGCGCAAGTAGCCCAGCAGGCTGCTGCGCTTGGCGCAAATTCGGTCCAATATGGTGCCGGCAACACCAACGTGACGTTCAACAGCAGCGGCAGCGCCGTCTTGCTGCGCAACGTCGCGGCTGGAACCACTGCGACCGACGCCGTCAACGTCGGGCAGCTGCAGACCGGGCTCCAAGGCGCAGTTGCGCAGGCCAATACCTACACCGATGCCCGCCTTTCCGCCGCGCTCGAGTCGATGAACTTCAACTTGCGCGAGGTGCGCCGGGATCTCGGCGCTGGGACGTCCTCTGCGCTCGCCGCGGCCGCGCTGCCGCAAGCGACTGAGCCGGGCAAGTCGATGGTCGCGATCGGTGGCGGAACCTATCGCGGGCAGTCCGCCTTCGCCTTCGGTGCGTCGACCTATCTCAACGATGGCCACTCGATCTTTCGCCTCGGCGCGACTGTCGACAGCCAGGGCAAGGCCGGGGCGAACGCAGGCTACGGCTACCAGTTCTGAACCCATAGGCTTCAGGAGGTGGAGTAATAGCCGCCTCCTGGAGTCCCGAAGGTTCACTTCATTCCGGAACTACCAATGGATGGCTCGCATCATCTAACAAGATCCATGGCTGAAAAGAAGCGGGCGCGACGCGCGAAATGCAAAGAGGCCGCTGCCGCTCACACTTTGCTAGCTGATCTCCACGCGAGAGCGCTGTCAATGATCTGGTATAGAGATCGTATGTTCCAATACCACGCCGAAGCTCTGCTCCGGAAGTTAGACTTCATACCTTGATCCTAGATCGATAACCAACTCCCGGCCCGAAGCTCCGCTGGTACCGGTTAGCCGCGCTTTAGCAGTCAGACGGGCGCTGTCAGACTAACGTGGCAGCGCTCAGCAGGCGCTGCTAGCGGCCTCAGATGAGCCGCCGATCGAGAGCTAAGCCGCCCAGCCCTTTCCACCGGTTCAACTCGTCACCGGAGGTTATTCGGCTCGTGGTCATGATGTACGTGCGGTTTCCGCTGTCGTTGCGGAACGTAGAAGACCTGCTGTTCGAGCGCGGGATCGACATCTGTTATGAGACGGTGCGGATGTGGTGGAACAGGTTCGGACCGCTGTTTGCCGGAGACATACGCCGGCAGCGCGTCTCGCGGATGCGTGGCTTCCGGCAGTGGCGTTGGCATCTCGATGAAATGTACGTGAAGCTGAACGGCGAGATGGTCTATCTCTGGCGAGCGGTCGATCACGAAGGCGAGATCCTCGAGAGCTACATTACTAAAACCCGCGACAAGCAGGCTGCCCTGACCTTCATAAAAAAGGCGCTTAAGCGCCATGGTTCACCGGAGGCGATTACGACGGACGGTCTGCGCTCCTACCGTGCAGCGTTGAACGAGCTCGGTAACAGCGACAAGCAGGAGGTTGGTCGCTGGGCTAACAACCGGGTTGAGAACAGCCACCTGCCGTTCCGACGACGTGAGCGAGCGATGCTGCGGTTCCGACGAATGAAGACGCTGCAAAAGTTCGCCTCGGTGCACGCTAACGTCCACAACCACTTCAACCTAGAACGCCACCTAATCGATCGCCAGACCTACAAGGACAGCCGCTCTGCCGCTTTGGCAGAGTGGCAGATCCTCGCGAGCTAGGCCCCTGCCCTCAAAGATGCACATGCATCGTGGAGAGAGCGGTTCGCGTTAGACTGACAGCACCGCCACTTATTCTTGCGAGACATTGAAATTGCCGGGTTTTTGGGAAGTCGGCGGGCTTCTACCACATTATTTCTCACTTTAAATTCGGATTGGATCTCACGGCTGTTTTTGATCTGACGTCGCGCTATGTTGCGGCATGGATCGGGCCTTTGACGATTTTGGTATGCATGATCCGCTTTCCGGACTCCCAATCGAGCGGTTGGATCGGGCGATGACGTTCCGCAATGGGTTGGTTTCGCTCTGCGAAGGTCGCACAACAGGCAAGCACTGCGTTCGACGCCAGTTCGCTGCCCTTGTCATTGACGATCATCTTCAACGGGTCCCGCTTGTCGACCAGATCGGCCAGCTCGCGCACGACCCGCGGCCCGAGATCGAGATGTCCACTACCGTTCAGAGGAACTTCACCTAACGTCGTCGCGGATGTTGAGCATTCGGAACCGACGGTCGATGCCGAGCGGGTTGTGCGCGAAGGCTGGAGCCCTGCATATATTGGGGGAGCGCCATTACCGACGCGGGCCCCGGTGCGCCAACCGTGCACCTTCGTCTCCTCCGACGCCTGGAGATGCGCGACAGCTTGCCCCTTCGCGGCGGGCGTTACCACGCCATGTCTCCTGCTTAGTCGCTCAAATTTGGAGTACAGCTGTTCGGACGGGCTCAAACCTTTGGTTCAGGGGTGTTGGTATCCCACACCAATTGCTGGTCTCGGTTTATGCGTAAGCGAAAGCGTGGAGGCACCTCGGCACACCTCAAACGCGCAAGCGGATCGTCCCGCCGATGGTGCGCGGGTCGCTGGGCGTCCCGACAATCAGCCCGGAGTTGCCCGCTTGGATCGTCAAATTCTGGATATAGTCGGCGTTGCACAGGTTGCGTGCCCAGACGATCAACTCAAGCCCATCGGTGAAGCGATAGCCGATGTTGGCGTTGGTCAAATTGTAGCCGCGGATATAGGTGAACCGCGACAGGCTGGGGTCGCCGTTGAAGCCGCTGCGCGAGGCGGTATCGACATGAACGAAGACCTGCCCGTCCCCCACCGACCGCTGGTAATCAAGTCCTGCGGTGATCGCGAAGCGTGGTAGCGGTGCCAAGCGACGGCCGGTCAGGCTGCACCGCGTCGTCGCGGCGGTCTGCGCCTCCAACGGGCATGGACCGGCCGGATAGTCGGTGTATCTGCCGTCAGACCAAGCGAAGGCGGTGCGCACGCTGAGCCCCGGTACAGGCAGCGCGGTCACGTCCGCCTCGATCCCCTTCACCGTCACCTGCGGAATGTTGGACAGATAGCCGCGCAGCTGCACCGTCTGCGTCAGCGAGTTCTCGACCACCGTCGCCTGGAAGTCGCGCACCTTGGTGTAGAAGCCGTCGATGTTGACGATCAGCCGGTTGTCGAGCAGCGTGTTCTTCAGGCCGATCTCATACGTCTCGTTGCGCTCGGGACGCACCACGGCCGTCGCCAGCACCGGCCGGTTGTTGCTGTCGAGCGGCAGGCCCGACATGTTTATCCCGCCCGATTTTAAGCCGCGCGCATAGCTTGCGTAGGTCATCGTCGTGTCAGTGACCTGCCACGCGATGTTGCCGCGCCCCGAGAGGCTGCCGTCGCTGTCGTGTGCCTCATAGCTTTGCGGGCGCAGCACGCCGAGGCGGGCATTGATGAGCGCGGGGTTGGTGGTCGCGGGGCCACCGGCAACGGTGGTGGCATAATAGCCGTCCTTCTCCTCTTGCGTGTAGCGCAGGCCGATCGTCGCGGTCAGGCGATCGACGAAGCGGTAATTGACCTCGCCGAAGGCGGCGTAGCTAAGGCTGCGGAAATCGGTGCGACCATCCTGCCCGTAACCGTCGAGCAGATTGGACGGAACCAGCGTGTTGTTTGTCCCCGTCACCGTGCCGATCAGATAGCGCGCGGCGGCAGGACCATAGATGCTGATCGGCCGTCCTGTGAGCCGCTGGCGGAAGCCGTATAGGCCGACGACATAGGACAGCGGCCCGGTACCGTTCGAGGCGAGACGCAGTTCCTGGCTATACTGGTCCTGCCGCGACGGGATGTGCTGCGACAGCTGGACCGACAAGCCGGTATAGTCGCGGTCGTTCTCCGCATCCCAGTTCCAGAAGCGCCACGCCGTCACCGAAGTCAGCGTAACTGGGCCGAGGTTCCAGTCGGTGATCGCACTGACGCCACCCTCGTTGGTGTCGACGCCTAGCGGCCCGTCGATGTCGGTCTTGCGATCATAGACATTGTTGCTGGGTGGCGCGTAGCCGAACTGCGCCGCCAAGCCGTTGGGCCCGCCGAACTGGCGATCGGCCGCGCGCAGGCTCGTGCCGGTGCGCAGATACACCTGCCCGCAGCAATAGGCCTGAAAGTTACTGACGTCGGCGATGACGCGCATCTGGATCGTGTCATCGGGCTTGAACAGCAATTGCCCCCGCACCGCCTGCGTGCCGATCGTGTTGGCGGCGCGGCCGATGCGGACGTTGTCGAGCACGCCGTCGCGCCGCGTCGAGACGCCCGAGATGCGATAGGCAACGGTGTCGGTGATCGGTCCCGACGCCCAGCCGCGTGCCTGCACGAAGTCATAATCGCCATAGGACAGTTCGGCGAAGCCTTCGCGCGCGAAGCTTGGCGCGCGGGTGGTGATGTTGAGCGCGCCCGCCGTCGTGTTCTTGCCGAACAATGTGCCCTGCGGCCCGCGCAATTCCTCGACCTGCGCGATATCGGCGAAGTCGAACGCGGCGGTCGCGGGGCGCGCATGATAGACCTGATCGACATAGAAGCCGACGCCCGGCTCCAGCCCGTCGTTGGCCTGACTGACCGCAACGACGCTCGACCCCAGCCCACGGATCGTGAAGGCGGTGTTGCGCGGATTGGCCGAACTGTAGTTCAACGTCGCGATCAGCGTCGTCAGCCCCTGCGTGTTAACCGTGTAGCTCTGGTCGATGAGGTCACCGCCGGCGACCGACAGCGCCGCGGGCACACGCTGCGCTTCCTCGGCCCGGCGTCGCGCCGTGACGACGACTTCCGGAAGGCGGGTGTCGGCCGCATCGTCGGAGATTGGCGGCGGCACCTCCGTCGCAGCGGACTGGGCAAGCGCGGGAGCGCTGAACGCAGACATGGCCGTGGCGCCGAGAAACACCGCAACCCGCTTCGACATCGATCGACACCCTGCTTGCAGTCCCCGCGGCTGCGTTATGTCCGGGCGTATATCGAGAATGTATTTGGTCGTATATAGAGCTGACGGCGACCTTGGACTGGTCGGGTTCAATCGGTTGGGATCGGCTCGACGCGCAGGTGTTCGCTTAAGCGCGCATAAGCGGGGTGCTCGGCGATGGTTGCGGCCTCGCGTTCCATCTCACGATAGGCTTCGAGGATGGCGAGACCGGTCGCGCTGACTTTCGCCCCGCGCTCCCGGCCGCCGCCCTTCAGCGTCTCGACCAGAACCGGATCAAAGCAGCGGTTCATCTCGTCGACCAGCAGCCAGGCGCGGCGATAGCTCATGCCGAGCGCGCGGCCTGCGCCGCTGATCGAACCTTCGGCGATGATCGCCTCGAGCAGGTCGGCCTTCCCCGGCCCCATTGCCAAGGCATCGCCACACGCGATCTGGATCTTGAGCCAGAGGGGGCCGAGCTTCACGTTACTTGCCGATCATCACGGCGCTAGCCTTGACGATGACGGTCACCGTCTCACCGGTCGCCAGCCAGAAGTCGGCGATCGCTTGCTCGGTGATGTTGGCGGTGACGATGGTGCCGGAAATCTGATCGCGCGCGCTGAGCTTCATTCTTGTCTTCCGAGGGGTTTATCGTCGGTTCTACCTCGCAAGGCCGCCATCGGCTACACGACGTCGGTGCCTGCACGCGGTTCGTCCATCGCGCTGCGAACTTCGGCTTGAACGCTCGAAGCGTCACCGCTCTATCCAGTCGTACCGTGTCCACCGGAACCACGCGAGTCGGCGAACACCATTGCCCCGCTCGGATCGGGTCCTTCTTTTTCTCGGCTTCGGAAGGCGTTGATTTGTTGCGCCGAGTCGTCTGGCGCGTTCGCGCGTTCGAGGAGGATGGAGCAGGATCAGACACCCATTCTCGAGGCGCTGGCCACGATGGAGCGACGGCCGGTGCGCGGTTTCGGTGCGCCAGGCCATAATCTGGGCAGGGGAGCCGCGCGCGACGTGCGCAAGCTGCTTGGTACGCGTGTCTTCAAAGCCGATGTGATCACCCCCAAAGGTCTCGACGACCGGACGGAGGGCGCTCATGTCGTCCAGCGTGCCCATGAGATAGCGGCCAAGGCGTGGAACGCCGACTTCTGTCGGTTCGTCACCGGCGGATCGACACTTAGCCTCCACATGGCGTTGGCGGCGGTTGCGCGTGCGGGGGACACGGTGCTGTTCGCCGCGAACGTTCATAAAGCGGAACGGGCGCACACCTTGGGCGCGGGGCTGGATGCCCGCATCGTACCCGTCATCGTCGACGACGAATGGGACGTCGAGCACGGTGTCGATCCTGCGGCGCTCGCGGCTGCTCTGGATGCCAATCCGGATGCCAAGGCGTTCGTGCTTGTGTCGCCAACTTACTACGGCGTCACCAGCGATATCGCCGCCCTGGCCGATTTGTGCCACGCGCGCGGCATACCGCTGATCTGCGACGCCGCATGGGGCGGCGCGTTCGCCTTTTCAGCGGCGCTGCCGCACGATGCCTTGGCCAAGGGGGCGGACGTCGCGGTCTACAGCCTGCACAAGACAATGGGCGCGCTGACACAGGGCTCGGCTTTGCTCGCGCGCGGCGAACTCGTCGATCGGCAGCGGCTATGGATGGCCTACGAACTCTACGAGACGACGAGCCCGTCCGTGCCGATAATCGCTAGCCTCGATGCCGCCCGGCGCGATCACGCCATCAACGGCGACACGATCTGGCGTGCCACCATCAAGCGCGCGGAGGATCTTCGCCGGCGTGTCGCTGTGATCGACGGCGTGCGTGTTCTCGGACCGTCCGACATTCCGACCGGCGCGCAACTCGACCCGACGAAAGTTCTGATCGATGTATCGGCACTTGGTGTGTCGGGTTACGCCATCGACGATTGGCTGAACGAGCATCATCGAATCTGCGTCGGGCTGTCCGATGCGCGCCACCTTCTGGCGGTCGTCTCGGTCGGCACCACATCCAGCGACATCCGCGCGCTGGCTAAGGGGCTGGCCGATTGCGTTAACCGATTGCGAGCCGGCACGCTGGAGCTGGCGTCGGCCGTCGATGTTCCACGCATCGCGACGCTGTCGTCGGAGATGGCACAAGATCCTGCTGGCGCGTTCTTCGGACCGGTCGAGCAGGTCGCATTGCGGGACGCAGAAGGTCGCGTGGCCGCGGAGACGATCGCTCCTGCGCCGCCCGGCGTCCCCCGCCTCGTGCCCGGCCAGCGGATCACCGCGGAGCATATCGCATGGCTAGCGGCGAACCGAGCCGTCGGCATGTTTCTGCTCGATCCGATCGACCCTACCGAAAGGACGATACGATGCACCGTCGCCGCCGAGTAGCCTGCGAAGACCGGCCAGCCATCGGTCATGTCGTCCATGCTGACGGTGCCGCCCGCCACGGCTCGGGCAGTAGGCGATCATTTGACTAGGCTGCACGCAATGCGGGCGCATTTTGCATGAACGATCCGAGGGCCGCTACACTCGCCCTCCTCGCAAGCCGTGCGGCGGGCGCGACAATCTGCCCTAGCGAGGTAGCGCGCGCGATCGCGCCCGATTGGCGAGGTGCGATGCCGGCGGTTCACGCCGCGGTCGATGCACTGCTTCGCGATGGACTGGTGCAGTTGAGCTGGAAAGGGCGACCGCTGCCAACCCGGTCGGGGCCGTACAGGATCGCCCGCCTCCGCGATTAGCTGAGATCAGCAATGGCCACGGTTGGCTTACCCCTGAACGAACGACACCGAATTGCGTCCGCGCGATATCGCTACGTTGCTCGCGCGGTGACGATGCCCGCCGAACGCCCTGCCGTTACGTGTCTTGGCGCGGGGCACCGGCGTTCGGCAGCGAACAAGATGGACGCGGCGAATGATCGCTACACTCCAGCCCCCTCCGTCTTGGCTACATGATCCGCGATCGCGCCGGCGGTGGTCCACCAGATGCGATCGTCGTCCCGCTCTCGCAGCCGGGTCAGCGCCCGCTCGAGATGCAGGGCCCGATGCGGCTGCCCCATGATGTACGGATGAAGCGCGATCCCCAACACCGATGGCCGCCGGTCGCACTCGCTCAACAATTGCATCACCGTGTCCCCGATCATGTCGGCGAAGGTCGCTGCCTCCTGCTGGCGAGCGATGATCGACGGGATATCGTTGATCTCCTGCGAATAGGGGATCGAAAGGATCCCTGCACCGCTGCGGGTCGCGAGCCGGGTCGGCTGATCGTCGTGCGCCCAGTCGAGAACATAGCTGAAACCCGCTTCCTCCAGCAGGTCCGGAGTCCGATGGCTTTCCGAGATCCACGGCCCAAGCCATCCGCGGGGGCGGACACCGATCGCAGCGAAATCGTCGAGCGTCTGCGCGATCATGGCGCGTTCCTCGTTCTCGCTCTGCTCGCCCTGCGCGTGCGCATTGGTGCGGCCGTGCGCTGCGATTTCGTCCCCCCGGTCGCGACACGCCTCGGCAAGTCCAGGACAGTGAGTGATGATCGCGCTGTTGATCAGCGCCGTTGTCTTGAGTTCGAGCCGGTCGAACATCTCGATGAAGCGCCATGCCCCGACGCGATTCCCATAGTCGCGCCACGCGAAATTCATCACGTCGGGATCGGTCTTTGCTGGCGCGAGGGTTGCCCCCAGCCCCCCGCCGAAAGCAAACACCTCGTGATTGACGCCGAGGTAGATCGCCAGACGACGATCTCCCGGCCACGAATAGTCGGGACGACCGACGATCGGGCTATAGCGGTATCGTCCGTGATGCGGCAATTCACTCATCGTATTGTTCTTCCTACCGAAGGGGTGGCCAAGATCATCCCCAATTGCCGCGATGGGGGATATTGCCGTCAAGGCTTTCGGGCAGCGGCCAATGATAGCAATCGGCGAACACCGGCGTCGCGATAGGCGAAATTGCGCCGCCGGCGCGGAAGCGTCCCACTTTATCACTGACGACCTTGGGCATCGGTCAGAACGGAAAGAACGTGTGGATCGCCAGAATCGCGACGGCGAATGTGATGAGGTTCAGCGGCAATCCCACCTTCACGAAGTCCAGGTAACGGTAACCGCCCATCTGGTAGACAATGACGTTGGTCTGATAGCCGAACGGGGTCGCGAATGCCGCGCTGCCCGCCATCATCACCGCCACCAGGAACGGCCGCGGACTGACGCCGAGACTTTCCGCCAGCGCCACCGCAATCGGGGTGACGAGAACGGCGACTGTCGCATTCGACAATAGTTCGGTCAGCACCATCGTGACGCCGTATAACACGATCAACGCCGTAAGCGGTCCGAACTCCTGCATCGAACCGACCAGCGCACCCGTCGCCGTCGCGGCCAATCCGCTCTGTTCCATCGCCAGTCCGATAACGACCATCCCGGCAATCAGGATCAGGATCTGGGGACGAAGCCCTCCATAAGCCTCATCGGCGGTGATGACGCGCAGCAGGATCAGGAGCACGGCCCCGGCGAAAGCCGACGCGGCGATCGGCACGACGCCGGTGGCGGCGACAGCGATCGCCCCTGCAAAGACGGCAAAAGCGATCGCTGCCTTGGCTGGTTGAAACACCCGGTGTTCGACGAATAGCGTCGGATCACCGACCTGGGCGTTCGATACATCGATCTCGCGCTGATCGGTCGGCGGGCTTTCGTCAGCGATGCTGCCACGCATCAGCTTACCGCTGAACAGGAACAGGTAGATCGCGCCCGCCAACGCGATCGGCAGGCCGACCGGCGTGATCTCGAATATGCCGAAGCGCGGCTGCCCGGCATTGCGCGCCATGTCGTCGACCAGCAGGTTCGTCGACGTTCCGATAAGGGTACAGCAACCAGTCAGCACCGTAATGTAGGACAGCGGCATAAGGTAGCGTTTCGGCGGCAGCTTCAGCGCGGTTGCGACATCGCGCACGACGGGCGCGCCGAGGACGACGATCGGCGTGCTGTTGAGGAAACAGGAAACGATCCCGATCGCGCCGAGCATCAACCATATACCCGCCGAGCCAAGTCGCTTGCACATTGCAACCGCGGCTTCGATCGCGCGGTCGAGCAGCCCCGATAGTTCGAGCGCGTAGGCGATGACGAAGAGCGAGGCGAGCGCGATGATCGCCGGGCTGGCAAAGGCGCCTTGAACGTCGATCGGCCGCACGACGCCGGCGACCAACAGGACGGCCGCCCCGCTCAGCGCAACGACGTCGGACCGCACCGCGTCCCAGATCAGGGCGGCGACAACCGCCACCAATACAACCAGGGTCAGGATCTGATCGAAGGTCACGCCGGCGTTGTCCGTGACGGGGTCCGAGACGGGCAAACCGCGGGACCGAGCCACACGGGCGGGACGATATCGGCGGACGTCATGACCTCGGGTAGGCGTATTTGGCGACCTTTGCTATCGATGCCGCATGAATGAGCCCAACTTGCGGAACAGTCGGCTCGCCCTGGCCGGTGGTTTGGCGATCGCCGTGGTTGTCGGCGGCGCCGGTTTCTTGGTCGGGCGCGGCACGTCGCCGCGGGAGATCGAACCGGCCGCAACGCCCGTTGCAACGCCACCTGCCGTTGCCCAACCGACGCCGTCGCTGCCCGACCCGCGCGATATCATAAAAACGCGCGCCGATCTGATCGCGCTGGCATCGCAGGCGGCAGATGCGTTTGCTTCAGGCCGCCCGCTGCCGGGGGCTACTGCCGATCTGGCGGGCCAGCGGTTCGAACTACGACTGCCCTTCGGATGCCGCGGACCATCCGATGCGGGCAGCGATAGTGCGATGCGCTGGCGCTACGATGACGACGCCAAGGCGCTGCGCGTGCATGTGTCCCCCGTGGTCTGGAGCAGCGACGACCTGCGCACGTCGACCGATGGATCGGCGAGCGATGCCATGGCGGAGGGCTTCTGGATTCCACGACCATGGACGGCCAGCGAAACCTGCCCGCCCGCCCAAGACAGTATCGCCCCAACCGGAACAGATGCGGTCACGTTGCCAGGGCAAACAGTGGCGATCGCACAGTTCTCGGATAGCGCCGGCCAACGTCTACGCGACGGCAAGCCTTACGAAAGCGTGGTTCGCGCGGCCCCGGACGAAGCGCCGGGCAACCAAGGTCTGCAGCTTCGCCTTCGTGGTCGGATCGGCGGAACAGCCGATAGATCCCCCGTCTCGTGCCGACAGCCCGCCGGCCCCGAACAGCGCCCGATCTGCATCATCGCCGTCACGTTCGACGATGTGGCGATCGACAATCCCCAAACCGGCAAGACGCTGGCCACCTGGGGCGGTGATCGGGCAAACCTACCCGATCGATCGCCCACCGACCGCGCCACGGTGAACTAACCTTCGCTCGAGGCGATCACGGCGCGCGTCACGTCGCCCATCAGGCGCATTCGCACCGGAATGCGCTGGCGCGTGCTCGCGATCATCACCGCCAGGGCATAACGGTGCCCGTCCGGTGCGACGAGCAATCCGACGTCATTGTATCCGGTCGACAAGCTGCCGAGATCCTGTCCTGTCCCGGTCTTATGGGCGAGCGTCCAACCCGGGCGCAGCCCGGACTTCAGACGTAAGGGGCCGGTCTTGCTCGACCGCATCAATGTCAGCAATGCCGCGGTCGATCGGGCGCTCAACAATCTACCCTGCGCCAGCAGCGATAGTCCGAGCGTCACGCCGTTGGCGGATGCGCCGTCGATCGGGGCCTCGAGATAGCGACGCAGCGCCTTGTCGCGCGCGTCATATGTCATTGCCGCCCGGGCTTGCAGGAAACCCCAGCCGCCGGCCCATTCGGGGCGCCATTCGAGCCCGGCGGTACGCGCCTGCAATTGCCGCTCGCCGGGACCGAAGCGAACGCCGACGATACCCTTGTCGCCCAGCATCCGATTGATCGCTGCGGGGCCGCCGACACGCCACAAAAGCACATCGTTGGCGGTATTGTCGCTGCGCGTCATCGCGCCATGCAGCAAGCCGTCGATCGTCGTCGCGTAACCGCCCTTGCCCACCAGCGCGCGGATCGGCTGGTGAAAGACGGTGAGATCGGCGCGGGTGACCGTCACCCGATCAGTGAGGGACAATCGCTTCCGGTCGACCGCATTCATGACCCCGATCGCGACCCACAATTTGCTGACGCTCTGCTGCGGCCGGGGGGTATCGCCCTCCCAGGCGACAACCCAGCCTTCGTCGATGTCGCGAACGCTGATGCCGACCTGGCCGTCGAAGCCTGCGCCCAGCGCCTGGACAGCGTTGAGCAAAGCAGCAGACGGCTGCGGCTGCGCGTTCGCCGGCGTGGGCGGCGATCGAACGGGTGTCGTCGTCTGGACGGTAATCGGTACGGCGGCTGGTGGCAGAGGTTGACGTCCCGCCGGAACACAGCCGGCCATAGCAAACAAACCGGCGACGATAGCGAGACGACGATACAGCAAATCAAATGGCAATGCGGCTTCCCTTTTCAGGTCTTGTAGCCGCCTTGCCAAGAAGCGGAACGCGCGCGCGACATCTTGAACGCGCGCCGAACCCGGCTCGCCGCACGAATAGTCCCGAACGCATGTCGATCGGCCGATCCTATCAAGATGGATAGCCCGGGCGAGCGCTTGTCGCTAACAGATACCATGCGACGTTCCCGCTCTTTCCAGGCGGCGCCTTTGATCGTCATATCCCGCCCGGCGTGCCTGATCGCTGGCGTTCGGGCGGCGTTGGGGGCGGGCGCCGTCTTACTCTGGCCGTGCAGCAGGACGATGTCGTGACGGTATCAGCGCTACTCTTCTGGAATGGCACCCAAAGCGCGATCCGCCGTGCGGGGTGGTGCTAGAATGACGCTGAACATCGCGGCTATTCGCGTCGCGGCGTTATGGCTGCGCCAGAAAGTGCGTGCCAGCGAAGCATTCCTGATCCTGCTGGCGCTCGTAATCGGCGGCGCTGCCGGACTATTGAGCGTGGTTCAAGGCGCCATCGCCCGGACCATACAGCATCTGCTCTTCGCATTGCCAAGCGGACAGCGGTTGAGCGGGACGCCGGCAATCCCGTTGTCGGCGCTTCTGGCATTGCCCGTCGGCGGCGCCGTCTTGGCGCTCTTCTCTTACGCCGTCCGGGCGCGAACCCGAAAGATGGTCGATGCGGTGGAGGCCAACGCCCTGCACGGCGGCCGCATGTCGCGGAGCGACAGTCTCGTCATCTCGGGCCAGACGATCATCTCGAACGGCTTCGGCGCGTCGGTGGGCCTGGAAGCCGCCTACGCCCAACTCGGTGGGCTGATCTCGTCGATCGTGGGCGGATGGATCAAATTGAGGCGCGCCGACCTTCGCGTCCTCGTTGGCGCCGGTGCCGGCGCTGCGATTGCGGGCGCGTTCGGCGCCCCGCTGGCGGGTGCGTTTTACGCGTTCGAAATCGTCATCGGTGCATATACACCCGCCGCGATCGCGCCCGTCGCGGCGGCAGCGCTATCGGGCGTGCTCGTCGCCCAGGCGTTCGGCGCGCAACCTTATATTGTCGACGCGACGGTCGGCGAGCAGGTGCAGACGCATCATTACGTGATCTACGCCGGGCTGGGCGCGATCGCGGCGGCAATCGCCATCCTGCTGATGCGCGCGGTGGCGAGCGTCGAGGCGGGAAGCCGCCGTTTGCCTGTTCGCACTTCGTTGCGGCCGATCGTCGGGGGCGCGCTGCTCGTCCCCTTGGCCTGGATGACGCCGCAGGTCCTGTCGGCAGGTCACGGTGCCCTCCACATCGATCTGGAATACGGCGTGCCGCTGACGATCCTGGCGGCCGTGCTCGTTCTGAAGAGCGTGGCGTCGATCGTATCGCTTGCTTTCGGCTTCAGAGGCGGGCTCTTCTTCGCGTCGCTATTCCTGGGCAGTCTGTTGGGGCAATTGTATGCCGGCGGACTAAGCTGGCTCGCAGGCCACTCATTGATCGATCCCACCAACGCCGCGCTGGTAGGGATGGCGGCGCTGGCCGTCGCGGTCGTCGGCGGTCCGATGACGATGGCGATGCTGGTGCTGGAGGCGACACACGACTTCTCGCTGGCCGGCGCGACCATCGCTGCCGGGTTGGTATCGTCGACGATCGTCCGCGAGACGTTCGGCTATTCCTTCTCGACGTGGCGGCTTCATCTGCGCGGCGAGACGATCAAAAGCGCGCGCGATGTGGGTTGGGTCCGCACGCTGACCGCCGGACGAATGATGCGAAAGGTGGAGCGGGCGACGCCTGCCCGTATCACCGTTGCCGAGTTTCGACGGCTTTTCCCGTTGGGATCGACGAGCCGGGTGGTGGTGGTCGACGATCAGGATCGTTACGCCGGGATCGTGCAAACCGCCGCCGCCTTCGCGGAGGGTGTTTCGCCGACAGAGGCGGTCGGAACGCTGGCGATCCACAGGGAACAGGTTCTGGAGCCTGACGCCGGCATCAAGGCCGTGATGACTGCTTTCGATGCGGCCGGCGCAGACGAAATGGCGATCGTCGCCGTCAACGGCGACGTTCTTGGCATCCTGTCGGAATCCTATGTTCGGCGGCGTTATGCGGAGGAACTCGACAAGTCCCAGCGCGAAATGTTTCGCGAGGATTGATCGCCGATACGATAATCGCGCGCTGCCCCGGCATCGAAAGCATCGGTCACGATCCGCGCCGTTCCAGACAATAAGCGCGCGAAACCTTGTCGCAAGACGTCAGCGCTCACCGCATCGGAAGTGGTCGACGATACCGGTCAGAAGTATTTTTCGGATATCGCCGGCGGAATTCTTAGGCCTGGTCGGATCACCGGCGGCGCGAAGCAGGCGAACTATTTTGCGGTCGCGCGTTGAACACGGCATTCGGTCGGCCTGTCGTGAGGCGCCGAGCCCGACGGCGGCAAGTAACCGCCCCCTGCCTTAAGGAGTATTGATCATGGCCAAGACACCCGTTCGTTACTCCGCCGACGTAGAGGACGTGAAACCAGACGAAACCGAGACGATCGCAGCGCTCAACCAGACGTTCGACAGGATCCTGGAGAGGACCGCAGACGATTACGGTCACGCCGTACGATCGGTACATGCAAAGGCGCACGGCTTCTTGGAAGGGACGCTGACCGTCCACGCTGATCTTCCACCCGAGCTGGCCCAAGGTCTTTTCATCACGCCGGGCGAGCACAAGGTGATCATGCGCTTCTCGACCAATGCCGGCGACATTCTGCCGGACACGATCAGCCTACCGCGTGGGGTGGCGCTAAAGGTCCTGGACGTCGATGGCGAACGCCTGCCGGATGCGGAGGGGCGGACGCAGGATTTCATCATGGTCAATGGCCCGGTCTTCCAGAGCAAGACGGCGGACAAGTTTCTCGGCAATCTGAAACTGCTCGCCGGCACCACCGACAAGCTGGAGGGAACCAAGGAAATATTGTCGAAGGCACTGCGCGGCGTGAACACGGTGCTGAGCACGGTGGGCATCGAAAGCACGAAGGTGCAGACGCTGGGCGGGGCGCCCAACTCCGATCCGCTCGGCGAGACTTACTACAGCGTCACGCCGTTCCGCTACGGCGAATATATCGCGAAGTTCGCGCTCTTTCCCGTTTCAAAGGATCTGACCGATCAGACCGATACGACGATCGATGCCAGTCACCGTCCTGACGCCCTTCGCGAGGTGATCAGGTCAGAAGCTCGGGTACTCGAGATGGAATGGGAGCTGCGGGTTCAGCTCTGCCGTGATCTCGACGCCCAACCGATCGAAGATCCGACGGTCGAATGGGATCAGGACGACACCCCCTTTCAGCCGGTGGCGACCGTTCGAGCGGCGAGGCAGGACAGTCTGAGCGAGGATAAATTCCAGCAGATCGACGAGCAGATGCGCTTCTCGATCTGGACCGGGCTCGTTGCGCACCGCCCACTGGGCAACATCAACCGGGCACGGAAAGAGACCTACCGCCACTCCGCCGACTTCCGCGCACGTGTAAACGGCTGCCCCTATCACGAGCCTTCCGGCGCTCCCTTCTGACCGAAGGCGCCCCTCAGCGTAAGCGCCGCATATGATGCCGGATTCGCTTCAGCGCGCTGAAGCGAACTTATCGGCCAATCATCTTATAAGACATCAGCAGGTGGGACCTTCGGCTGCCTGCTTCGTTTTGCTGACGAGCCACGTCTGGCCACGAAGGAACTGTGCATGAGCGACATGACCACCGCCACCGGCAACGGCGGCGAGACCCATCAGCGGGCGACGGGTGATGCACCTGTGCTGACGACCAACCACGGCGTGCCGATTGGCGACAACCAGAATAGCCTGAAGTCCGGCGCGCGGGGACCCACGCTGCTGGAGGATTTTGTCCTGCGCGAGAAAATCTTCCACTTCGATCACGAACGGATCCCAGAGCGCATCGTGCACGCTCGCGGGTCCGGCGCGCACGGTGTCTTCGAGGCAACCGACGATATCAGTGACCTGTCAAAGGCGGCAGTCTTCACCAAGGGCGAGCAGACCGAGGTATTTGTCCGTTTCTCGACCGTCGCCGGCGGTGCGGGCTCGGTAGACACGCCGCGCGACGTGCGCGGCTTCGCCGTGAAATTCTACACGCGCGAGGGCAATTGGGACCTGGTCGGCAACAACATCCCCGTGTTCTTCATTCAGGACGCGATCAAGTTTCCCGATCTCGTCCATTCGGTGAAGATGGAAGCCGATCGTGCCTATCCGCAGGCGGGAAGCGCACACGATACCTTCTGGGATTGGGCGAGCCTGATGCCGGAGACGACCCACATGCTGATGTGGGCGATGTCGGATCGCACCTTGCCCCGCTCGTTCCGCACGATGGAAGGGTTTGGCGTCCACACCTTCAAGCTGGTCAATGCGGACGGTAAGGCGAGCTTCGTCAAGTTTCACTGGAAGCCACGTCTCGGCCTGCAATCGACGATCTGGGACGAAGCATTGAAGCTTCAGGCCGCCGACAACGACTATCAGCGCCGCGATCTTTGGGAAGCGATCGACACCGGCGCTTTTCCGCAATGGGATCTTGGCATTCAGGTGTTCGATCAGGCATTTGCCGACGCGCAGCCTTATGATGTGTTGGACGCGACCAAGCTGATCCCGGAGGACGATGTGCCGGTGCGGATCATCGGCACGCTGACGCTCAATCGCAACCCAGACAACTTCTTCGCCGAGACGGAGCAGGTCGCGTTCCTGCCGACCAACGTGGTGCCGGGTATCGACTTCTCGAACGATCCGCTGCTGCAGGGTCGGCTGTTCAGCTACCTCGATACGCAGAACTCTCGATTGGGCACGACGAACTTCCATCAGATCCCGATCAACGCGCCGCGATGCCCGTTCGGCAACTTCCAGCGCGATGGCAAAATGCAGACGCACGTGCCGAAGGGCCGCGCGAACTACGAGCCCAACAGCCTCGCCGCTCACGGTGAGGACGGCGGCCCGCGCGAGAGCGTCGAGCGCGGCTTCGCGACGGTGAATGCTGCTACCGGTCCGGACGAACAGGGTGACAAGCTACGTGTCCGTGCGGAATTGTTCGCGGATCATTACAGCCAGGCGCGGCTTTTCTATCGATCGCAAACCAAGAGCGAGCAGGCGCACATCGCCTCGTCGTTCGTGTTCGAGCTGTCGAAGGTCGGCGTGCTCGAACAGGTCCCGCCGCGCATGGTTGCCAACCTTCGCAACGTCGACGACGATCTGGCAAAGCGCGTGGCCGATGGCTTGGGTATCGATCTGCCGCCGAAAGCAGCGGCGGCACGCGACCCGGTCGATATGGCGCCTTCCGATGCCCTGTCGATCCACAAGAATATGAAGGACACGCTGGAAGGCCGCAGCGTCGGTATCTTGTATGCCGACGGCAGCGACGGCGCAGCGATCGACGCGGTGATCGCTGCCGTCGAAGCAGCGAACGGCAAGGCCGTACTGGTCGCGCCGAAGGTCGGCGGCGCGACGCTGGCCGACGGATCGAAGCGAAAGGCGGACGGCCAGCTCGCCGGCTCGCCTAGCCAGATCTTCGACGCCATCGCAGTGGTGCTGTCCGACGAAGGATGCGCAGCATTGCTGAAGGAAGCGGCCGCCGTTCAATTCGTGATGGATGCCTTCGGCCATCTCAAGGCGATCGGAGCCAGCGCTGCCGCACAGGCATTGCTAGACAAGGCCGGGGTCGAGCCGGACGAGGGGGTGACCGAATTGGGCGACGCCTTCGTCGCGGCGGCCAGCCGGCGCTTCTACGCGCGGGAAGTCGGCGTTCGCACCTTGGCGTGACGAGAATGGCGAGCCGGCATACCGCCGGCTCGCCTCCGCCGTCGTTTTTTATGCCATGTCGGATGACGGCCCGGCCCCACAGCCAGTCGTCGCGTGGCGCGTGACAGCGCGCGTACGCGATTCGCTCAGCGGCGATACCACAGGGGCTGGGCCCTGCTGGCTGTACGATCGTGCGTCCGAAGATCGTCAAGCCCTTACGATGGTCGCTTCGCGTCGAATCAACGCCGTGGCCGAAGCGAGAGCCGTCTCTCCGCGCATCCAGTCGACATTCGTGCTCGTCGGTTCACGCACCTCGTCAATCGTGCGGCATTGCGCGTGCCCTTAGCGCCGAACACCGACCGAAACGTTGGAAAGCCGAAGGCTTCTCTGTGACCCGTACCGGCTCTCTCCGCCAAACCAAAGCACCTCACAATGTTCACACGCTTGAGAGTGAGTGTTGACAGCGGCCTCAATCGTCGGCATCCATCGGACCATAAGTTGACATTCGATCAATTGGTTCAGGGAGAGGCACATGAAGGCCAGTCTGCTCGCGTCCGTTGCGGCGGCGACGCTATTTACGAGTCTGCCGGCGCTGGCACAGGATGCTGCGATTTCGGATGAGACCGCTACCGATCGAAATAGCCCGGTGGACGCGTCGCCCGGGTCGGACGATATCTACGTCACGGCCACCCGCCGTACCGAGCGCATCCAGGATGTGCCGATCAGCGTCAGCGCCTTCCAGCAGGAAGAGCTGACCGAAAAGGGTATCGTTGGTTTCGAAGGTATCGCGCGTGAGACGCCGGGGGTGATCCTCAACCGCCCGACGCAGAACTTCAACAATTTCACGGCGCGCGGCATCGCCACGAACGGCTACAACGCCAACCTGCAAAGCTCGGTGGCGGTCTATATCGACGAACTGCCTGTCTCGACGATCGGCAACACCACCGTCGTCGATCCGAACCTCTTCGACGTCGAGCGGGTCGAATTCCTGCGCGGGCCGCAGGGCACCTTGTTCGGCTCCGGCTCGCTCTCGGGCGCTATGCGCATTCTGACCAAAAGCCCCGACCTCAACGATTTCGATGTCTCGGCGCTGGTTGATCTCGGCCTCACCGGTTCGAACAGCCTGCGCCAGCGCTACAACCTCATGCTCAACGTGCCGGTGGTGAACGACAAGCTCGCGATCCGGGCGGTCGGCTTCTATCGCCACGAGGAGGGCTATCTCGACAACGTCGGCACCGGCGTGCGCAACTCAAACACGCTGGTCGACTATGGAGGGCGTCTGGTTGCCTTGTGGAAGCCAACCGACCGCCTCTCGGTCCGCCTGCTCGGCAGCTACGAGAACAGCGATCCGAAGGATTCTTCACTCACCAGCCCATCGCTGGGGCGGGAAAAGCGTATCTCCGACCAGCCGGACCGCTTCACCGGCGAACAGATCATCGCCAACGCGACGATCGACTATGAATTCGACTTCGGGCGGTTGACCAGCTCATCGACCTATTCGGACTTCCGCCAGCGGTTCTATCTCGATCTTGCCGGTACCTTCCCACCCGGCAGCTTCGCAGGGGCGCCGATCGCCTTTGGGCTCGACGCCGACGGGTACGACAAGGTGTTCGTACAGGAAACGCGACTGACCTCTTCGCTCGACGGCCCGTTGCAATTCGTGCTCGGCGGCTTTTACCTGCATCGCCGCCGCGACGTGGACTTCCTCTATCGCTCCAATCCCGCGTTCCTGGCAGCCCGCAACATGACCGGGCTGCCCGACCAATATTACCAGAAGCAATACACGCATCAGATCGGCGAAGAGCTCGCCGGCTTCGGCGAGCTCACCTATAAATTCTCCGATCGTTTCTGGCTGACCGGCGGCGTCCGCTACGGCCGGATCACCGCGCAGGGCTTCACCGAGGCTGGCGGCTATCTCGCCAGTGCTCCGACGTTTTTCGGCCTGAACTATCTTCAGGCCGCACTCGCCGGCCTCCGCGGACCGACCGGTGCGTACCTGCCGGTCAACTTTACGCAATTCACGCCATACACGGCCGTCACCGGGATTAAGGCCAAGGGATCCAAGCCGCAGTGGAAGGCAAGCGCCTCGTTCCGCCCGACCGAGACGGTAACGACCTATGCCACCTTCTCCACCGGTTTCCGCGCGCCGATCGTCAACGCTTTCGCCGGGCGCGGAAGCGTGGTGAACAGCGCCGATATCATCATCCCGAACGGCGCGTCGTCGGACAATCTCAACAGTTACGAAATCGGCGCGAAGGGTCGCTGGCTCGACGGCCGGGTGACGATCAACGTCGCCGCCTACCTTATCGATTGGAGCAACATCCAGGCGCAGGCCAATCGCGTCTCGGACTCGGTACAATTCGCCACCAACATCGGGGCGGCACGCAGCAAGGGGTTCGAAGTCGAGATGGGGGTGATCCCCGCCACCGATGTCTTCATCGGCCTGAATGCCGCGTATAACGACAGCAAGATCACCGAGCTGACAGCGGCGGAAGCGGCGATCTCGGGCGCGGTGCTTGGCCATCGCCTGTCCGCGCCGCGATTGCAGGGCGCGATCTATACCTCGCTGGGGTTCGATCTGGGTGCGGAGGCGAAGGGCACTTTTGCAGTGAATGCGCAATATGTCGGGTCGTACAACAGTTCCTTCCCCAACACGCCGGGCAATCCGAACCTGCGCCTCTCGACGTTCGGGGAGACCGACGAATATGTGAACGTCAACCTGAATCTAGGCGTCAAGAAGGGCGCGTGGACGGGCGCGCTTTATGTCGAGAACGTGTTCGACGATCATTCGGTGGTCTACATCCATCCCGAAGCGTTTCTCGTCAGCCGGTTCGGCACGTTGCGACCGCGCACGATCGGCATCCGCATCGGTTACGGGATCTGAGGCGTGAGCGTCGCCGCCACCGCCCCGCCCGCTACGACCGCCCCGCCCGCTGTCGATGCCGCGCCGGCCCGGCCGGGGCTGGTGCTGGCGACGCTGACCTTCGTCTACGTCCTCAATTTCCTCGATCGCCAGCTGATCGGCATCGTGGCCAAGCCGATCCAGGATTCGCTCGGCGTCACCGACGGGCAACTCGGGCTGATCGGCGGGCTCTACTTCGCAATGTTCTATTGCTTCATCGCGATCCCCGTCGGCTGGCTTGCCGATCGCACCAACCGCGTGACCGTGCTGTCGCTCGCCTGCGCGATCTGGAGCGGCGCGACGGTCGCCTGCGGGCTGGCGGCGAACTATACCCAGCTGGTCGCTGCCCGCATGACGGTCGGTTTCGGTGAGGCGGGCGGCGTCCCGCCCTCCTATGCGATCATCACCGACATCTATCCGCCCGGCCGGCGCGCCGCGGCGTTCGGCATCTTCAATCTCGGGCCGGCGGTGGGCGCGGCGATCGGCGTCGCGTTCGGCGCGGCGATTGCCCAGCGGTTCGGCTGGCGGATGCCGTTCATCGTGATCGGTGCGATCGGGGTCGTCACCGCCCTGCTGCTGCGGCTATTCATGCGCGAACCGGTACGCGGCGCGACCGACGTCGGCGGCGCTGCATCCGAACCGACGCAGGCAGCCTTCTGGTCGACGGTTCGGATATTCCTGACGCACCCGGTACTGATGCTCGCCGCACTCGGCAGCGGGGCGACGCAGTTCGTCACCTACGGCATGGGCAATTTCGCCGTCCTGTTCCTGATGCGAGAGAAGCAGATGGTACTCGGCCAGATTGCGATCTGGTACGCGCTCGTCCTCGCACTCGGCATGGGTGGCGGCATGATCATATCGGGCCGCGTGATCGATCGGATGACGCGTGCCTCGCGCGCCGGCTACGCCACCGCGCCGGCGCTGTCGCTAGCGGTCGCGATGCCCTTCTACCTTGGCTTCGTCTGGGCACCGTCCTGGCCGCTCGCGCTGGTGCTGCTGTCCGTGGTGATGGTCTTCAACTATTTCTACCTCTCGGCAAGCGTCGCGCTGGTGCAGGACGAGGTCTTGCCAAACCAGCGCGTGCTGTCGGGTGCGCTTCTGCTGCTCATCATGAACTTCATCGGGCTGGGGCTCGGGCCGACCTGGGTCGGTCAGGCAAGCGATTGGTTCAAGGCACATGGCGATCCGCACGCGCTTCAGACCGCGCTCTACACGCTAACGCCCTTCTATCTCGTCGCGATCGCGCTGTTTCTCGCGCTCGCCCGCCTGCTCCACCGCGAGGAGACCCGCGCATGAAGATCCTTGCCGCCGCCATCGCCGCGTTGCTCGCCACGCCCGCGATCGCCGAACCAGTGCGGGTCGACGCGCCGGCCGGTTCGATCGAGGGCGCGACGCAGGGCAGCCTCCGCGTCTTCAAGGGTATCCCCTATGCCCAGCCGCCCGTCGGCGCGCGCCGTTGGCAGCCGCCTGCCGACCTTCCGCTCCGGCCGATGCCCTATCAGGCGACGTCCTACGGCCCCGCATGCGTCCAGCCCCAGGTGCTCGGCGTGATCTACGAGAATCCGCCCGAACGGATGAGCGAGGATTGCCTGACACTCAACGTCTGGGCGCCGCGGGGCGCGAAGGACTTGCCGGTAATCGTCTGGATCCACGGGGGCGCGCTCGTCACCGGCTACAGCAACGAGGGCATCTACGACGGTGCGAAGCTTGCGGCGCGCGGTGCGATCGTGGTGTCGGTCAACTATCGCCTCGGCGTGCTCGGCTATCTCGCACATCCCGCGCTGAGCGCGGAATCCCCGGACGGCGTTTCGGGAAATTACGGCCTGCTCGATCAGATCGCCGCGCTGCGGTGGGTGAAGCGCAACATCGCCGCATTCGGGGGCGATCCCGCCAACGTCACGATTGCGGGCGAATCCGCCGGCGCGCTGAGCGTCATGTATCTGATGGCGAGCCCGCTCGCGCGCGGCCTGTTCGCCAAGGCGATCGCACAGAGCGCCTATATGGTGACGACGCCCGAGCTGAAGCAGGCCCGTCATGGCCTCCCCGCCGCCGAACGCGCCGGAGAAAAGCTGATGGCCGATCTTGGCGCGGCGGACCTTGTCAGTCTGCGCGCAATGGACGCCGGCTTGCTGACGCGTCAGGCAACGGCAAAACGATATGCGGTATCGGGCACGATCGACGGCCGGACGCTTCCACGTCAGCTGGTCGATACCTGGGATCGCGGTGAACAGGCCAAGGTGCCGGTGCTAGCCGGTTTCAACGCCGGTGAAATCCGCTCGCTGCGCGCGCTGGCACCCGCTGCGCCCGCCAGCGCGGCTGCGTATGAGGCGACGATCCGCGAACGCTACGGCGACCTCGCCGATCCCTTCCTGCGCCTTTATCCATCAGGCGATGTCGCGGAGTCGGTCCTCGCCACCACGCGCGACGCGCTCTACGGCTGGACGTCGCAGCGGGTGGCGATCGGGCAGACGGCGCTTGGCCAGCCGGGCTATCTCTACCTCTTCGATCATGGCTATCCGGCCGCCGACGAGAACGGCCTCCATGCCTTTCACGCCGCCGAGCTGCCGTATGTGTTCGGCACCTTGGACAACACGCCGCGATTGTGGCCGAAGATCCCCGACAATGTCACCGAGCGCCGGCTTGCCACCGCGATGGGCGACTATTGGCTGTCCTTTGCGCGCACCGGCACCCCTGCCGCGAAGGGCCAGCCCGCCTGGGCCGCTTATGGCACGGCGGCGAACGCAATGGTCTTCGCCGATGAACCGCGCCCGGCAACGCGCATCCGTCCCGGCATGTTCGCGCTGCACGAAGCGGCAATGTGTCGCCGCCGGGCGGCGGGCGATCAGCCGTGGAACTGGAATACCGGGGTTGCCTCGCCGGTCCTCGCGAAAGTGGCGGGTTGCCGATGATCGACGGAGCGATGCAGGATTTTCCGCTGACGCTGGACAAGTTCCTGACCCACGCTGCCAAATGGCATCCGCAGGCCGAAGTCGTCACCGCCCACGACGGCGGCCTCGCGCGGATCGGTTATGCCGCGCTGCACGATCGCGCGCGCGCCGTCTCAGGTGTGCTCGCCGACTTGGGCGTCACCACCGGCAGCCGCGTCGCGACACTCGCGTGGAATAGCCAGGCGCACGTCGAGGCGTGGTACGCGATCATGGGCATGGGGGCGGTTTGCCACACGCTCAATCCCCGGCTCACCGCGGCGCAACTCGCCGCGATGGCGGTGCAATCACAGGCCAAACTGCTTGTCGCCAGCGCCGATCTGCTGCCACTCGCCCGCCGCGTTGCCGAACGCGCCACCGGCATCGCGCGTATCCTGGTAATCGACGGTATGGCGGAGCAAGACGCGACGGCAACCGCGCTCGAACCGCTCCTCTCGGCCGCACCGCGCGACATTGCCTGGGGCGATTTTCCGGAGACCGCACCGAGCGGGCTCTGCTTCACGTCGGGCACTACCGGTGCCCCGAAGGGGGTAACCTACACGCACCGATCGAGCTTTCTGCATACGCTGCGCACGCTGCAGGCCGACGTCATGGCGATCTCGGCGCGCGATGCGGTGCTCACCGTCGTGCCGATGTTCCACGCCAACGCCTGGGGGCTGCCATTCGCCGTTCCGGCCGCGGGCGGCCGCCTCGTCCTGCCCGGCCGCCATACCGACGGCGCGAGCCTTGCGCGGCTGATACGGGCGGCGGAGGTGACGGTGGGGGTAGGCGTACCTACCGTTTGGCTTGGCCTGCTCGAGCATCTGGACGCGACCGGCGAGACGCTGCCGACACTCCGGCGCCTGATCGTCGGCGGCGCGCCGATGCCGCCTGCACTGATGGCACGGCTCGAAGCGCGCCTTGGCGTCGCGGTACAAACCAGTTGGGGAATGACCGAACTCTCACCTTCGGGTACCGTCGCCCCACCCGCTGATCCTGCGCGCCGCGCCGACGTATCGGGCAAGCCGGCGATCGGGGTCGACCTTCTCCTTACCGATGCCGATGGCATAGCACTGGCCGAGCAGCGCGATGTGGAGGGGCATCTGCGCGTGCGCGGCGCGGCGGTGGTCGAGCGTTATTTCGGGCAGGACGCGCCAGCCACCGACGGTAACGGCTGGTTTGCCACCGGCGATCTCGCGCGGATCGATCGCGCCGGCAATCTCATCATCACCGGCCGGGCGAAGGACCTTATCAAATCGGGCGGCGAGTGGATCAACCCCGCCGAGATCGAGGGCATCGTCGGCGCACTTCCGGCCGTCGCACAGGCTGCGGTGATCGGCCGCAGCGACGTCAAATGGGGCGAGCGGCCGATCCTGTTGGTCGAATTGCGCGAACCCGCCCTCACCGACGCCGACCTGCTCGCGCCGCTGCACGGCCGTGTCGCGCCGTGGTGGGTACCCGACGCGGTCGTCCGCCTACCCGCCATGCCGCTCGCCCCGACCGGCAAGATCGACAAGATTCGCTTGCGGGCTGAATATGGAGACGCTTGACAGGATCGGCGGCCGCGCCGCGCCACAAGCAAGGACCAGCATGACCGCCCCGGAGAAAACCGCGACGCGCCGACGCGCCACCAAGGCCGAACAGCGCGCCGAGATGATCGAACAGATCCTCGACGAGGCGGAATATCTTTTCTCGCAACACGGCTTGCACGGCGTCACGCTCAAGGATGTCGCGAAGCGCGTCGGCGCGCACCACACGCTGATGAACTATTACTTCAGCGACAAGAAAGCGCTGTTCGACGCCGTCTTCGCACGCCGCGCGATTGTTACCAGCGAAAAACGGATGGAGGCGCTTGCCGCCTACGAATGCGAGGCCGGCGATGCGCCGACCGTCGAAGGCGCCTTGCACGCGTTCCTCGATACCGATCTCGATCTGTACATTCACGGCGGCGAGGGCTGGAAGAATTACGGGGCGCTCGGTGCCCTCGTCGCCAACACCCCCGAATGGGGCGCCGAATTGATGGACGAGCACTTCGATCCGGTTGTCCACCGCCTCGTCGCGATCCTGAAGCGCGCCTTGCCGCATTGCGCGGAGGCGGACATCTACTGGGGATATCACTTCGTCACCGGCGCGCTGATGGTCACGCTCGCCCGCACTGGCCGGATCGATAAGCTTTCCGACGGACTGTGCCGATCGGACGATTTCAACGCCGTGAAGCTGCGCATGGCCGCCTTCATGGCCGCCGGTTTCCGCCAGATTTGCGGAAGTTCGCGCTGAATTCTTTCGTCCTTCGCCCTGAATTGCCTCTTAGCAGCGAGTTACCATCATGAGCGATCTTCCCCTTCACGGCCGTGTCGCCATCGTCACCGGCGCGGGCGGCGGGCTCGGGCGCTGTCACGCGCGCTATCTCGCCTCGAAAGGGGCGAACGTCGTCGTCAACGATCTTGGGCGCGACGCTGCGGCGGGCGTCGCGGCGGAAATTGCTGCGGCAGGCGGGCGGACCTCGGCAATCGCGGGCTCGGTTACCGACGAGGATGCGGTCGCCACACTCGTCGCCGAAACGATGGATCGCTGGGGGCGGATCGACATCCTGGTCAACAATGCCGGGATCCTGCGCGATAAGAGCTTCGCCAAGATGTCGATTGCCGACTTCCGCCTCGTCCTCGACGTTCACCTGATGGGGGCGGCGATCTGCAGCAAGGCGGTGTGGGAGGTGATGCGCGCGCAGAACCACGGTCGCATCGTCATGACCACGTCGTCCTCCGGGCTCTACGGCAATTTCGGACAGGCGAACTACGGTGCAGCGAAGATGGCGCTCGTCGGGCTGATGCAGACGCTGGCGATCGAGGGCGAGAAATACGGCATCCGCGTTAATTGTCTCGCCCCCACCGCCTCCACCCAGATGACGCAGGGCGTGCTGGCGGACGAAAGCCTCGCGGCGCTCGACCCCGTGTTGGTCAGCCCCGGCCTCCTCGCGCTGGTCGGTGACGACGCACCGTCGCGCGCAATCCTGTGTGCGGGCGCCGGCCATTTCGCGCGCGCCAACGTAACTCTGACCGAGGGCCGCTACATCGGCGGCGACGCCAACGCTGGCGAATTGCTGATCGCGCGCTGGGATGAAGTGTCCGATCGTACCGGCGAGACTATCCCGACTTATGGGTTCATGCAGGCGGAACGAGAAGTCGCCAGCGCCGAACGGCAGCGCAGTCTCGCTTGACGATGGGAAGGCATTCGCGCCTCAACCTGTAAGGGAACCGGAACCGACCTTAGGGCAGCGACGGAAACGTTGACCGGCGCGTTAAACCGTCGTGAATTCAACCGCGCGCTCACCTAGTTGGTCGCGCAATTGGGCGAACCCCTGTGCTGCATCGCCGTCGATATTGGCCGGTTCAAAGGTATCGATGATCGGTGGAGTCATCAATTCGGCGATACGGTCCTTCAGCACCTAGCGGACGTGCTGCGCGCCCATACGCGCCCGGTGCTTTGCTGGCACGATTGGGCGGGGACGAGTTCGTGATCATCCCGCGCGTCGGAATAAACGACACCGCGGAAGCTTCTGGGCGCGTCTTCAAAGCGCATTGCGCCAGACGCCAATTTCACCGGCAGATACGAAAAACTGATGCTCACCGTCAGCTGCGACATAGCACCCAACCTCGCCGGTGAACGGTTCGAGGACATCGCCGAACGCGCCGTCCGGGCGCTGTACGAGGCGAAGAACGGCGGCAGGAATACCTTTCGCGCGGCATGGGTCTCAACCAAAGCAACTCGACGATCGTCCAGAAAGGTGGCGACGGACGGGCGATCCGCCGGGTTGATAGCCGCGAAAGCGACAACCGCCCGCCTGATCGCCATCGCGTCTGACCGGTGCTAACCCCTGCTTATGAAGAGTGAGATCAATCCCCGGGTATTCTGGGGCGCATCCGGCGTCATCGCGCTGCTACTGACGACGACGCTCGCGATGCCGGGGACCGCCGACGCGGCCCTCAAGGCGGCGCAGGACTGGGCGATAGATACGTTCGGCTGGTTCTACATTTCTGCGGTGGCGATATTCCTGGTCGTCGTACTGGTGCTCGGCTTCGGCCCGGCGGGAAAGCTGAAACTCGGGCCGGACGATGCCGAGCCGGACTTCCCCTATCTATCCTGGCTGGCGATGCTGTTCGCCGCGGGAATGGGCATTGGCCTTATGTATTTCGCGGTGGCCGAGCCCATCCAGCATTATATCTCACCCCCGGAAGCACAAAGCGGCACGATCCTCGCCGCGCGCGAGGCGATGGCGATCACCTTTCACCATTACGGCGTCCACGCTTGGGCGATCTACGCGCTGGTCGGCTTGAGCCTGGCATATTTCACCTATCGCAGGGGCATGCCGCTGACGCTGCGTTCCGGGCTTTCGCCTATCCTGGGCAAACGGATCGATGGACCGCTGGGCGACGCGATCGACATCTTCGCCGTGTGCGGCACCGTATTCGGCGTATCGACCTCGCTAGGCTTCGGGGTGTCGCAGATGACGGCGGGGCTCGCCTACGAATATGGCGTGCCTGATACGATCGTGGTCAAGATCGTCGTGATCGTGCTCGTGATGGGCGCGGCGACACTGTCGGTGCTGAGCGGTGCCGATCGTGGTATCCGGCGACTGTCGGAGCTGAACCTGACGGTGGCCATACTGCTGATGCTGTTCGTCATGGCGGTGGGTCCGACGCTCTTCCTGTTGCGCGCGCTGGTGCAGAATTTCGGTCTGTATCTCGATCACTTCGTGATGCGGACCTTTACCCTGTACGCCTACGAACCGCGCGCGTGGATGGCGGACTGGACGCTGTTCTACTGGGCGTGGTGGATCGCGTGGTCGCCGTTCGTGGGGATGTTCATCGCGCGGATCTCGCGCGGGCGGACGATCCGGGAATTCGTGGTCGGCGTATTGTTCGTGCCGACGGCCTTCACCTTCCTGTGGATGACCATCTTCGGCAATACCGCTATTTCGCTCGATCTCGGCGTGGCGAACGGCGGGATCGCCAATGCGGTACAGGCGAACCTGTCAACGGCCTTGTTCAAATTTCTGGAATATCTGCCGGCGGCGGGGGCCACCTCGACGCTTGCGATCGTGCTGGTGGGCATCTTCTTCATCACTTCGGCCGATTCCGGCGCGCTGGTGATCGACACGCTGGCATCGGGCGGCGCGGACGATACGCCGCGCTGGCAGCGCATGTATTGGTGCGTGCTGCTCGGCGTAACTGCGACCCTTCTGCTCGTCGCGGGCGGACTGGGCGCGCTGCAATCGGCAACGCTGCTCGCGGCGCTGCCGTTCTGCTTCATCATGCTGCTCCTGGCAGTCGGCCTCATCCGCCAGACCAACGCCGATCTTGCCGGCGTTACCTTGTCCGGCGACATGGCGTCCGTCGGCGAACGGATCAAACGGCTGCTGGTCCCGGCAAGCCGTACCGAGATCGAGCAGCAGATCGCCCGCAACGGGGAACCGGCGCTGCAATCGGTGCAGGAAGCGATGGAAAAGGAAGGCTGGATCGCAAGCAAAGTGCTCAGCGGCGAGGGATCGGTGTCACTCACCATCTCCGCGACCGGCTATCGCCCCTTCGTCTACCGCCTGACGCCGCGGTCGCGGCCGTTGGCGGCCTATACCGCGCTGGAAGCACCGGAAGGCCGCCGCCGGCTAGCCTGGCTGCTCGCCGCCGAGGTGGACGGGGAGCGGGGCTTTCGCGATCTGACCGGCTTCACGATTGCGCAAATCGCCAACGACATACTCAAGCAGCTAGAGCGATGGCGCGTTTCCGACACGAGGGTCGACGGTTAAGAAGATCGCGATGTCGACGCTGCGGGTCGGGCGTGGAAGCAGTCGGGTTTGGCCGATACCCAGTTTTGATGGAGCAAACATCAGGTTCGACCGCGGCCATATCACACGGCGCAAAGCGGTCGATACCGGCGCTCATACGGTCGTGCCCCGTTATGCAGACCACGGAACGCTGTGCGACTGGGGCTGCCCGCGCGCTTTGCCGGAAGCGCGCGCATTACCTCGATAGCGACCCGCAGCTACGGCCTGCGCGATCGGGCGGCGTCGTCGCGATGCTTCCGTAACGCCGCCCGCCTCATGCGTCTGCGCGCGTGTCACCCCGCCCGCGCTGGAATGCCTGCCGGATCACATCGGCCACCTCGGCCGGCTTTTCATAGGGTAACAGATGCGCTGCGCCAGGGATGACTTCGATCGATCCGTGCGCAAAGTGCGGCAGGTTCAACCGCCGCTGGTTCGGTTCACCCAGGTCGCCATCTTCCGCCCCGGCGACAATCGTGGTGGGGACGTCGAGTACGCCCACGCGATCGCGCCAATCCTCGCGGGATCCGTTCTCGAGCCAGTCGATCCACGCGACGGGCGTGGTCCGCTCGACATCCTCGATCGCTTGTGCTCGTCGGTCGTCGGCCAAAGGTCCGGCGATGTTGTCTGTGACGAAGGCGGCGGCGTCACGCGGACTCGCCTTGCCGCACGCGAACCATCGGATCATCTCGGCGCGCCGCGCCTCATCCATCGGTTCGGGCGCCGGCGGTGAGGCGGCAAGCAGGACGAGCGCCCGCAAATCGCGGAGAACGCGCGCGCCGGTAGCCGCGCGGGCGGCAAGAAGCGTCGCGAACTTCCCGCCCATGCTGTGCCCGACAAGGATCGTCGGCGCTTCTGGCTGGCTGCCGAGGTAATCGATAAGCCAGTCGAGCGTCGCCTGGACGCCGGCCCGCGCCCCGGCCGCGTTGTTGCCGAAACCCGGCAGGTCCGGCGCGAGGCATATCACATCGGAACCGAGATGCCGCACGACGTCCTGCCAGGATCGCCCGCTCGCCCCGAGCGCGTGGAGCATCACCACCGTCCCGCGACTCATCGCCGCGTCAGCTCCGGGACGGGCTGGAGGCGTTGACCGGCTCGGGTGCGGAAACCGGCCGCAGCGTCAACTCCTGCGCGCCGGTGTCGATCCGCTGCCGGCGATCGACGCGCTCGATCGCGACCGGGCCCTTCGTCTTCAGCGCCTCGACGATCGCCTCGATCACCACGAGATCGGCGAGCCCCTCCTCGCCATCGGGCTCGACCATCTGGTCGTTGAGGATGCAGTCGGAGAAGTAGCGCAGCTCGCCGCCGAACTGATCGGTCGCCTTGAACGCCTCGTGCGTCTTGTCACTGCCGATCTGCCGCTGCTGTTCGAGCCCGCTTTGGAACCCGTAGCACGGGCTCATCTGGATCGATCCCTTCGTACCGGCGATCACCAGGGTGTCGATGTCGTTGGCATAATAGCTGACGGTGAATTGCGCGATCCGCTCGCCCGGCAGCCGCAGCGTCACCGCCACGGTATCGTCGAAGTCGCCGACGCCCGATCCCGGATGCCGGGTGCCAATTGCGGAGACGACCTCGATCGGCTCCGCGCCGAACAGATAGCGGATCGCGTTGATCGGATAGGGCCCCATGTCGAACAGCGGCCCCGCCTCGATCCCGCTCGACGCACGGTGGTTCGCCGGATCGACCATCTGCGCGAAGCACGACGTGAAGGCGATCAGCTCGCCCAGTTCCCCGTCGCGGATACGCGTGATGGCATCCAGCGTCGCGGGCTCGAAATGCAGTCGATAGGCGGTCATAAGCTTGGCGCCCGACGCCTCGGACGCGGCGATGATCTCGCGGCATTTGGCGGACGAGATCTCGAGCGGCTTTTCGCACAGCACGTGGATACCGGCGCGCAGTGCCGGCACCGCGAACTCGGCGTGGCGCCAATTGGGCGTCGCGAGGTATATCGCGTCGATCTCCCCCGATGCGATCAGTTCGTCGAACCGGTCATAGGAATAAAGATGCTCGACGTCGTAGCGCTTGCCGAGCGCACGGAGCTTTTCGGGATCGTCGGAGACGAGCGCGGTGATCTTCGAATTGCCCGTGTGCGCGACGCCGGGCATCAGCGCCTCCTGCGCAATGTCGCCGAGGCCGACGATGGCGTAACGGACCTTGGCTCCGAAGCCGAGGGCGGATGCGAGGCTCATATAACGTCTCCGGGAAGAGGTTGCTTGGCTAAAGGTCCGGCGTCGCGCGCGGTTCCGATCGCGTCGAGCGCGAGGACGTGCGCGAGATGCGTCAGCCCCTGCGGCATGTTGCCGAGAAACGCGCCGGTGTGCGGGTCGGCCATTTCGGTCCACACGCCGACACCGCGGTCGAGCGCCGCGACGAGATCGCCGACGATCGTCTCGGCGGCGTCGACTTCGCCGAGCGCAGCACGCGCCTCGGCCATCCAGAAGGTACAGGCGAGGAAGCATCCTTCCTCCGCCGCGGCGCCCGAATAGCGGTAGTGATAGGGGCCGCGCCCAAGCTCGCGATCGATCGCGGCCAGCGTGTCGCGCAGGCGGTCGGCGCCGTCGAACCCGAAGCGGACAGCCAGCGCGAGGCTGGCGTCGAGGCGGTCGGTGCCGGGATAGAAGGTGTAGGCGCGTTTCTCCTCCGACCAGCAATTGTCGCCGATCCACGCTTCGATGCGATCACGCTCGCGCGCCCAGCGATCGCGGCAGGTGGTCGGCAATTGTCCTTGATCGGCGAGCTCGACCGCGCGTGCCAGTGCCTGCCAGCAGCTGATCTTGGACATGGTGTAATGCTCTTCTTCGGGCAATTCCCAAATCCCGGCATCCTTGCGCCGCCACGCATCGGCGCAGCGGTCCGCCAGATGCGACAGCGTCTCCGCTGACCGAGGGTCGAGGATGTTGCCGCACGCGACGAACTGCGCCGCGGTCTCGAAGATATCGCCATAGACGCCGTGCTGAACCTGATCGGTCGCAAGATTGCCTTTGACGACGGGACGGGAGTTCCGCCACCCGGGGGCGTCGATCTCGGCCACCTCGGGCACGCGATCGCCGCCGAGGGTGAAACAGACGCAGGCGCCATGCGCTTCCAGGCGATTGAGCAGCCATGCGAGCGCCGCCTTCGCCTCCGCCTGTAGTCCCGCGGCAAGAAAAGCGCGGATGACATAGCCGGCGTCGCGAACCCAGGCGTAGCGATAGTCGTAGTTCTTGTCGCCGCCGATGCGCTCGGGCAGCGACGTCGTTCCCGCGGCGGCAATCGCGCCGGACGGCGAGTATAACAACAGCTTGAGTGCCAGCGCGCTGCGTACGAAGCCCTCGCGCTGCTTGCCGGGACAGGTCACCCGCTTCGCCCAGTCCCGCCACTCGCGATCGGACAGGTCGATGCGCGCGTCGATCTCGGCGATCGGCGGCACCACCAGCGGCTCGTCCGCGCCCGCCACGATCGCCAGCGTGTGCCGCTCCCCGGCGCGTACGACGATCTGCCCGGTCGCGCCGTCGTCGCTGCGCTCGAGCACCACGCCCTCGCTGTGGAGCAGCAGCCCCAACACGTCGGCGACGTGGAACACGTCATGCGTCCCCACGCGCGACCGGTACGGGCTCGCGGTATCGCCGCGGCGTCCCGGCCGCATCTCGATCCGGAAGTCGATCTCGCCCTCGATCCCGTCGATGCGCCGTGCGAGCTCCGCCCACGGCAGCCGGCCAGCGGTGCCGCTGTTGAGCGACTCGGTCAGCATCGCCCGCCCTTGCGCGGTGGTGAAAATCGTTTCCAGCACATTGCTGTCGTCGCGATAGCGCCGGCTGACGGTGAAAGGCTCAACTGGCGTAATGCTGAAGCGGCCGCCCGCGTCGGCATCGAGCAGCCGATCGAACAACGCCGGAGAATCGAGATTGGGAACGCACCACCAGTCGATCGATCCGTCGGCACCGCTCAGCGCGATCGCCCGCCCGTCGCCGAGAACGCCATAGCCCTCTAGCGCGAGATACCCGTCGACACGCGACGCGATTGATCGATGTTCATGATCGAAGTTGGCATGCATCGACGCTCAACGCTGCCCTCTCGCTGCGGCTCCCTCGCGGAACGCGCGCCGCTACCGACCATTATGCCGCTTAGATTTTCTCCTGAGGAATAAGTCATGGATCTCGGCATCAAGGGACGGATCGCGCTCGTCAGCGGGGGCGACAGCGGCATGGGACGTGAGAGCGCGCGGCTGCTGCTCGAGGCGGGGGCGCGCGTCGCGATTACCGATCGCGCGGGCGGGACGCTGTCGGATAGCCTTGATGATTTGAAGTCTGCTGGCGAGGTGATCGCCGTCGAAGCCGACGTTACCAGCACGGATAGCATTACCGCGCTGTTCGACGCCGTAAAAACGCAGCTCGGCGCACCGGACATTCTGGTCAATGCGGCGGGCGTTACCGGCGCGACGGGCGACTTTCTCGAGGTCGACGACGCGGGTTGGTTGGAAACGCTCGACATCAACCTGATGGGTGCCGTCCGCATGTGCCGCGCCGCCATCCCCGCGATGCGCGCCAACAAATGGGGACGGATCGTCCTGTTCTCGTCGGAGGACGCGGTACAGCCCTATGTCGACGAACTCGCTTATTGCGCGTCCAAGGCGGCGATCCAGAACCTCACCAAGGGCCTGTCGAAAGCCTATGGCTGCGACAATGTCCTGGTGAACGTCGTCATGCCCGCCTTCATTGCCACGCCGATGACCGACAAGATGATGGAGAAGCGCGCTGACGAGAAGGGCGTCGGCTTCGACGAGGCGATCGAAAGCTTCCTCGAAGAGGAACGGCCGGGCATGACGCTCAAGCGCCGCGGCCGCGCGGACGAGGTCGCCGCGGCGGTCGCGTTCCTCTGCTCGGAACGCGCGAGCTTCATCAACGGCGCGGCGCTGCGCGTCGATTCCGGCTCGGTCCAGACGATGGCGATGTGACCGTGCCACCAACGACGATCGTACGCTAGCGCACCGGAACATCGGGGGCTTCCGAACCTTGCCATAGGTCGACGAAAAGGACGGGACCGACAGCGATGACAGGCAAAGTGGTGGACGTCATCGTGATCGGCGCGGGGACGGCGGGGCTCAAGGCATATAAGGCAGCAACGGCGCGCGGCGCGGACACGCTCATCATCGAGCGCGGGCCGGGTGGCTCGACCTGTACGCGCTGCGGCTGCATGCCGTCCAAATTGCTCATCGCCGCCGCGCGCGCCGCGCATCAGGCGCGGCAGGCGGGCCAATTCGGCATCGAGGTGGGCGCGGTCAGGGTCGATGCCGCGGCGGTGTGGCAACGCGTACGTCGTGAGCGTGACCGGTTCGTCGCCTCGGTGCTGGAGGAATATCATGCCATCCCGGACGATCGACGGCTGCACGGCAGCGCGCGCTTCGATGGTGCAAACAGCGTCGTGGTGGGTGGCCGGCGGATCGAGGCACGGCGCGGCATCGTGATTGCCACCGGGGCGCGGCCGATCATCCCCGACGGGTTCGACGACGTCCGCCACCTCGTCCAGACGCACGAGACAATTTTCGAACGCGGTGGCCTCCCGCGGTCGCTGGCGGTGCTCGGCGCTGGGCCGCTTGGCCTCGAGCTGGCGCAGGCGTTCGCGCGCCTCGGCGTCGACGTCGCGGTGTTCGATCCGGGATCTACCATCGCCGGGCTGAAGGATCCGGACTGCAATGGGGCCGCGATCGACGCGATCGGCAGCGAGGTGCATCTGCATCTCGAAACCAAGGCACAGGCGAGCGCGGCGGGCGGCGACCGGGCAACGCTCAGCTGGGACGGAGGCGAGCTGGTAGTCGACTGCATTCTGGCGGCGACCGGGCGCGCACCCGCGATGCAGGATCTCGGGCTCGAAGACACAGGCATCGCGCTCGACGACGATGGCGTCCCCGTCTTTGACCGGCGCAGCCATCGCTGCGGCGACAGCCGCATCTTCGTCGCGGGTGACGCCGACGCATGGCGCCCGGTGCTGCACGAGGCCGCGCGCGGTGGTCGGATCGCCGGCGAGGTCGCCGCCGGCGGCGAGCCGCCGCGCTGCCTGCCCGCGTTCAGCGTTGCCTTCACCGAGCCGGGTATCGCGCAGGTCGGTATGGCGTTCGTCGACCTTCCGCCTGACGCGAGGATCGGCAGCACCACCGTCGCCGACAACGGCCGCGCGACGGTCGATGGCCACACGCACGGGCTCGTCAAACTCTACGGCGACCGCGCGGGCAAGCTGATCGGCGCGTCGATCGTCGCACCCGACGCAGAACATCTCGGCCATCTCGTCGCGCTCGGCATCGACCGCGACATCGACGTCGCGACCTTTGCCGATCAAGCGTGGTATCATCCGACGCTCGAGGAAATGCTGCAGAGCGCCGCCCGCGATCTCGCCGGGATCGAGGATTAGCAGCGCCGCATCATGCTCGGCGCGATTGTCATCATGGGGGTGAGCGGCAGCGGCAAGTCCACGCTCGGCGTCGCGCTCGCCAAGACGCTCGGCTGCCCGTTCCTGGAGGGCGATTCCTTCCACGCCCCTGCCGCGATCGCGAAGATGCGCGCAGGCCACCCGCTCGACGATGCCGATCGCTAGCCGTGGCTCGACCGGCTGGGTGGCGCGATCGCGGCGGCGGTGCATCGCGAGGGCACTGCCGTCGCCGCCTGCTCGGCGCTGCGCCGTCGCTACCGCCAGCGCCTAACCACGGTAATCGGCGGCACGATCCGCTTCGTCCTTCTCGACGGCGATCCGGCGCTGCTCGCACGCCGCCTGCGCGACCGCCGCGATCATTGGATGCCGCCGGCCTTGCTCGACAGCCAGATCGCGACGCTGGAGCCACCGGGCGAAGACGAGCGCGCGATCACGCTGCAGGCGGGCGAGCCAATTGAAGCACTCTGCTCTGCCGCGATGGCGTGGCTCGCGTCGGACGATTGAAACCAACCTCGGCGCGTCATCAAACCCTCGTTGCCATCCGTCCACCCAATTGCTCTCACTCTGGCACGTGCAACCGCTCCTCGTCGATCGCGGCGATTGCGGCGGTGAGCCGGTCGGCGGACCCGAACTGGAAGCCGATCTGCGTCGTGTAGGCGGCGCACATGGCAAGCCGGTTCGCGCGGTCGGCATCGTCGAGCGCGTGGACGTGCACCGCGGGCGGCAGGCCGGCGGGGGAGGCACGCGTCAGATAGGGCCAGTCCTCCCACAGCAGCGCGGCCGCGCCCGTCGCGGCGATCGCATCGCGGACGAGCCAGTGGTCGACGTGGTCGCCGATCGCCATCGGGCCAAGCAACATGTCGGGGGCGAGCGAGGCGACCTGATCGGCGATCGAACGCGTCAAGGCGGGCAGGATATCATCGTCCTCGCGGCGCGCGCTGAACAGCGCGGGCGCGCTCGCATAGCCGCGGTGCGGCGCCTCGAGATGCGGCAGGTGAACGACTTCCGCGCCGATCACCGCCGCCGCCGCACGGTCCTCCTCGCGCCGCAGCGCCATATAATCAACGTCGGGCGCCAACCCCTTGTCGAGCTGACAGGCGAGCGCGAAGCCCTGCGGCCGCGCGACGTTGCCGGTGAAGCAGGTGACGATCGTCACCCGGTCCCCGCGCCGCCGATGCGCGGCGAGCAGCCCGCCGATCGAGAAGGCCGCGTCGTCGAGATGCGGCGAGATGGCCACGACATGCGTCACAGCAGATGCGGCTCCGCGCGGAAACGGCACGGCGTGATCGCAATGTCCGGATCGACGCCGCTGGGCGGCGCGGCCGTGTGCAGCGCCGCATAGATGCCGATGATCTGCGCGCCCACCGCGTGCCAGCTATAGACCCGGCGACATTCGTCGAGCGCCGCGTTGGCAAGCCGGCGGCGCAGGCCGTCGTCGGTGACCAGCCGCGACAGCGCCTGCGCCTGCGCGGCGACGTCGCCCGCCTCGACCAGCAGGCCGTTCTCCCCGTCGCGGATGCAGTCGACCACGCCGACCGAGCGGCACGACAGCACCGCGTGGCGGCTCGCCATCGCCTCGAGGATCGTGTTCGAGAAGCCTTCGGCATAGGTCGGCGACACAAATACGTCGTGGTCGCGGTACAATGCGGGCACGTCGGCATAGTCGGCGTAGCCGGTGAAGGTCACGCGATCACCGAGTCCCAGTTCGGCGGCGAGCGCCTGCGCCAGCACGTAATCGGGGCCGATGCCCGAGATCGTGCAGTGCCAGTCGCCGGCGACCTGCGGCAGCGCGTGAAGCATGTCGAGCACGCCCTTCCGCCGATCGACACGCCCGTGATAGAACAGCCGGACGGGGCCTTTTTCCGCCGCGACGCCGGGGGTGAAGCGATCGGTATCGACCGCCCCGGGCACGATGGTGAAGCGCTCGATCGGCGTGCCGAGCCGCTCGTGCACCTCGCCTGCGAAGCTGCGTCCGCCGATCAGCAGCGCGTTGGCATATGCGAGCACACGCTCCATCGCGATGCGATGCGTGTCGCAGCACGATCCCACCCAATGCCCGTCGCCGCCCTGGATCGACACGATGCACGGCAGCCCGAGCCGCTGCGCGGCAAGCAGTGTCGCCCAGCCGGTGGGATAGCCGTATTGCGCGTGCAGCACGTCGAACGGCGCCGCGGCATGTTCGGCCACGATCGTCGCGACGATGGTGTCGATATCGCCCTCGAAATCACCGCCCGCTTGCTCGCCCAGCGCCTCGAGCCCGATCACCTTGACGCCGGTCACCGCGGGCGGCGGGCCGCCGCCGTAGACGCGCGCGCGCTCGGGATCGCCATAATACTGGCTGACCATCGTCACGTCGTGCTCGGCCGCCACCAATTGGCGCAGCAGGTTGATCGCGTAGATCGACATGCCCGAGATCGCGGGAAAGAAGCGCCGCGAGACGAAGCAGATCCTCACGCCGCAATGCCCTTCAGGTAATCAATCGCCTCGGGGATCGCCTGGTGCGCGCGCGGGCTCTCGCGCGACAGCTCGACGCAGACCAGCCGCCGGTATCCGATCTCCTCCAGCGCGGCGAGCACCGCGGACATGTCCATGTCGCCCTGTCCGAACGGCAGATGCGTGTGATCGCCGCGCCGCATGTCCTCGACCGCGACGGTGCCGATCGCCGCGGCGTAGTCGCGGATCGCCGTTTCGGGCGCGATATCCTGCGTGACGAGGCAGTGCCCCGTGTCGAGCGCGAGGCGCAGGCGCGGGTGCCGCGTGGCGAGCGCCGCATAGTCGCCCACCGTCTCGACCAGCATTCCCGGCTCGGGCTCGAAGCTCGCGTCGATGCCTACCGCCTCGGCGTGGTCGAGCACGCGCGCCAGCCCGTCGTCGAGCCACCCACGCGCCGTCGCGTGATCGATCCCCGCCTGCGGCACGCCCGCCCAGAACGACACCGTCTCGCTGCCCAGCAGCGCGGCGATGTCGAGCGCGCGGCACAGAAAGGCGACGCGGCGCGCGCGCCCTTCCGCCTCGGGCGCGATCAACGTCGGTTCGTGCTTGACGCGCGGGTCGAGCAGGTAGCGCGCCCCCGTCTCGATCACGCTGCCGAGCCGCAACGTGTCCAGCAGCCGCCCGACGCGCTCGGTCTCGCGCTTCCATTCGTCGGCGAACGGATCGAGGTGATGGTGGTCGAGCGTCAGCGCGACGCCGTCATAGCCCGCCTCGGCGATCAGCATCAGCGCGTCGTCGAGCCGGTGATTGGCCGCGCCGTTGGTATTGTACGCGAAGCGCAGGCTCATTCGCCGCCCGCCTCGAACGCCACGTGATGCGCCTCGGGCTCGCGATAGAGCGGGTAGAGCGGGCCAACGAGGCGATCGGCCATCGCGGTGTCGAACAGCGGGTGGCCGAGCCGCTCGGCGTCGGCCTCGGGCAGGCGAATGCGGCGCAGTGCCGCCCCTTCTTCGCCGAACTGCACCAGCGGCGACCCGAGCGCCATAAGCTTCTCGGTGTTGCGCGCGCCGATGCGGTAATAGCTCATCGTCTCGACCTCCATGCCCGGCACGATGACCTTGACGACGGTGACCGCGCGATCGGGCGGCGACATATCGACGTAGAGGATGTCGAACCCCGCCGCCTCGACTGCTGCGCGTGCGGAGCGCGCGCGGGCGTGGCCGTCGGGCGCGGGCTGCGTGGGCAGCGCCGAGAAGGTATGCGTCGATCGTTCGGCGAGCATGCTGTCGGACAGCCAGTCGCGCAGTTCCTCGGCGCTGCGCCGCGTCCAGTCCTGCATCGCGGCGAAGGCGCGCCGGTCGCTCGACTTCGCTGCACCGCCGGCCTGCGCCATGAAGCGCTCGACATAGCCCGCGGGCGCGACGCTGGCGACGAGATCGGCGGGGCCGTGCGCGAACGCCTTGCGCGCGCGGCTGGCGGCGAATTCGGTCAGGCACTTGTCGAGCGCCGTGGCGCGATCGGCGTGGCATGCCTCGCCGCACGCGGTGACCATGATCGGCGCGGCGGGCGCAGCGCGCTCGTCGATGCCGACACAGTAGAGGTTGGGGAGGCCGAACTGGTCGGTCGCGAACTTGGGGATCGCGCGAATGCCGGCTGCGTCGAACCGATCGAGGATCGCGCGCGTCGATGCCGGCAGATCACTGTCCAGCGACAGCGTCGTGCCGCGATCAAGCGCGCGAAAGACGAGGCCGTTGCCGTCGCGCTGCAGGATCTCGCACAGGCCATGCCCGATCGCCCAATCGAGATCGGGGCCGGCGCCCATCCCGTTCGAGATGATCGTGGTGAACGGGCGGTAACCCGGCGCCAGTTCCTTCGACGAATAGGCGGCGAGATCGATCGGGACGAGCACGGTCGAGCCGTCCGCCCAGCGCTTCGCCTCGACCCAGTCGAGCATCGTGTCGTGATCGACCGACGATCCGGCGGGGAGGCACAGCGTCAACGGGTCGGCGATCGCGCGCGTACCTAGCGACGCAGCGAGGTCGCGGTAGCTACCGCTGGTCTTCTGCCGCGCGCCCAGCGTCAGCGTGGGCCACACCATCTCGGCGATCTCGCCCAGCCCACCGAGCACCGCCGCCTCATCGGTCGCGCCATAGCCGACGCCATAGGGCATGATCCCCGCCAGCGCCGGATCCTCCGGAAACAGCGCGACGACCCACACCGGCAGCCCCAGCCGGTCGAGCGGATGGATCGGGAATGCCACGACGTCACCGCGCGGAAACGCGTCGAGATAGGCGTGCGCGGCGGCGCCGAGCCCCTCGGGCAGCCCGGACCTCACAGCGGCAACCGCTTCACGCCCGGCGCGCGCGCGAGGCCTTCGTCGAGCGCGGCGAGTGCCGTATCGCGGCCGATATCAGGCGCATATTCGAACGGCGTCAGCAGCGCGTCGAACGACAGCGGGGCGATGGTGTCGCGGTAGCGACGCAGTTCGGCATGGGTCAGCGGAATGTCCTTGTGAAAGGCCTTGTGGCTGGAAATCGACTGGCTGCGGCCATCGGTGTCCTGATCGATCTTGAACATGTCGCCGCAGAACAGCCGTCCGCCAGGCGCATCGTGCAGGCAGGCTTGCCCGGCATAATGGCCGCCGACGTGATGCAGCGTGTAGCCGGGGGCAAGTTCGAGCACGTCGTCGAACGGCGCGGTGACGCGGAACGCCTTGGTCATCGCCAGATCGTCGCGCTGGATCGCGACGATCGCCGGATCGAAGCGGCGCTGGAGCTGGAACAGCGCGCCATAACCGTGCGCGTGGCTTGCCGAGAGGAAGGCGATGCCGCCGAGCGCCGCGATCCGCTCGAGCATCGCGTCGGAGTAATAGGGCGCCGCCTCGAACGCGATGTTGCCGCCTTCGCGCACGGTCAGCCAGCCGGTGCCGGCAAGGCCGAGCGCTGGGCGCGTGGTGAACGCCCACAGGCCGGGTGCTACCTCACGCGCGTCGCCCTCATGCGTCGCGGCGACCTCGTGCTCGGGCAGGAAGCGCCAGCCGTCGGCGGGCAGATCGTTGCGCACGTCGCTGCAGACGGGGCAGTCCGGCGGCGCGAAATGGTGCTGCCAGAAGCCGCAATTGGCGCAGGCGAACCAGCTCAAAGGCATAAGATCGCCTCCTGATAGGCAGCATCGAAGACGCGCATCAGCGCAATGTCGCGCGGCATTGAGAAATCGTGCGCACCGCCGCGCACTGCCGCCATGAACGCCGCGGCCTGCGCGGCGAAGGGGCTGCGGCCGGTGTCGAAGGCGATCGGCGTCTCCGCGCCCGAGCGCGCGCAGCGGCGCACGACGCTGCCGCCCGCGGTCTGCCCCATCGTGTCGGTAGCGACGATCAGCCCGTGCTCGCCGAGCACCTCCAGCCGCCGGCGCGGCAGCACCTCGGCGCAATTGTAGGCGACGTGGCTCTGGAACAGCACGCCCGATGCGGTCCGCCCCGCCAGCACGCCGCCGTCGTCGGCAGAATAGGCGTGGATGCGCCGCTGAAGCTGGATCAAGAGCGCGGTGATCGGCTCGTGCAGCAGCCGCTCGGCAAGGTCGAGGCCGTGGAGCGCGAGGTCGATCACCGCGCCGCCGCCGGCGCGTGCCGGGTCGACGCGCCAATTGTCGTGCGCCGCGCCGTCGGGCGACCACAGGGGATCGACCCAGCAGGCGTAGACGATGCGCACCGCGACGGGGCGCCCGATCTCGCCTGCGGCGATCGCCTCGGCGATCGCGCGATGCGCGGGATGGTGACGCTGGTCGAACGCGGTGCCGTAGAGCGTGCTGCCGACCGCCGCCGCCATCGCCTCCGCGTCGGCGAGCGATGCGGCGATCGGCTTTTCGCACAACACCGGCATCCCCGCCGCGGCCGCCGTGCGCACCGGGGCAAGATGCGCGTCGTTGGGCGCGGCGACGTAGACGATGTCGCACCCGCCCGCCGCGATCATCGCCTCGACACTGTCATACGCTGCGATCCCCGCGGCGCTTGCCCGATCCCGCGCGGCGGGCGACGGATCGGCGACTGCGGCGATCGTTCCCCCTGCAGCGGCGATGCCCGGCGCCATATGGTCGCGTGCGACCCAGCCGTAGCCGGCGATGCCCCAGCGCATCACCAGCGCTCCGGCAGGTCGACCAGGCGGCGCAGCCGCACCGGGTCGGCGGGATAGATGAGTTCGTCGTCGCGCTTCGCCCAGAAGCAGCCCGTCCCGTACTCGTCGCGCCAGCGCGGCGACGGCCAGCTGACGTGCTCCTCGCCAGACGCGTCGCCGATCAGCGGGTTCGGCCGCAGCACCGTGTCGGCCGCGGGCAACGTCAGGCCGCCGGTCAGCGCGCGCGTGGGAGTGGCCGGCTCGACGATCGACCATGCCTCTACGTCGGGATCGGCGCGCCAGCCCTGCGCCTGGGGTTCCCGGGCGTCTAGCAGCGCGCCGAGCAATGCGCGCTCGTCATAGACCGCGGCATCGGGGAACAACGCAGCCCACTCGGCCCAGCCGCGCGCCGGGCCCTTGCTGCCACCGTGATAGTCGGCGTTGTGCAGATGGCTGACCGCGAGCACGCCATCGGGCACGAGCGCCGCGCGCAACCGCTGCGCGATCGTCAGCTGATCGGGCAGGAAGTAGAAGGCGTCGTTGCACAGCACGAGATCGAAGCGCCGATCCGCAATCGGCCACGGCGCGCTCGCGTCGAACACGACATAGTCCGCCGCGGGGGCGACCCAATGCTTGGCCAGCCAGCATTTGGCGAACACCACGTCGCCGCCGACGCAGGCGACGCCCGCGCGGCTCAGATCGCGCAGATAGTGGCCGATGCCGCACGCCAGCTCGAACGCAGTGGCGGGTGCGGTCCAGTGCGCCTCGATCAGCGCCAGCCCGGCGAGGTAGGTCGGATCGACCCAGCGATAGGCGAAATAGTCGGCGACCGGCCCCATCCGCAACAGCGCCATCGCCTCGCGCAGCGACAGCGTGTCGCGCTCACGCACCAAGTGCTTGAGCTCGGACAGATCCGTGGCAGGTCCGGTCCACCAGGCGTCCTGATCGGTTAGCAAGGCGACCAGCGCATCGTCGGGGCAGCCGGCGTCGAGATGGTCGAGCGCGACCGCGACCAGCCCCTCGCTCTCGATGCGGAGATAAGGGATGCCGTCGACCACCGGCCAGCGCTCGCCCGGCGCGGCGAGCGAGTGCGGCGTATCGGCGACGAGCGGCCGGCCGGTGATGGGTGACCGCAGTGCCGCCGCCATGCTCACGCCAGCCCCGCGTCTGCGAGGATGCGGTCGTGGAACGCCTTGACCGGGCCGTCATGGACAAGGCCGTAGTCGCCGAGCACCAGGTCCATCGTCAGCCGCGCGGCGCGCGTGAATTGCTCGATCTCCAGCACGCGGTCGAGCACGTCCGCGACGTGGAAGGCGCGCGCCTCGGGCGTGCGATCGCCGGCGATCGGTTCGATCGCCGCCTCGACGATCGGGCGCAGGCGATCGTCGAGCTCGGCGAGCGCAGAGGCGCGGGCGTTGGCAATCGTGGCATCGAGCGCGCCACCGAGCAGCATCTCGCCCGAATAACCGCTGTCGGGCATGTCCGCATTGTGCAGGTGATGCGCCAGTCCGGCGACGAAAACCGCGATCGGATCAGCAGCGTGCCAGCCGCTCGCGAGTACGCCGTATACCGCGACCATCAGGCAGTGCTCGGCGTGGTTCTCGGGCGGCTGGAGCAGGATGCGCGGCCGCCCGGGGCATGTGACGCCCGCACGCGGCTGGCGGGCGAGCTTCCCGACGAAGGCGGGCACCGGCCCCGCTTCCGGCCGCCCCGTGATCAGCGCCTCACGCAACTGTGCGCTTAGCGCGGCGGGGAGCTCGGGCGCGATCTCGTCGAACGCGCGATGGAGGATCGCCGGCGCCTCATCGCTGATCCCGAGCAAGGCGAGCGCGGCGGCATCAATATCGCCGAGCCGCGCCGATACCAGCGCCGCCGCCACCGTGCGCGCCATCACGCTATCCGCCGCCTCGCCGCGGACCAGCGCCGCCCATGCGGCGACGAACAGCCGCTCGGCGATCGATCCGGGGGCAGCTGCCGAGCGGATGCGCTTCAGGTCACCCAATTCGCGAAACAGCGGCAGTGCGGCTGGGGTCAGCCCCTTCGCCGCATTGGCTTCGGTCAAGGTATTCGCCGCCACGGGGGCGCCGATCACGCGTCGCGGCGATCGAGCCAGCGGTCGAGAATCAACTGCTGCTCGGGCACCGCATGTTCCGGCGCGCCGCCGCGCGTCTGCGGCAGCTTGAAGAACAGGCCGAGCTGCTCCTGCACCCCGCCCTCGCCGCGCTGGTGCGCCAGATCGAGGCACCGCGCGATCTCGATCGCGAGCGGTGCCGCGAGGATCGAGTCCTTGCACAGGAAATTGAGCTTGAGCTGCATCTTCTGGCCGAGGAAGCCGGTCAGATCGACATTGTCCCACGCTTCCTTATCGTCGCCGCGCGGGCGATAATAATGGATCATGATGATGTGATCCTCAACCGGATAGCCAAGGATCTGATCGAGCACGCTGCCCTTGGTCCCAAGCTTGGAGGCGAGCGACTTGGGATCGTCGAGCGCCAGCCCGTCCGAGTTGCCCAGAATATTGGTCGAGAACCAACCGTCGACGTGCAGCGCGCGATCGCGCAGCGCGGGTGCGATCACGGTCTTCATGAACGTCTGCCCGGTCTTGCCGTCCTTGCCGGCGACCGGCACATTGCGCTCGGCGGCGAAGGCGGCGAGCGGCGCGATGTCGGCGGCGACCGAGGGGGTGAAGTTCGCATACGGCGTGCCGGCGTCGATCGCGGCATAGGCGTAGAGCATCGCCGGGCTGATCGCCGCATCGTCGCTATCGAGCCCGCGTTCGAACGCGTCGCGCGATTGCAGCGCGGGATCGTCGGCGCCCGGCACACGCTCGGTCGAGGCGAGGTTGATGACGACGACGCGGTCGAGCCCCTTGTCGCGGCGAAAGCGATCGAGGTCGCCCTGGATCTGCGCGATCGCCGCGCGGTGCCCGCCGGTCAGCTTGTTGCCGCCGTCGATATTGGCGCAATAGCCCGTGCTGCCCGCCGCCTTCCACGGACGCATGTCGTTCAGGACGGCCGCGCCGTCGGCCAGTTCCTTCTCGCCGATCACGCCGTGGCGCAGCGCGAGGTTGCCGAGCGTGTCGTCGGCGAGGTCCCAACCGCCGAACTCGAGGTCGCGATAGGATGCCATGCCGGCAACGTCGCGCCCCGCGAGCGGCAGCCCGGCGAGGCTGTTGGAACCCGCCTTGATCATCTCAATCCCGGCGATGGCGGTAGTCGCGACGGCGCCGCCGACGCCAACGATCGCAACACCCAGACGTTCGGCCATAAATATTTCCCCGCTCGGCCCGGAAAGGGGCCACCAACGCTGAAGCGGGGAAAAACGACGGAGGTTGCGGACAAATATCGGAAGAATGCGATTTCGTTGCGGTGTCGTTACATATGTTCCTCTATCCGAACGATCGAGTGATCCATGTCACCTTTCGACCCTACCGGCGGCAACCAGTCGGTCGCGATCTCGCCGTGGCGATCCTTGAAATCGACGAGCTTCGCCAGCCGGCTGACATCGTTGATCCTGATAAGCCGCCCGGTGCGCTCGACCAGCCCGGTTTCCTCGAGCGCCTTGAGCGACCTGTTGACGTGCGTCTTGGTCAGCCCAACGGCATCGCCGAGATCCTGCTGCGTCAGCGGCAATTCGAATGTCGATCCCTCGAGCCCATCGATCACGCGCAGCCGTGAACGGATATCGAGCAGAAGGGTCGCGATGCGCGTGAAGCCGTCGGTTCGCCCGATCGAGGTCAGCCGATCCGCCATCGCTACCTGCTCCGAGGCGGCGACGGCATATAGCAAGGCGCCGAGCCGCGGCTGCGATCGGAACAGCCGTCCGAAGACGTCCTTGGGGATCTGGTAGAGCGTAGCGGGGCTGACCGCCTGCAACGTCGCGGCGCTGCGCCCCCAGGCGATCGAGAAGGTCGTCGTCACGTCGCCGACGAAATAGAAGCGCAGGATTTGCCGCCCACCATCCTTCAGCCGCACAGATCCGTGTAGCCACCCACTCGCAACGATGAACAATTGATCGGTCGCCGCCCCTTCTTCGATCAGCACCTCACCCGATGCGACGCTGCGTTCACGTCGTTCCAGCCACCGCAGCGCGTCGCGCTCGGCGAAAGTGAGCGCGACATATTGCGATAATCGGGCTTCGAGCGGGCTTTCGATCATGTTGTTCCGAAACGTATCGATCGCGCGACGTATCCGTCCTGCCACGTCACCGACAGTCGAACTTGCTCGGCCCAATGATCGCGGTCATTTCGAGCGCCGGGCCACTGCGAAGGACGAGACGACCGATGGTATCCCGCTCATCCCGCACGCCTAAGGGAGACCCGCCGCTATCGTCGCGGTGCCAGCGTCTCGCGCCTCAACGCCGGCAGTCGCCACCATGGCGTACCGGGGCTGAGATGATGTTCGTGATGATAAGCGCCGAAGTGGAAGCAGGTCATCAACGACACGAGCGGAGGCAGCGTGTTGCTGCGCGCATTGTGCGCGTCGACGAAGGGCCGCTCGTCGTGGCGATGCGGCAGATACGTGCCGAAGACGAACAATTGCCCCAGTGCGAGCAGTGCCGGTATCGCCCAGAAAACGACAATGTTTATGAGCGAAGCACCTAGCAGCATGTAGACGATGGCCGCCACCGTGATCCGCCCGATCTGCCCGTGCGTGTAGTAATTGCGGAAGAAGGCGCCGAACCACGGCAGCGCGCGACGCGGCGCACCAGCGTGGAAATCGGGATCGGTGGGCGTGCCCGGCGCGGCGTGATGCGCGTGATGCTTGGGTAGCAGCGCGCCGTACGACAGGCCGGCATAGGCGCCGAGGCAGATCGTCCCCACGATCCTGTTGAGCCGCGGCCGGCCCGGTGCGAGCGATCCGTGCATGCAATCGTGCGCGACGATGAACAGCCCGGTGCTGAGCCACGCCTGTGCGACGACGACGATCGGCGCCAGCAGCGCGGAAGCTAGGCTCCATCGCCAGAAGAAGACGCCGCCGACGTGCACCGCGATCCACGCCGTGCCGATCGCCGCGGCGAGAATCAGGCCGCGCCGGGCGTCACCGATCCCGCGCCCCCGGCTCATCGCCCGGCGCGTTCGGCGAGCCGGCGCTTCAGCCGGGCGGGATCGGGGGCGAACAGGAAGCCGAAGCTGACGCCGCCGTCCTTGCCCTTCACCGCGTGGTGCAGCCGATGCGCCTGATGCAGCCGCTTGAGATAGCCGCGCCGCGGCACCCAGCGCAGCCCGAAGCGCTGGTGGACGAGCATGTCGTGGACGAAGGCGTAGATCGCGCCGTAGACGGTGATCCCCAGCGCCATCCACCACACCGGTTCCCACCATGTGCCGAGCGCGAACAGCGCGACGACGATCACGGCGAACGTCACCGCATAAAGATCGTTGCGTTCTAGCGCGCTGTCATGCGGCTCATGGTGTGAGCGGTGCCAGCCCCAGCCCCATCCGTGCATGACGTATTTGTGCGTCGCCCAGGCGAACCCCTCCATGAACAGCACCATGGCGACGACCAGCAACACCTTCTCATACCAACTCATCGTTGTCCTCGGCACCTTGGGTGCGGCCGCTGCCGCCGTCGTGCGCGCCCGCGCCTTAGCATGGACGCTGCACAGCCGCACCAGCTTGCGACGTGCCGCCTTTGCCGCCGCCCGCCGGGTAAGGGGAAGCGTCCGGGTCGCGAGCGGCGCGGCTGCCCGCCTTATATAGGTTCGATCACGTACGAATAAATGCGATGCGACGTTCCTAAGTCCGCATGATCGCTGCTGAAGCGCTCTGCCCGATGATCGGCAAGGCGCCTGGTACGGCATCACCGACCGCGGCTTGGTGGATCAGGTCGCCCCAAGCCGCGCATCGGCCAACTGCCAGCGAAGAATGCTCTAAGGCCCGCATCGCGCCCGGCATCGAATAGACCCGGTGCCCGGGGGCGCATTGCGGCTGCGGCTTCAGCTCGCCCCTCACCGTCAGGCACTTCGTCGGATTGCCGCAGCGGCGCCCCGTGCGCGGCAAGCAAGTCGTCAGACTTCGATCTGCACCACGTCGAGACGCCGCTCCGCCGGCAGCGCGCCGAGCGCCGGGCTATGTTTCGATTTGTCGAACCCGGCCATGATCCGCTCGAAGCGCTCGCGCACGGTCGCCTCGTATTCGACGTGCGTCAGCACATAGAGGTCGTTGTCCCGCACCGCCTCGACGACGCGTTGCCCGACGACGCGCGGATCGATGCCGCCGGCCATCCATGCGCGCCGCTGGTCGATCTCCGCCTCGCCGAAATCCTTGCCGCCTTCGCCGTAGACCGCATTCTGGCGGTTGCGCCGGCCGGCATAGATGTTGGTGCTGACGAGGCCGGGGCACAGGATCGAGACGCCGATGTTCCGCGGGGCCAATTGCTGGCGCCACCCCTCGCTCATCGCCACCACGGCGAACTTGCTCGCGCAATACGGCTCCATCCCCGCCGGGCTGATCAGCCCCGCCATCGACGCGGTGTTGACGAAATGGCCACCCTCGCCATGGCTTTCCATTAGCGGCGCGAAAACCTCGACGCCGTAGACGACGCCCTTCAGGTTGACGTCGAGCACCCAGTCCCAGTCGCCTTCCGGCACGCTGCCCAGCGGACCGCCCGCGCCGATCCCTGCGTTGTTGGCGACGAGATGCACCTTGCCGAACTTGGCCACCGTCTCGAGCGCCCCCCTGCGCACCGAGTCGCGGCTGGTGACGTCGACCTCAACCCATTCGGCGCGGATCTGGCGGGCACGCAGCTCCTCCACCTTGGTACGGGCGGCCTCGCCCTCGATATCGGCGATCATGATGTTCATGCCTTCGCCGCCAAAGGCCTCGGCCATCGCGAATCCCAGTCCGCTCGCGCCGCCGGTGATAAAGGCAGTCTTTCCCCGCATGTTTTCCACGGCATCGCTCTCCATTGCCGATCCCTGCCGGACGGGCTTGTCGCCGCGACGCTACGGCTTTCGCCGGCCGGATGCCAGCCAAGCCGTCAGGTGACGACGCGGCACCCGCCGGCCGGTCCGCAACAATATTCCTTCGGTCAGCCCGATCGCGGGAGCGCGATGACGGGTTGTGCATTCCCCGTAGTGAACAACGGGATACCATAGATGAAGGCTGCCCTGCTCGTATCGACGCTCCTGCTGGGCGCCGCCCCCGCGCTCGCGCAGAGCAGCCCGGAGGATAACGATAAACGCAAGGTGGAGGCGTTCTTCCACGAGCTTACCCCGCAGAAGCCCGGTCCCGACTTTGCGTCCACGCTGAAGCTGCCGCGCGGCTATCGCGCCAGCGTATGGGGGAGCGGGCTAGGCAACACACGGATCATGGCCGTCGCGCCCGACGGGTCGGTCTACGTCAGCCGGCGGTCGGAAGCGGACATCATCCGCCTGGTCGACGCGAACCGCGACGGGCGCGCCGACGGCCCACCCACCGTCATCGTCAATCGGCCCGGCCTCCACGGTCTGACGATCCACGACGGCATGCTCTATTTCATGACGGTGCGCGAAGTGTTCCGCGCCCCACTGCGCCCCGACGGCAGCATCGGCGCGGTCGAGACGCTGATCGACGATCTGCCCGACGGCGGCCAGCACCTCAACCGCACGCTGGCAGTGGGGCCGGACAAGATGCTGTACATCAGCGCCGGCTCGACGTGCAACGCGTGCGACGAATCGAGCCAGGAGAATGCGACGCTGATCCGCGCCAGCCTCGACGGCAAGTCGCGCCGCATCTGGGCGTCGGGATTGCGCAACACGATCGGCTTCGGCTGGCACCCGCGCACCGGCGAGCTGTGGGGGTGGGATCAGGGGATCGACTGGCTCGGCAACGATCTCCAGCGCGAGGAGGTCAACCGGCTCGAAGCGGGCAAGCGCTACGGCTGGCCCTATGTGTTCGAGGACGGAAAGCTCAACCCGCAGGACGAGCCGCCCGGCGGCATCACCGGCGCGAAATGGGCCGCTGCCTCGACCAATCCGGTGCTCACCCACGTCGCGCATTCCGCCGGCATGCAAATGGCCTTCCACCCCGGCGGCGGCTTCGGCCCCGATGCGGGCGGCGACGCCTTCGTCGCGCTGCGGGGAAGCTGGAACCGCAAGCCCGCCTCCGGCTACGAACTCGCGCGGGTCCGCTTCGATGCCAGCGGTCAGGCAACGCGGATCGAGCCGTTCGTCACCGGCTTCATGAGCCGCGACGGCAACAGCCACTATGGCCGCCCGTGCGGCGTCGCGGTGATGGCCGACGGATCGATCCTGCTGTCCGACGACGCCAACGGGATCATCTACCGCATCACCTACGACGGCGCGACGGGGCAGGCCGCGGCGATGAACCCGCCCGCCGGACCGATGCTCGAGCAGGCGGCGCGCGGCACCAACGTGCCGCTCGCGCTCGCCCGGCCCGAAGCGCGCGCGACCGGCAGCGCCCGGCTGACCGTCAGCGCCGACGGCTTCGGGCCCAATGGCGCCATCCCGCGCGAGCAGAGCGAGTACGGCCTCGGCATTTCTCCCGCGCTGCGCTGGACCGCGGTACCCGGCGCGGCTTCCTACGCGATCGTCGTCGAGGATCCCGACGGATCGGCAAAACCGGTCATCCACTGGGTCGCGTGGAACCTTCCCGCGACGACGACCAGCCTGCCCGCCGGTTTGCAGGAGCGCGACCGGCTGAACGGCGGGGCGCTGGAAGGCGTGATGCAGGGCGCGACATCGCGCGGCACGGTCGGCTGGTACGGCCCGCGGCCGCCCAAGGGAGACCGCCCGCACCGCTACCATTTCCAAGTGCTCGCACTCGACCGGCAGCTCGACCTGCCACCCGGCGCGACCCGCGACCAGCTGCTCGCCGCCGCCGCCGGCCATGTCGTGACGACTGGCGACCTAGTCGGAACCTACGCCGAACCAAGGCAACAATGACGGCCGGGCAGCGTCGATGCGCTGCGTGACGTGTTGAGGCACCGCGATCGTCCGCACCGGCAAGGTGGATATCGCGCGATGCCCGGCAGTCGTGAGGAACGCCGGGAACTCCAACCGGAGGACCGGCGTTCGCCGCCGAAGCCGCCCGTATCGTAGCGGCTCGTTCGCCGCCGCATTGGCAAGCGGGGTGCGCGACGGGTGAAGGTCGACAAGCAGTCGCCGGGCGCTAGCCTGCGCTGCATGACGAATATCCTTATGGTCGGCGGCACCGGGTTGGTCGGTGGATTGGTAACCACGCGGTTGCTGCGCCACGACGATGTCCGGCTCGACAGTCTGGTGCGGTCAGCGACGCGCGTGTGTGAGCGTCCGATCGCTTTCGAGCGTCTCGTTGACGATCCGGCGACGATCCCGGTCGCCGTGGCTGACGTCGGCATCTCGTGCCTCGGCACGACGTTACGCGCGGCCGGATCGCCGGCACGCTTCCGACGCGTCGATCATGATTTCGTCGTCGCCTTCGCGCGGCTAGCCCGCCGCGCCGGCGCGCGCCATTTCATCTTGGTAAGCTCGGTCGGGGCCGGCGGGCGTGGCCTGTACCTGTCGGTCAAGGGCGAGGCCGAGGCGGCGATCCGGGCGATCGGTTACGATCGCGTCGATATCTTACGCCCGAGCCTGCTGCTCGGGCCACGTGCCGATCGGCGCCCGGCAGAGGCGATCGCGCAACGCGTCGCGACGCTGATCGACCCGTTGCTGATCGGTCCGCTTCGCCGTTACGCGCCGCTTCGTGCCCCGCTGGTCGCGGCAGCGATCGAGACACTCGTGTCGCACACCGCGCCAGGCGTCTTCGTGCACGACGTGCCCGCCATACGGACGCTGGCAGGCGCGTGACGGCGTCACGCCGGCGCGACGCCTTCCACGTCGACGCGATCCGCGCCGACCAGTGTGCCGCGCAGCCGCACACGCTTTTCCACCAGATCGACCGGCGTGCGATGCAGCTCGAGCGCGTAGCACCCGCCCCCGTCGCGCCGCAGAAAAAAGCCGCCGCCGTCCCGGATCAACGTGCCGATCTCGTCGATGGGCGCACCGCTAGACGTCATGGTCGAACGCTCCTGCAATTCCAGAATGGCCGACGTGCGGTCGGGCTACATCAAATGGGATCGTGCCATCCAACGAACGATCATCGCATCCGGCATCGTCGCGTTATTCCGCGCGGGATCTGCGCGTCAGCGCGTGGTGCCGCGCACATCGTCTGCGGACCAGCCGCCCCCCATCGCCTGGTACAAGGCGACGTAGCTCGCCAACCGATCGCTTCGCGCCTGCACCAGTGACAGTTCCGCGGTCAGCAGGCTGCGCTGCGCGTCGAGCTGCTCGATATAGGCGGAATAGCCCGCACGATAGCGGTTGGAGGCGTTCTGCAGCGCTCCCTGCGCCGCCGCGGTCTGCTGCGCGAGGTCCTCGGCCTGCTCGCCCGTGCGGCGCACCCCGTCGAGCGCATCGTCGACTTCGCGGAACGCCTGTAGCGCGGCGCGGCGATAGCCGAACGCCGCCTGATCGCGCCGCGCCGTCGCGGCATCTTCCTGCGCCGCCAGCCGCCCGCCGTCGAACAGCGGCGCGAGGACGCTCGCGCCGAGCGTGAAGACGCCGATCGGATTTGCCAGCGCGGTCGACAGGACAAGCCCGGCGGAACCGGTGAGTGCTAGATTGGGCAACATCGCGGCCCGCTGGCTGTCGAGGCTGCGATCGGCGGCGACCAGCGTCTGTTCCGCCTGGAACAGATCGGGGCGCCGCCGCAGCAGATCGGCGGGCAGACTGTCCGGGATCGGCGGCAGCCGGATCGCGTCGAGCGACAGCCCGCGCGGAACCGGCCCCGGATTGTCGCCGAGCAGCAGCGACAGCGCATTCTCCTGCCGGCCGATGGCCAGTGCCGCGGCGGGGACGAGCTGCGCGGTTGCGGCATATTCGGCCTGCGCCTGGCGATATTCGAGCCGCGAGGAATAGCCCGTCTCGTAGCGCCGACGCGCGATCCGCTGCGCTTCCGCCCGTGCCGCCAGCGTCGCGCGGGCGATCGCCAGCCGCTGATCGAGCGCGCGTAGCGTGACGTACCCGGTGGCAACCGCGGCGGCGGTAGCGAGCCGGACGGTGTCACGCGCCCCCTCGCTGGCCAGCAGCTGTGCGCGCGCCGCCGCGCGGGCGAACCGCAGCCGGCCGAACAGGTCGAGGTCGTAACTCGCGGTGATCCCCGGCTGCGCACCGATCGCGCGGCTCGGCGTGCCGAACGGGCTCAGCGTCTGCCCCTGCGTCTCCGCCACCGTGCCGCCGATCTGCGGCAGCAAGTTGGCACGCGACAGCGCCTCCGCCGCGCGCGCTTCCTCCACCCGCGCCGCCGCGATCTGGATGTCGACGTTGGCGGCGAGCGCGCGGGTGACGAGGCTGGCGAGCACGGGATCGCCGAACGCCTCCCACCAATCGGCCCGGATCGGGCCGCCGGGGTTCAACGGCGTGCGCCATCCCGCCGGCGGCGTGACGGCGGCGCCGGGTGGCGCGTCCGCGCGTGGGCCTGGCAGCGTGCAGCCTGCCAGCATTGCGGGGAGGAGGAGCGCGCGCACCCTCACCGGATGGCCGCCCCCGCCGCGGTCTCGACGCGCGCCTGCACCGACATGCCGGGGCGCAACCGCGCGGCGAGCGGCTGGCCGGGATCGATCCGGATCCGCACCGCGATGCGCTGCGGCACCTTGGTGAAATTGCCCGTCGCATTGTCCGATTTCAGTACCGCGAACTCGCTGCCCGCGGCGGGCGAGATGCGCTCGACCCGCCCGGTGAGCCGCGCATCGGCGAGCCCGTCGACGGTGAAGCTCGCACGCTGGCCTACCGCGACGTTCGCGGTCTGCGCCTCCTTGAAGTTGGCGATCACCCACACGTCGGCGGGAACGAGGAACATCAGCTGCGATCCCGCCGTCACATATTGCCCGACGCGCACGCCCACCTCGCTCAGCCGCCCCGCCTCCGGCGCGCGGATCACGGTGTTGGCAAGGTCGATCCGCGCCAGCCGCAGTGCCGCCTCGGCGCCCTGCACGCCGGCCTGCTGCCCGCCGCGCCCGACCGCCACGGTGCGCACCTCCTGCCGCGCGATCTCGCGTGCCGCCTCCGCCTGCGCGACGCCCGCCTCGGCCTGGCGCAGCGCGGCAAGCGTCTGGTCGCGCTCGCGCAGCGATACCGACCCGTCGGTGACGAGGTCGTTGACGCGGTTCATGTCGGCGCGTGCGCGCATCAACTGCGCCGCGGCGTTCTGCACCGCCGCGTCCTGCGCCTGCACGCTCGCCGCGCGGCTCGCCGCCTGCTGGCGATTGTTGGCGAGCGTCGCCTGCTGCGCAGCGAGCGCAGCCTCGGCCTGCGCGACGCGCTGCGCGTAGATCCGCTGGTCGATCTGCACCAGCGGCTCGCCGCGCCGGACGCTGGCGAAATCGGCCACCGCGACCTGGGTGACGTAACCCGACACTTGCGGCGCGACCACGGTCACGCGGCCGCGGACATAGGCGTTGTCGGTCGATTCGCGCGCGACGGTGAACGGCCAGATGCGCCACGCGGCGAGCACCGCCAGCATCCCGCCGAGCGCCAGCAGCGCGATGACGAGCGCCGCGCGACGCGACACCACCGGTGGCGACCAGCCCGACCCCGCCGGCTGGGCTGTCACCGCGGCGGCATCCTCCGCGATCTTCTCGTCGGTGGCGGGAGTGGCGGGAACGGGTGAACGGGCGTCGGTCATGCAAGGGCCTCGCGCCGCGCGCGGACGCGGCGGCGTATCAGAAGAAAGGCGAGATAGGCGAAGGTCAGCCCGGCGAGCAATGCGATCAGCCGGAACACGTCGTTATAGGCAAGGATGTTCGCCTCGCGCGTCGCGCTCTGCGACAACAGCACGCCGCCTTCGGCGCGCGCCAGCGCCGGATCGCCGACGACACGCGCGATCCCTGCGGACCCTGCCGCCAGTCGCGCCTGCACCAGCGGATCGGTCGGCGCCACCGCCTCGACGATCGCAGCGCTGTGCGCCTTCTCGCGCATCACCTGATACGTGCCGAGCAGTGCCGCCCCGCCCAACCCGCCGATCGAATTGACGATGCCGAACAGCGCGATGAAACTGATGATGTGCCCGCTGCCCGCCGCCAGCGCGCGCGTCATGCCGAACAACAACGCAGGGCCAAGGAAGAAGGCGGCCGAAAAGGCGATCAGCGCCTGCGTGACGTAGAGCTGCGGCGCGCGCGTCAGGCTCGTCGCGTGCGAATCGGCATAGGCCGCCACCGCGACGAGGCCGATCGCCAGCATCACGGGCTGCGTCAACCGCTGCGGATCGATCGTCGCCGCGCTAGCCGCCACCCCCGCAACGGTCGCGGCGAAGATGATCAGGAAGAAAGCGATGAGCTGGTCGTTATTCTGCCCCAGCACGGTCAGCAGCCCGACCGCGCCGTACGTCTGCTCCGACAGGACGATGCGCGCCATGATCGTCACGATCGCGAAACGCACGATGTCGGCGCTCGCCAGCCAGCGCGTGTTGAGCAGCGGGTTGGTGCGGCCATGTTCGATGACGAGCGCGGTGACGAGCATCGGGATCGCCGCGAGCAATGCCCATCCGATCCACGGTGCTTCGGTCCACCAAACGATCCGGCCGAGCCCGAGCACCGCCGCGAAGAGGGCCATTGCGATCGCGAACAGCGGGAAAGTCACGAAATCGAGCTTTTCGAACGCCTTGATCCGCACCGTCGGCGGCAGGCGGAAGGCGAGCACCGCGGCGAGGCTGAGCGCGGCGAGGCCGAGTTCGAACAGGTAGAGCGTGCGCCACTGGCTCATCGCCAGAAGCTCGGGCGAAAACAGCCGGGCAAGCGGCGTCGCGCATTGCGGAATGCCGATCCCGACGACCACTGCGCGCAGCCGCCATTCCGCCGGAAACGCCTGCATAAGGTAATAGAGCGCGAGGCTGGATAGCGGCGCCCCCGCCATCCCGCTCGCCGCACGTACAAGGATCGCCGAGCCGAAATCACGCACGAACAGATGCGCGAAAGTGAAGCCGACGTAGAGCACCAGGAAGACGATCGCGAACGGCCGCAAACCGAATTGCTGGCGGAATTTGATCAGCAGCAGGTTAATGCTGACGTTGGTCATCACATAAACCGTGGGCAGCCACGCGACCTGCGCGGGATCGAGCCCTAACGCGCCGCCGAGCGTCGTCGTATTGGCCGCAATCAGCGCGTTACCGAAACCGCCGGTGAGGCCGACGAGTACGGCAACCAGCGCGTAGGCGATGCGCCGGCGCCACGGGTGCGCGGGCGAACCCGGCGATCCGGGCATCGTCGGCAGCTCGTGCGGCGCGAACTGCCAATCCTCCTCGGCAAGGAAAGCCCGGATTCGTGTCGCTAAACGCATGGCGCCCTGTACGCCTGCGCCCATCGATCGTCACCTGGGCGCGATCATCCGGCCGGGGGGCAGTAATCTACCAACTTGCCGATACGCATAGGATCGCGATCCATTCACGCGGTATCCGGTGCGAAGTGCCTGTAGAGTGACCGCACGTCACGCCGGGCTGCTGACAGACGCGGCGTCACCGGACCGATAGAGTCAGACCGGCGCCTCGATCTCGAAGCGCACGCCGCTTTCGAGATATTGGATCGCCGCGCCGCCCCGCACGTGCTTGCGTAGCACGCGCTCGATCATACGCGTGCCGAAACCGGTGCGGGTTGGCGGTGTAACCGGTGGTCCGTCGTGCTCGCCCCAGCAAAGGAACAGGCGCCGCCCGCCTTCCTTGCGCCGGATCGACCATTCGATCGCAACCCGCCCCTCCGGTACGGACAGCGCACCGTATTTGACCGCGTTGGTCGCCAGTTCGTGCAGCGCCATCGCGAGCGCGAGCGTGATCTCCGGCGACAGGCGAACCGCTGGCCCGTCGATCGCGAAACGCGCGCCGTCGCGGTCGCGAAACGGCAGCAGCGCCTTCTCGACGATGTCGCCGATCGCCGCCCCCTCCACCTCGTCCTGGATCAGCAGCTCCTGCGCCGCGCCGAGGCTCGCGATACGCCCGGATATCGTCGCCGCCGCATCCTCGATCGACGCGGCGTCGCGCAGGGTCTGGCTGACCACCGCGTTGACGGTGGCGAGCGTATTCTTGACGCGATGCGTCAGCTCGCGCGCCAGCACCGCGCGATGCTCCTCGGCGAACTTGCGCTGGGAGATGTCGGTCGAGAAGCCCGCCATCGATAGCGGCGTTCCGTCGGCGCGATACTGCAGTTCGCCCTGCACCAGCACCCAGCGCTGCTCTCCCCCCGGTGTCAGGATGCGATATTCGATCTCGTACGGCGCGCCATGCTCGATCGTCCGACGCACCGCCGCCTGCATTGCCGGAAGGTCGTCGGGGTGGATCGCCGTCAGCAGGTCGTCGTAGGTGAACGGCGCTGCCAGCGGCCGGCCGAACACGCGCTTGCACCCCGACGACGCCGTCAGCACCTGCTCGGGCAGATCGAGCGTCCAGGTGCCGAGCGCGCCGGCCTTCAGTGCCAGCCGCAGCCGGGCGTTGTGCGCCGCGAGATCGGCGTCGCGCTGCGCCACCTCGTCGGCGAGCGCCTCGCGATCCTGCTCGAGCTTGTGCACACGGTGCCGCTCGATCGTGACGTCGATCTGCGAGGCGACGAAATAGCGCAAGGATCCGTCGTCGCGAAACACCGGCGCGACCATCAGCCGGTTCCAGAACGGCGTACCGTCCCGCCGATGGTTCAGCAAATCGAGCTCGATCGGCTCGCGCCGCGCAATGGCGTCCTTCAGCCGCGCGACATCGTCGGGATTGGTCAGCGGTCCCTGCATGAAGCGGCAGTTGCGCCCGAGAACCTCACTGGCGGGAAATCCGGTCAACCGCTCGAACGCGCGATTGACGAAGATCAGCGGGCTATCGGGCAGCGTCGGATCGACGACGACCATCGCGACGGGCGTCATCACGAAGCCGATCTGCATCGGATCGCCGCTGTCGAGGCCGGCAGCGAATGCCGCAATCGCCGCACCGGTTTCAGGCGACGGTTCGAACGGCTCTACGGGCGTGGGAGCAAGCGGTTGGCGGTCCAAAGCGGGAACACTCTAATCCATGTTGGTCGCGGCGGCAATCGGGGGTGCAACGCCCCGCATTACCCGCCGTGCGTTCCGATCCCGGTCGGGCCTTCGATCACCTGCCGCACCTTGGTGGCGAGCTCGCTGCGCTTGTAGGGCTTCTGGATCAGCTCGAATTCCGCCCCGCGCGCATCCACCCGCTCGATCGAGGATTCGGCGTAACCGGTGGTCAGCAGCACGCGCATCTTGGGGCGACGCCGCTTCACCTCGCGTGCCAGCATCACGCCGTTCATGCCGCCGGGCATGATCAGATCACTGAACAGCAGATCGATCTGGCCTGCGCCGTCGAGCAGCGCCAGCGCCTCGTTCGCGTTCTCCGCGCGCAGCACGGTGTAGCCGAATTCGGCAAGCACGGTTTCGGCATAGTCTCCGACATCGATCTGATCCTCGACGATCAGCACCGTTTCGCTGCCGCGCTTGTCGGCCAGCGAGCGCTGGACGCGCTCGTGGACCGGATCGACCTGTGCCGTCTCGCACGGAAACAGCATGCGTACCGTGGTGCCGTTACCTTCTTCCGACTGGAGTTCGAGCGACCCGCCCGATTGCTTGACGAACCCGTACACCATGGAAAGGCCGAGGCCCGTGCCCTTGCCCTGATCTTTGGTGGTGAAAAACGGCTCGGTCACGCGCTTCAGCACGTCCGGCGACATGCCGACGCCCTCGTCGGTGATCGTCACCGATACGTAATTGCCCGCCTCGATCTCGCCGAAGCCCTTGTCGGCCACGTCGATCGATCGATTGCGCACGTCGATCAGGATCCTGCCGCCGTTGGGCATCGCATCGCGCGCGTTGAGGAGGATATTGATGATCGCGAGTTCCGCCTGCGTCGGATCGATCCGCGCGTTGCAGGTCGTCTCCTGATGCGTGATCTCCACCTTGACGAGCCCGCCCGCGGTCCGCTCGATCAGCGGCTGCAGCTCGTCGATCAGGTCGACGATATTGATCACGCGCCCCTGCAGCTTCTGCCGGCGGGAAAAGGCGAGCAGCTGCTGCGTCAGCGTTGCGCCGCGTTCCGCCGCCTGCAGCACCGCGTTGATCGACCGCGCCGCCCTTCGACGATCGAAATCGCCGTCGCTTTCGATCTGATGTTTCAGCACGTCGCCGAAGCCCTGGATCACCGTCAGCAGATTGTTGAAGTCGTGCGCCACCCCGCCGGTCAGTTGGCCGACCGCCTCCATCTTCTGCGCCTGCCGCAGGCCTTCCTCCGCATCGCGACGCCGTGTCACGTCGAGCTGGGAGGCGAAGAAATAGATCAGCCGATTGTCCGAATCGAATACCGGCGAGATGAATAGCGCGTTCCAGAACGCCGCGCCGTTCTTCTTGTAATTGAGGATTTCGACCGACGTTTCCTGCCGGCGCTGGACAGCGCGGCGCACCTCCGCCACCGTCTCGCGATCGGTATCGGGGCCCTGGAGCAACCGGCAATTGCGCCCGACCAGTTCGTCCCAGTCATAACCCGTCATGTTGACGAACGCCGGGTTGGCGAAGACGATCGGATTGTCCGGCTGGTTTGGATCGGTGACGATCATCGGCATCCGCGTCGTCTTCACCGCGGCAAAGAAGATGCTGTTGCTGTCGTCGGTCATGTCGTGATTGGCATGGCCGGGTAGATGGGGCGGCGGCCCGCCCGGCGGCGTTTCGGTCGTCGTATCGGTCATCTATGTCCCGCGCGAGAGGTGGGCATGCCCCGAAGCGCCGGCCTAACGGCCGAACGTCGCAATCCGATTAATGTTCCGCTACTCGATGTCGCGCCAACTACTTGCCGCACAGGACGATGCCAACGCGACAACGCGATGCTGGTACGCACGATCAGAAAAAACGAAGTTTGCCCTCCACCAATTCAATCGATCTGTACGCAAAGTTCTGCGCTAACCGGAAAAAGCGCATCGACGTTCCATCATAGCAATAGCTTTGCACTATGCGACGCTGTCAAACATACCAGTCCAACCTGGTTGATTCCTTTCCGCTCGCTTCCCGCCTTTTGATCGTCAGTTGGCCGAATCTTAACGGTTGACCGGCATTGGTGGCGACGATCGAGCCGGAATGAACCTTTTTCATCGCCTTTTCGCCCAGCGCGCGCTGCACCTGTTTCGCGACCGACGCGGCGCCGTGATCGTCGAATTCGCGTTCGTCGCGATCCCGTTCATCGCGCTGATGCTGGCGATCTTGCAGACCAGCCTCGTCTATTTCGCCGCGGAGGCGCTCGAGACCGGCGTGGAGGCTTCGGCGCGAAGCGTCATCACCGGCAAAGCACAGCTCGCCGACGCTACCGGACGGACGCTTGGCATGACCGACGCCGAACTCGCCGAGCGCTATCGGAAGGCCGCGTGCGCGGCACTGCCGACATTCCTCAAATGCGCGAACCTGCTGGTCGAGGTGAAGAGCGCCGCGACTTGGGGGACGATCGACAGTGCGGTGCCGACGCTGACGTACGATTCGACCGGAAAGGTCACGAACAATTTCGCCTACGATCTGGGCTCAGGGGGCGCCATTGTTCTCGTGCGCCTGATGTATCCCTGGCCGATCGAGGCGGATCCGCTGGTGCTGCTGGCCAACCGGGGCAAGCGCTCTCGCCTGCTGGTGGCAACGTCGGTCGGAAAATCGGAGGCGTATCAATGATCGCCGCATTGTGCCGGCTGCGCGCCGAACGATCGGGCACAGCGCTGGTCGAATTCGCGCTTGTGCTGCCGGTCGCGCTCACTCTTTATTACGGGACGCTCCAATTGCAGGATGCGATCGCCTGCAATCGCAAGGTGACGATCGCGACACGCGCGCTTGCCGATCTCGTCGCGCAGAACCTGACAGGCGATACGACGGCGGCGGCGGTCGACGGCGTGCTTGGCGCGAGCACGCAGGTGCTCGCCCCCTACCCCGCCGGCCCCGCGACGATGCGCGTCACGCAAGTGATGACTGATGCGGCCAACCGGACCACCGTCCAGTGGAGCCGTGCGCGCGGCGGCCTGCCGTTGGCGAAGGGCACGCAGATGACGATCCCGGTGCAGATGCGCATTCCCGGCACCTATTTCCTGCTGTCCGAAGTCACCTACGGGTACACGCCGCCCGTTTTCTTCGGTGACCTCGCCGTCGTCCGGTTGGCGGACAGCCTCTACATGCTGCCGCGCAACAGCGCGAAGATCGACTGCGGGGATTGCTGACATGACCCTTCGGCTCTGGCGTCGGCTCCGACGCGATCGGCGCGGCGCGACGCTGATGATCTTTGCCTTCACCGTCATCCCGCTGTGCTTCACCATCGGCATGGGCGTGGATTACGCGCGCGCGATGAAATCGCAGACGAAGCTCAACGCGGTCGCCGATGCGGCAGCGCTCGTCGCGGTCAGCAAGTTGATCCTGACCCAGCCGGATGCCGCCGCCGCGGGCTATGCGCAGCAGATGTTCCAGGTGCAGTCGTCACCGATCCTCGCCGCGGCCGGCGTGACGATTACCGCGATCACCGTCACCGCGCCGACCGACGCGAGCGGGCGCCGCACCGCAACCGTCACCTATCGCGGCACGTCGCGCAACACCTTCGCCAAGATCCTCGGCGTCAACACGCTCGACATCGGCGGCACGTCGGTCACCACCAACGCGACCGCGCCGAACATCGATTTCTACATGCTCGCCGACGTCTCGGGCTCGATGGCACTGCCGGTAACGTCGGAAGGCCTGCAGCTCGTCGGACAAAGCAACCCAAAAAACTGCCAGTTCGCCTGCCATTCGGTCAACGACAGCACTAAGGGGCGCGACGCGAACGGCAACATGACCGATCTCTACGGCGTCGCGAAATCGTACAATCTCAAGCTGCGCATCGACGAGGCGGGCACGGCGATCTCCCGCCTCGCCACCAGTGCGAAATCGGTGTCGAGCAAGAATGGTGCGCGCTACCGTATGGCGATCGCCACCTTCCGCGGCGCAGGCGGCTATACGACATTGCAGCCGATGACGTCGGATCTCGACACGGCGGCGACCAAGACGGTCAACATGACGCCATCGCTATTCTACCGCAACGGATGCCCGACGGAGGCATGCGCGGCGACCGAAGTCGGCTTCAACGATCGCGACAGCGCGAGCGACGACGCGACCGATCGCGCCAACGCCGCGATGAGCAACCCCGGAACCGGACTGAACGGGGCTGCCCCGCAGGGCGTGCTGTTCATCATCACCGACGGGATGAAGGACGAATATCGCGTAAATAATGTGCCCGAAATCGCCTTCGACGCGACGCGGTGCACCGCGATCAAGAACCGCCGCATCCGCATCGCGATCCTCTACACCGAATATCTCGCCCAGGCGCTGACCGACGATCCCTGGTCGCAGACGAACGTCGCTCCGCATCTCCACACGATCGAGCCGGCGCTCCAGGCGTGCGCCTCCGAAGGCCTCTACACTAAGGTGACGACCAACCAGGACATCTCGGCCGCGCTCGACAAGCTGTTCTATAATGCGGTCGCCACCGCGCGGATCAGCGGCTAGGCGCGGCCATCGTCCGATCTGCGCGGTGGGCTGAACGTCGGCTCGGCCGGTCGCTCGCGCCGCTGATCGCGTCGATCACGCGAGCCAAAGCCCCGGCGATGATCAAGCGCAACCGCAAGGCCGTTAGATATCGCCGATGCTGGTCGATCAACGCAGGTGAGCGCGCGGACAGCTTGTCCGCACCCGCCGGCCATCCGACTTGGTCGTTCCCTGCGGCGCGTCTATCACCGCGGCCAAGGAGAGCCAGATCATGACCGAACCGAGCTACACCCCGCCGACCGTGTGGTCCTGGAACAAGGAGAGCGGTGGGCGCTTCGCCGCGATCAACCGTCCGATCGCGGGGCCGACGCACGACAAGGATCTGCCCGTCGGCAAGCATCCGCTGCAGCTCTACTCGCTCGCGACGCCCAACGGCGTGAAGGTGACCGTCCTGCTCGAGGAGCTGCTCGCCGCAGGATACAGCGGCGCCGAATATGACGCGTGGCTGATCCGCATCAATGAGGGCGATCAGTTCTCGAGCGGCTTCGTCGACGTCAATCCAAACTCGAAGATCCCCGCGCTGCTCGATCGCAGCGGCCCCGCGCCGGTGCGCGTGTTCGAATCAGGCGCGATCCTGCTCTATCTCGCGGAGAAGTTTGGCGCGTTCGTACCCACCGATCCGGCGGCGCGCGCGGAATGCCTGTCGTGGCTGTTCTGGCAGATGGGCAGCGCGCCGTATCTCGGCGGCGGGTTCGGCCATTTCTACGCCTATGCCCCGTTCAAGATCGAATATGCGATCGATCGTTTCGCGATGGAGGTGAAGCGGCAGCTCGACGTGCTCGATCGGCGGCTGGGCGAGAGCGAATATCTCGGCGGCAGCGACTATACGATCGCCGACATGGCGGTGTGGCCGTGGTACGGCGCGCTCGTTAAGGGGCTGGTCTACGAGGCGGGCACCTTCCTTCAGGTGGAGGAATATAAGAACGTCCAGCGCTGGACCGATCAGATCGCCGAGCGGCCGGCGGTGAAGCGCGGGCGGATGGTGAACCGCGTGATGGGCGACCCCGCGAGCCAGCTCCACGAGCGCCACGACGCAGCCGACTTCGATACCAAGACGCAGGACAAGATCGGGGCGGCGCAGTGAGACTGTTCGACAGCCCGCGCGCGCCCAATCCGCGCCGTGTCCGCTGGTTCCTGGCGGAGAAGCAGGCCGAGATCGAGATCGTCTCGGTCGACGTGTTCAAGGGCGAACATAAGACGCCCGACTATGTCGCGCGCGTGGGGCTTGCAAACGTGCCCGCGCTTGAGCTCGACGACGGCACGACGATCACCGAATCGATCGCGATCTGCCGCTATCTCGAGAGCGTCTTTCCCGAACCCAATATGTTCGGCCGCGACGCGCGCGAGGTCGCGGTGATCGAGATGTGGACGCGCCGCACCGAGTTGCTGCTCGCCAACCCGCTGATGATGGCGGTGCGCCACACGCACCCCGCGCTCGCCGCGCTCGATACTCAGGTCCCTGCGATCGCCGAGGCCAATGTCGGCGCGGCAACGCGCGCGTTACGCTTCTTCGATCGGCGGCTGGGCGAAAGCGCCTTCATTGCCGCCGAGCGCGTGACGATGGCCGATATCGTCGCCTTCACCGCGATCGATTTCGCGCGCATGATCAAGTTCGCGCTACCCGACGAGTGCGCGAACCTCGTCCGCTGGGCGGGCGAGATGCGGTCGCGCCCGGCCGCCGCCGCCGGAACCTAACCCCTCGAAACCAGCCTCCTACAGCCGCACACGAGCTAATAAGCGATTTGACTTAGTTGAAACGCGTTATAGATTGCGGCGCAGGGATGAGGGGATGTCTGCGATCGCTTGGCCGTGAGGTTGCGATCGCCTGCTGACGGTGTCGCCGCCGGTGCGGCACACGCGGCGCCGCTCGTCAGACGCGACATGCGATCGAGGAGCGGGATGATGCAGGACTTCGGCGGCAGGCTGGCGGTGGTGACGGGCGGCGGCACCGGCATGGGGCGCGAACTCGTCCGCCAGCTCGTCGCGCAAGGCGCGAGCGTCGCGATGTGCGATCTCTTCGCCGATTCGATGGCCGAGACGACGCGATTGTGCGTTGCGGACGGCGTGCCGCAAGGCGTGCGCATCACCAGCCACATCGCTGACGTGGGCGAAGAGGAACAGGTGATCCGCTTCGCGGCCGAGGTCGCGCGCGAGCACGACACCGATCGCATCCACTTGCTGTTCAACAACGCCGGGATCGGCGGCGGCGGCAGCTTCGTCCTCGACGATCGCGCCGAATGGGACCGCGTGTTCCAGATCTGCTGGTTCGGCGTCTATTACACGTGCCGCGCCTTCTTCCCCATGCTCCAGCGCGCGGACGCGGGGCATATCGTCAACACGTCGAGCGCCAACGGCTTCTGGGCGGCGCTGATGCCCGGCGTATCGCACACCGCGTACAGCGCGGCGAAGTTCGCGGTGAAGGGCTTTACCGAGGCGCTGATCACCGATCTGCGCAACTATGCCCCGCACATCCAGGCGTCGATCGTCATGCCGGGCGGTATCGGCACCCCGATCGGCCTCAACTCGCGCCGCGTGCTCGGCGATACCGGCTTCACCGACGTCGGCCGCCAGAAGCTGCGCCGCCACCTTGCCGCGATCGGCGTCGCAGGTGCCGAGACGATGGACGATGCGGCGCTGAACGAGGCGCAGGCGATGCTCGCCAAGCGCTTCGAGGAGATGGCGCCGACCAGCGCCGCCAAGGCCGCGACGATCATCCTCGACGGGGTGAAGGCGGATCGCTGGCGCATCCTGGTCGGTGAGGACGTGACCCGGCTCGACAAGCGCGTCCGCGCGGAGCCGGAGCGCGCCTACGATCCCGATTTCCTCGCCTATGCGGCCGAGTGATGCGCCGGCGAACGACAGCACGATTGAGCGGAGAGTGACGATGACGAGCAGCGACCGCCTGGCCCCGGCCGACGACCTCGACGTGGAGGCGCTGCGCGCGCGCTATCGCGCGGAACGCGACAAGCGCCTGCGCACCGATGCCGACCGCCAGTATCACGAATTGTCGGGCGATTTCGCACGCTATGCGGAGGAGGATCCCTACGTCGAACCCGGCTTCACCCGCGCGCCGCTCACCGATTTCGTCGAAGTGGCGGTGATCGGCGGCGGGTTCAGCGGCATGCTCGCAGCGGCGCGGCTCAAGGAAAAGGGCGTCACCGATCTGCGGATCATCGAGGCCGGCGGCGACTTCGGCGGCACCTGGTACTGGAACCGCTATCCTGGCGCGCAGTGCGACATCGAAAGCTACTGCTACCTGCCGCTGCTCGAGGAGCTCGGCTATCTGCCGAAGGAGAAATATTCCTACGTCACCGAGATCTACGAACACTGCCAGCGGATCGGCAAGCATTACGGCCTCTACGATCTCACCCTGTTTCAGACGCGCGTGTCGGAACTCGCGTGGGACGATACGGAGCGCTGCTGGATCATCCGCACCAACCGCGGCGATGCGATGCGCGCGCGCTTCGTCGTCTCGGCGCTGGGCACGGCGAGCCGCGCGAAGCTGCCCGGTATCCCCGGCATCGACAGCTTCGAAGGGCACAGCTTCCACACCAGCCGCTGGGATTACGGCTATACCGGCGGCGACACGACCGGCAACCTGTGGAAGCTCGAAGACAAGACGGTGGCGATCATCGGCACCGGCGCGACCGCGATTCAGTGCATCCCGGCGCTCGGCCGCCACGCCAAGAAGCTCTACGTGTTCCAGCGCACGCCGTCATCGGTCGACACGCGCAGCAACAAGCCGACCGATCCCGAATGGGCAAAGACACTTCAGCCCGGCTGGCAGCGCGCGCGCCGGCATAATTTCGCCGACATCATCGAAGGGCGCCCGTTCGACGACGATCTGGTGAACGACAATTGGACGTCGATCTTCCGCGAAGTGCAGTCCTTCGTCGTCCGCAACGCCAAGACGATCGGCCCCGAAGCCGCGATGGCGCACGCCGAACTCGCCGACTTCCGCAAGATGAACGCGATCCGCCAGCGCGTCGACGAGACGGTCGCCGACAAGGAGACTGCGGAAAAGCTCAAGCCGTGGTACCGCCAGTTCTGCAAGCGGCCGACCTTCAACGACGAATATCTGCCGACCTTCAACCGCCCCAACGTCAAGCTCGTCGATGTCAGCGAGAGCAAGGGCGTCGAGCGGATCACGCCCAAGGGGCTCGTCGCCAACGGTCGCGAATATGAGGTCGATTGCATCGTCTACGCCTCAGGCTTCGAGATCACGACCTCGTTCAAGCGGCGCGTCGGCTTCGACATCAAGGGTCGCGGCGGGCAGAAGCTGCACGATTACTGGGCCGACGGGTATAAGACGCTGCACGGCTTCGCCAGCCACGGCTTTCCCAACTGGTTCTACATCGGCGTGTCGCAGAACGGCCTGTCGGTGAACATGACCGCGATGTTCGACGATCAGGCGCAGCATATCGCCTATATCATCGCCGAGGCGAAGGCGCGCGGCGTCAGCGAGGTGGAGCCGACACCCGAGGCGCAGGACGGCTGGGTATCGACGATCAAGAAGCTGTCGGTCGTCAACCGCGCCTATCTGGAAAGCTGCACGCCGGGCTATTACAACAACGAAGGCGACGTCAGCGGCGGACAGGCCGGGCAGACCTACGCCCCCGGCATCAACGCCTTCAACGCGCTGCTCGCCGACTGGCGCGGCGAGGGCGCGCTGCGCGGCCTGTCGCTCAGGCCATGACGACAGCGCGGCAATAGCCGATCCCCCGTTCCGCCGCCGCTACCACGATCGGCGGCGCGGCGGGGCGATCGATTGTCGGCGACAGCCAGGGCGATGCACGCCGGGCAACGCCCGACCGTTCGTGCGGGTCAGTCTAAGCGATCGAGCCTGATCGCGATGACACGCGGCGGGTGCCGACGCACCGCGCCGGCGCCTCTCACTTCTTTTTGTCCTTCAGCGCGTCCTCGAGCTTCTTGGCCGCTTCCTCGGCCTGTTTGCCGGCGTCCTTGGCGGCCTTTTCGGCATCCTTGCTCGAGGCCTTTGCCGCTTCCTCGGCGGCCTTCTGCGCATCCCTGGCAACGCGCTCGGCCTCCTTCGCGGCATCGTCGGCTGCTTTCGCCGCCGCCTTCTCGGCATCCTTGACGGCCTTCTCCGCGTCTCGCGCAGCCTTGTCCTGCGCTGCCTTGTCGGTCTCCTTCGCGGCCTTCTCGGCCTCCTTCGTCGCCTTCTCCGATGCCGCGTCGCGAGCCGCCTTCTCGGCTTCCTTCGCCGACTTGTCGACGTCTGCCCGCGCGGCATCTTCGGCTGCCTTGGCGGCCCTCTCGGCAGCCTTCTCGGCGTCCTTCGCGGCCTTGTCCGCCTCCCTCGCCGCATCCGCAGCCGCCTTGTCGGCCCCATCGCGTGCGGCTTTTTCGGCATCCTTGGCCGCGCGCGCTGCCGCTTCCGCAGCCGCCTTCTCCGCATCTTTCGCGCCCTTGTCGCGCGCTGCCTTGTCGGCCCGCTCCGCTTGCCGTGCAGCGTCCTCGGCTGCCTTCGCCGCATCGCGCGCTGCCTTGTCGGCGGCGGCGCGCGTCGCGGGATCGTTCGTACGCTCGGCTTCGGCTGCCGCCTTTGCTGCTGCGGCTGCGGCATCCTGCGCGATTTGGTCGATCGCGGTCTTGTGCGCCCGCTGCCGAACGAGGTCGGCCTCGACCGTTTCCGCTTCACGCGCGGCCCGCTCAGCGGCGGCTACACTGTCGGCAGCCGCCGCACTCGCCGCCGCGGCACGTGCCGTCTCCGCCGCCGCCGCCGCGTCGCCTGCGCGCTTCGCCTCGGCCGCCGCCGTCGCCGCTGCCGCAGCCTCCTGGCGTGCCTGTGTTTCTGCAGCAACGCGGGCCTGACGCTCGGCGTCGGCCGCGGCCGCCTGCTGGTTCGCCGCCGCCGCCGCGCGCGCGGCATCCGCCGCCGCCGTGTCTGCAGCGAGCTTCGTCGCCGCGCTCTGCTCCTGCGCAACCTGCGCGGCTGCAGCTTTCTCGCTCGCGGCCGTCGCCTCGGCCGCCGCGACTTGAGCCACCCGCTCGCTCTCGGCCTTCGCCTTGGCCGCCGCGCCGGCGTTGGCCTCCGCTTTCTGCGCCGCCTCGCTCGCGCCGGTTGATACGGCCTGCGCCGCGATGATGGTCGCCGCCGATTCGACGACCTTGGTCGTCGTCACGGTCGCCTCGACCGCCTGCTTGGTTGCCGCCGCGGCAACGGTGATGTCGCCGCCGATCGACCCCGTCACGAGCCCGCCCGTCGTCGCGGCAAGCGAGGTCGGCGCCGAATAGACCGCTTCCGCCAGCGCCGGCACTATCGGCGCCGAGACAACCGCAGGCACCACCACTGCATCAGCCGCGACCGCCACCACCGCGCTGCTCGCGCTCGCCGCGACGAGCGTCGGTGGCGCGTCACCGGCGGCAGCATCACTCGTTGCCACCGCAGGCGCCGCCGTGGCCGCCTCGCCGACGGCCGGTGTCGCCGCCCCATCCGGCGCCGGCTGTACCTCCGCCGCTGCCGGCGATTCGATCACGCGCACGCGCCCCGCATCCTCGATCGTCATGCGGAGGCGGTTGGTGGCCGAAACCATCGCGATTGCGCCGGGCGTCAACATGTCGTGCGCCCGCCCGTCGATCGTCGCCACGTCGACGGCGCCCTCCAGCACCTGCACCGACGTGCCGCCCGCCGCGACCCCGACCGAGAAGGTCGTGCCCTTCACCACCGCGGCGAGATATGGCGTCTGCACCTCGAAATGCGGCGTCATCTTCTTCTTGATCATGAAGACGACGTTGCCGAAATCCTGGAACAGCTTCGTCACGCCCGATGCTTGCGGCTCGCTCGGCAGGCGCAGCTGCGAGGCGGGCGCGACCATCATGAACTCGCTACCCCGCACCAGCACCGCGCGGCCCCCGCGTCCGGTCGTCACGATGTCGCCGGCGCTAACACTGCCGCCGCGCGTCGCGACCTTGCTGATCCCGCTGCGCGCGATCGTAACCGGGCCCGATGCCTCGCTCACCGTCCACCCGGCCGGGCCGGCGATCGCGACGGACGACGTGGTCGCGCACAATATTGCCAGGACAAACCTGCGCATCACTTCAGCTCCCCGGAGCGCCGAATGCGCCACTCTCCATGCTGGCATGCCGCGGATAGGTTTCGGTCGGCTTGGTGCGCATGGTGAATCCCGCATTCACCTTCGCGACCCGCGCTAACGCTTTTCCAATCTTTCGCTGCGATCGCTCGGCGCTGGTACCGAGGAGCGTTTCGAATGGGTTCGCCGAAACTGTTGGCGATGGTCGTGTCGGTAGCACTGCCGACAGGCGCCGCGGCGCAGGTCGTGCTCGATCGCGCCGATCCGACCGTCATTCAGCGAACACTGCCGCAAGTCGCGACGCCGGCACCCGCGCCGTCGCAAGCGCCGGCCGCGCCGCCGGTCGATCAGGCCGCCGTACCGCCGATCACCGGCGTGATCCGCGCGGTGACGGTAACCGGCCAGGCCCCGATCCCGCTCGACGCCTTTGCCGCCGCCATCGCCGCGATCACCGGGCAGAAGCTCGGGCGCGATGGCCTCGCACAGGCGGCGGACAGCCTCGCCGCGGTCGCCCGCGCGCGTGGTTATCCCTTCGCCACCGCCACGATCCCCGCGCAACCGCTGACCGATGGCGTCCTGCGCGTGACGATCGACCTCGGCCGCATCGACGCCGTGCGCGTCATCGGCAAGAGCAACGCGGCGGCGGATCGCATTCTCGCCCGCGCGCTGCGCCGCGGCCAGGGCGTGCGCCAGCGTGATCTGGAACGCGCGCTGCTGCTCGTCGGCGATCTACCCGGCGTGCGTGTCGTCGATACCCGCTTCGTCCGACAGGACGGCTTCGGCATCCTGCTCGTCACGATCGATGCCGATCCGGCGAGCGCCTATGTCCAGATCGACAATCGCGGCAGCAAGGAAGTCGGTCCGATCCGCTCCACGCTGCTCGCCAGCCTGCGCGGCATCGCGCAGGACGGCGACGAGTTCGCCGTGATCGCCTCGCAGACGCCGCTGCAGTTGTCGGAGTTCGCCTTCCTGCGCGCGCGCTACACCGCGCCGCTGACGGCGTCCGGCATGATCGTCTCGATCGCCGGATCACTCGCCCGGTCGGAACCCGGCGGCGCGCTCGCCGCGCTCGACGTCGTCGGTCGCAGCGCGGACGCCGCCATCGCCGTGCAACAACCGCTCGTCCGCACGCGCAAGCAGAGCTGGTGGGCTGGGCTCGAGCTGCGCGCGCTGGGGAGCGACCAGATGATCGCCGGGCAAACGCTGCGCCGCGACCGGCTGTCGACGCTCACCGGCACGTTCAACGGAACCTCCCTGGTCGGCGGCGGCGTACTGCGTGCGGAGCTCACCGCCACCGCCGGCCTGCCGTTCGACGGAACGACGCGCGAGGGCGCGCCGCTCGCTTCGCGCCTCGATGGGGACGCGAGCTTTGCCAGCGCCACCTACGCACTCGATTGGGTCCGCCCACTCGCCCCGCGCGTCAGCGTCAACGTCGCCACCGCCGGGCAGATCGCCTCGCGTCCGCTGCTGGCAGCCGTCGAGCTCGGCGTCGGCGGCCCGGCGTTCGCGCGCGCCTATGATTATGCCGAGCGGACCGGAGACCAGGGCGTCCTCGGCTCGCTCGAGCTACGCTACGACGCCGGGCGGCTGATCGGTAACGTCATCGATCGCGCGCAGCTCTACGGCTTCGTCGATGGCGGGATGGTCGACAATCTGCGCCAGGGCTTCGGCGGCGGCTCGCTCGCCTCTACGGGTGCAGGCGCGCGCGTCGGCACCGGCCGCTTCGACTGGCTGGTCGAGGTCGCGCTGCCGCTCAACGCCGATCGCTTCGACACGGGCAACCGCAATCCGCGCGTATCGCTGCGGCTCGCACGCGCGTTCTGATGCGAACACGGCTGCGGATCTGGCTCATCATGCTCGCGGCGGTGCTCGCCGGCGCGCTGATGATGACGGGCCAGGTCGGCGGCCGTTTCGAGCGCGGGCTGGAACCGCTGCGCTTCGCCGCGAACGAGCATGATGCGAGCGGGAAGGTCGTGGTGGTCGAGCTCGACGCGGCAAGCATGGCGGCGATCGGTCGCTGGCCGTGGCCACGGCGCCATTATGCGCGCGCGATCGATCAGCTGCGCCGTGCCGGCGCTGCATCGATCGTGTTCGACGTCGATCTTTCGGCCCGCTCCGATCCGCAAGACGACGCGATGCTCGCGCGCGCGCTAGCCCGTTCGGGCGGCCTCGTCGCGCTGCCGACGTTTAGTCAGCAAGCGCAGACCGGCGGCACGCGCTTCATCGACTCGCTGCCGATTGCCGCCTTCCGCGCCCACGCCGCGCTCGCCTCCGTCAGCATTCAGCCCGATGTCGACGGCCTGGTCCGCGACATGCCGCTCGCGACGACGACGGCAGCGACGCCGCGCCCGACGCTTTCAGCCTATATCGCCAGTCGATCCGGCACCGCCGACGCGACCTTTCCGATCGACTTCTCGATCCGCCCCGCCAGCGTGCCGCGGCTGAGCTTCGCCGCGCTCGCGAGCGGCCGCTTCAACCCCGCCCTGATCCGCGATCGCAACGTGCTGATCGGTGCGACGGCGATCGAGATGGGCGATCGCTACGCGGCAACCTATGCCGGCGTCCTGCCGGGTGTGGTGGTCCAGGCGCTCGCCGCGGAAACGCTGCTTGCGGGTGTGCCGGTGCGCGGCGGCCCCGTCGCCGTCCTGATGCTCGCGCTCATTCTTGCACTGCCGATCGCCCGCGCGCGGCGGGCCTCGATCGCGATCGCCGCATTTGCCGGCGCGACGGCGCTGCTGGCGGCGGCGGTGATGATCGCGCAGCACCGCTTCCTCGTCCACTATCCGCTCGGCATCGGGATCGGAATGCTCACGGTCGTGCTGATGCTGTCGCTGGCGCAGATCGTCAGCCATCGTTTCCGCGAGGAGCAGCTGACCGACAGCGCCACGGCGCTGCCCAACGAGCGTGCCTTGCTCGAGCTTGCCGCGCCGCCGACCGGCGCGATCGGCGTTGTCCAGCTGATCAATTACAACGGCCTCGCGGCGGTCCTGTCACCCGTCGATCTCGCGCAGGCGATCGTGCGGATCACCGAGCGTCTGCGCCTCGCCTCCGCCGACGGGCTGATCTACCGCGTGCGCAGCGATCGGCTCGCCTTCGCGCTGTCGACCGAACAGGCAGAGGAGGATCTCGTCGCCGGGCTGCGCGCGATTCTGCTCGAGCCGGTCGAGGTCGCCGGGCGCAAGATCGATGTCGCGGCGGTGATCGGCACCGCGATCGGCGCGTCGGTCGCCGAATGCTTCTCGACCGCCGCCGTCGCGGCGGACGAGGCCGCGGCGGCGGGCGAATTCTGGCACGGCGGGATCACCAGCCGCGACGCACTCGAACGGTCGGTATCGCTGATGGGCGAACTCGACGATGCGATCGCCGCCGGCCACGTATCGGTCCACTATCAGCCGAAGCTGCACCTTTCGAGCGGGCGGGTGCGCAGCGCCGAGGCGCTTGTCCGCTGGTATCACCCGACGCGCGGCTTCATCGCGCCCGATGTCTTCATTCCGCTGGCTGAACAGGCGGACCGGATCGTGCCGCTGACGCTGCACGTCCTCAAGACGGTGCTTGCCGATGTCGCCTGCTGGCAGCGCGATGGCCATAATCTCACCGCCGCGATCAACATCTCGGCCAAGCTGCTGTCGAACCCTGCGTTCAACGCGCAGGTCGATCGGATGCTTGATGCCGCTTCCGTGCCGCCCACCGCGTTGATCTTCGAGGTGACGGAGAGCGCGGCGATGTCCGATCCCGACAGCGCAATCGCGACACTCAACGCCTATCGCGCGCGCGGGATCGCGGTGTCGATGGACGATTACGGCACCGGTCGCTCGACGCTCACCTACCTGCGCAATCTGCCGCTCAACGAACTCAAGATCGATCGCAGCTTCGTCCAGCATGCGCGCACCCGGCCGCAGGACGCGCTGCTCGTCAAATCGACGCTGGATCTGGCGCACCAGATGCAGCTGACGGTCGTCGCGGAAGGCGTCGAGGACGCCGCCACGCTCGAATTCCTGCGCGCGCTGGGATGCGACTACGTTCAGGGCTATCACGTCAGCCGTCCCGTACCGGCCGACACCTTTCTCGCATCGCTCGCCACATGGAACGGCGAGACGCCGGCGGCGGTCGCGGGCCGAACGGCATAGCGGCCGACGCGAACGCATGCGGCGGTCGTCGCCGCTCACCGCTATCCGCCGCCTACATTTCCTTTAACGGCACCGATGCATCGGCCAGCCGCTCGGGCGCGACGACGGCGCCGGTCTCGACCAGCTTGCGCCCCTGGACATAGTCCTTGACCGCGTTGACGCAGTCGAGCGCGACGACGCGGCCGTGCTTCAGATAGACCAGCGAGAAGCTGCGCGTCGCCGGATCGCCGCGCATGACTGCCGTATCATATCCCGCTGACAGGCCGACGGTCTGCAGTTTCAGATCATATTGGTTGGACCAGAACCACGGCACCGCGTGATAGGCGGCGTCCTGCCCGGCGATCGTTTTGGCGACGACATTCGCCTGATCGTTGGCGTTCTGCACCGATTCGAGCCGGATCGCCGCGTCGTCCGCGAAGGCGTTGGCGTGCAGCGCGCAGTCGCCGATCGCGGACACGTCGGAAAGGCTGGTGCGACACTGCGCATCGACCGCGACCCCATTGCCGCCCGCGGCTCCGGCGGCGAGCAGCGGCGAGACGGCGGGAACGATGCCGATCCCGACGATCACCATCTCCGCCGGGACGATCTCCCCGTCGGCGAGCCGCACGCCGCTTGCCCGGCCGCCCTCCCCGAGAATGCAGTCGACCGCCACGGCGAGCCGCACGTCGACGCCGTGCGCACGGTGTTCGGCCTCGTAGAAGCGGCTCAGCGGCTCGCCCGCGACGCGCGCCAGCACGCGCGACAGCGCCTCGAGCAGCACCACCTGCTTGCCGGACTTGGCAAGAACGGCGGCGGCTTCGAGCCCGATATAGCCGCCACCGATCACCACCGCGCGCTCGACGCGGGCGAGTTCCCACATCATCCGGTCGGCATCGGCGCGGGTGCGCACCGTGTGCACGCCGGCAAGATCGTGGCCAGCGCACGTCAGCCGGCGCGGCGCGCCGCCTGTAGCCCAGATCAAATGACGATAGCCGAATGTCTCGCCGCCCGCCGTCGTGACGCGATGCGCCGCCGGATCGACTGCCGTCACTTCACGGCCGAGCAACATCTCGACACCGCGCTCCTGCCAGAAGCTCGCCGGGCGGATCAGGATGCGGTCGAACGGCTTGTCGCCAGCAAGATATTCCTTCGACAGCGGCGGGCGCTCGTACGGCAGGTCGGGCTCGTCGCCGATCACCGCGATCGTGCCGTCGAACTTCACCTGGCGGAGCGCGATCGCCGCCTGCGCGCCGCCATGGCCCGCCCCGACGATCACCACGTCGTAATCCTGCATCCCGCCCTCCGATCGCGCCGGCTATAGCCGACGGTAGCCGCGGCGCCACCCGTCCCACGCGGGGTTGCGGCTTCGCGGGCCGACGGAAGCGGTGTCGACCTTTGGATGACGGCGAGTCGCGTCCCGCGACCTGCTTCGGATTGGATCGACCGTTAGCCGATCGCCTCAGTCTCGCTCGTCACCGTCCGGCGTAGGCGCGGCGTCGAGCACGTCGACGACGAAGCGCAGCGCCGCCTGCGCGAACGCCGCCATGTTCGCGATCCGGTCCTCGATCCCGCTCTCGAAGGTCGTCGCGACGCCACCGGCCGGCCCGGCGACGGCGATGCAGCTGCGCCCGATCGGCGCGCCGCGCGGATGCCGGTCGGGCCCGGCGGCGCCACTCTCCGCCACGGCCCAGTCGGCGCCGAACCGCACGCGGATCGCCTCTGCCTGAAGCATCGCATACGCCTCGGTCACCGATTCCATGCCGGCATAAGCGTCGCGCGGCAGCCCGAGCAGCACGTCGCGGCCGCGTAGCGAGTAGACCACGCCGCCGCCGCGGCAGAAACGCGTCGCGCCGGGCACGGTCAATAACCCTGCGAGGATCAGGCCGCCGGTGGCGCCGTCGGCCACCGCGATCGTCTGGCGGCGGGCGATCAGCAGCGCGCCGGCCTCGGCCGCGATCGGGGCGAGCGTGTCGAGCATGGTGCGACCCTTGCACCCGCGCGTTCGGGTCTGCAACCGCGCACAGGGCACGCTCATTGCTCGGCTCGACGGTATTCGTGAGGCACGCCGGTATTGCCTGATCGCCGCCGATCTGGTTCGGCCAGGGTTGCCGCCCAATCGTCCGATCGACCTTTCAAGAGACTGCGCCATGAACCACCGGATCACCCCGATCTCCCTACTTGCCCCCCTTGCCCTCGCCGCGACGCCGGCATCCGCCGCGGAGATCTCGACCCATGTGCTCGACCTCGCCCGGGGCGTCGGCGGCCGCGACGTTCCCGTCGTCCTGTCGAAGCGCACGCCGACGGGTGATTGGAAGAAGATCGCCAGCAGCCGCACCGACCAGAACGGCCGGGTGCGCAGCTTCGGCGATCCCACGTCCTTCGCGCCCGGGGACTACCGGCTCGATTTCGACATGGCGGCCTATCCCGATCGCGCCGCCACGCCGTTCTTCCCGGAAATTACCGTCACCTTTCGCATTACCGACGCTGGCGGCCACTATCACGTCCCCGTCGTCGTCAGCCCCTACGGCTACTCGACCTATCGCGGAAACTGAGCCGATCCGGCACGCCGCGAGCGCTCAGTCGGGCAGCACCGCGACGACGCGGCTCCAGCCGGCACTCGCCGCCTTGATCTTGACCGGGAAGCACATCACCTCGAACCCGGTAGGCGGCAGCTGGTCCAGGTTGGCGAGCTTCTCGAGCTGGCAATAGCCGATCTCGCGCCCCGCCTTGTGCCCTTCCCAAATGATCGACGCGTCGCCGGTCTCCTGCCAGCGCCGCGCCGTGTGGACGAATGGCGCGTCCCACGACCAGCCGTCGGTGCCGACGACGCGGACGCCCTGCCCGGCGAGGAACAGCGTCGCCTCGCGTCCCATGCCGCAGCCGCGGCTGACATAATCGGGCTGCCCGAACGCCGCCCCCGCCGCGGTATTGACCAGCACGATGTCGAGCGGCTGCAGCTTATGGCCGATCCGCTCCAGTTCGTTGGCGATCTCTGCGCTGCCGACGACATGGCCGTCGGGCAAATGGCGAAAGTTCAGCTTCACGCCCGGCCGCCAGCACCAGTCGAGCGGGATCTCGTCGATCGTCATCGCCCGCCGGGCGCCGCCCGGAAGCGCCGCATCCTGCGTCGCGTGATAATGGTACGGCGCATCCATGTGCGTGCCGTTGTGCGTCGAGAGATCGGCGCGCTCCACGGCCCAGCCCTGCCCGTCGGGCAGATCGGCCGCGGCCAGACCAGGAAACGAAGCCGCAACCTGCGCGACGGTATCGTGATGCGCGCTGTAGCTGATCCGCGGCTGCGTTCCCGGCGGATCGGCGACTGTATCGTTGTCGAGCGTGATCGACAGATCGAGCAGGCGCCGCGCCATCACTTTCTCTCCTCGTGCAGCCCCGCGACGCTATTGCCTCCGTCCCGCGCCCACAAGCCGCTCCTGCCTTCTGGCAATGAACGATCGCCCCGCCTGATCATTATCGCAGGCATCACCATCCCCCCGCGGAGCAATCAGCATGAAGACGAGCGGCAATACCATCCTGATGACGGGCGGCGGCAGCGGGATCGGCGAAGCGCTGGCGCACCGCTTCCACGATCGCGGCGACACGGTGATCGTCGTCGGTCGCCGCCAGGAGGCGCTCGATCGCGCCGCGGCGGGACGCGAGCGGATCCACACGCGCACGCTCGACGTCGAGGATGCCGCGGCGGTGGCGACGTTCGCCACATCGATCGTCACCGATTTTCCGTCGCTCAACGTCCTGTTCAACAACGCCGGGATCATGAAATTCGAGGATCTCACCGCCCCGCGCGATCTCGCCGATGCCGCGGCGACTCTGGCGATCAACGTCATGGGCCCGATCCGGCTGACCGACGCGCTGATCGATCACCTGGTTCGCCAGCCGGACGCCGCGATCGTCACCGTCACGTCGGGGCTCGCCTACGTGCCGCTCGTCGCCGCGCCGACCTATTCGGCCAGCAAGGCGGCGATGCATTCGTACACCGTCTCGCTACGCACGCAGCTCGCCGGCAAGGTGGAGGTGATCGAGCTCGCCCCGCCGGGCGTCCAGACCGATCTCACGCCGGGGCAGGCCAACCGGCCGGGCTACATGCCGCTCGACGCGTTCGCCGATGCGGTCGCGACGCAATTCGCGCAGCAGCCGACCCCGCGCGAGATCCTGGTCGATGAGGTACAGTTCCTGCGCCAGGCCGAACGCGAGGGGCGTTTCGACGAGACGCTGAAGACGCTGATCGAGCGCGCCGCCCAGCAGCGCGCCGCCGGCGGCGAATAGCGGCGCTATCGACGCACCTCGTCGCGGCACCGGCCGTGTCGCCGCGGTCGTACTCCGCCACCCATTGCCGCCCCTTCCGCCGGACGAACATCGATGGCCGTCACCGATATCGCGAGCCGCACCTACGATCACGGTTTCCGGCTCGATCCGATCGTCCGCAGCCTGCTCGACACCGATTTCTACAAGCTGCTGATGCTGCAGATGATCCGGCACCTGTACCCGGACGTGCAGGCGACCTTTGCGCTGATCAACCGCACCACATCGGTCCGCCTCGCCGACGATATCGACGAGGGCGAGCTGCGCGCGCAGCTCGATCACGCGCGCACCGTGCGCTTCACCAAGAAGGAGCTGATCTGGCTGGCGGGCAACAGCTTCTACGGCCAGCAGCGGATGTTCGCGCCGGATTTCCTCGCGTGGCTCGCCGACTTCCAGTTGCCACCCTATTCGCTGCGCCGAGACGACGGTCAGTTCGAGCTGCGCTTCGAAGGGCCGTGGACGCACACGACGATGTGGGAGATTCCGGCGCTCACGATCGTCAACGAGCTTCGCTCGCGCGCCGCGATGCGCGACATGGGGCGGTTCGCGCTCGACGTGCTCTACGCCCGCGCCAAGGCGAAGCTGTGGGCAAAGGTCGAGCGGCTGCGCACCCTGCCCGATCTGATGCTGTCCGATTTCGGCACCCGTCGCCGGCACAGTTTCCTGTGGCAGCGCTGGTGCGTCGAGGCGCTGAAGGAGGGGCTCGGGCCGCGCTTCATCGGCACGTCGAACGTGCTCCTCGCAATGGACAACGATCTAGAGGCGATCGGCACCAACGCGCACGAACTGCCGATGGTGCTCGCCGCGCTGGCGGACAGCGACGCCGATGTCGTCAGCGCGCCCTATCGCGTGCTCGACGCGTGGCGCGCGCATTACGGCGGCAACCTCTTGATCGTGCTGCCTGACGCGTTCGGCACCGCCGCCTTCCTCGCGGGGGCGCCCCCATGGGTCGCCGACTGGACCGGCTTCCGCCCCGACAGCCTGCCGCCGATCGACGCGGGCGAGCAGATCATCGCTTGGTGGCGCGCGCACGGCCGCGATCCGGCAAAGAAGCTGCTGATCTTTTCCGATGGCATGGACGTCGAGTCGATCGAGGAGACCTACCGCCACTTCAACGGCCGCGTGCGGATGAGCTTCGGCTGGGGCACCAATCTCACCAACGATTTCCGCGGCTGCGCGCCCGACGGCACGAGCGGGCTCGACGCGATCTCGCTCGTCGCCAAGGTCGTGAGCGCGAACGGCCGCCCCGCCGTCAAGCTATCGGACAATCCCGCCAAGGCAACGGGAGACCCACATGAAATTGCGCGCTACCGCCGCATCTTCGGCAGTATGGGCCAGATGATATCACCACTTACCGTCTAATGTTTGGGCGCCGGCATCGGAAAGCCGGCGATACAGTCTCGACCTCGCGGATCGACAGTCGCGGCGCCCACAGGCGTACAAGGCGAGGATAGGATCCGGCATCTCGTCCATGATCGGCACCCTACGATGCGCGGCGCGCGATCGGTCAACCGAGACCTAATCCTTGTCTCCCGCTCACGACATACGCCTCATCTCGACGACACGGCGGCTCGCGCCATAACGGCGAGCGACGCCCCGTCGATCTCCTACCGACGCATTGGATTGCAACCTCGCGCCCTACGTTGTGACCTCGCCGATCCCAGCCATAGCCGCCTTCCCGCAACTCCTAATCAGACACGCGTCGTCGTTCCTCGAGCGCTCTCGCAAAAGCGGCGGGATCAACGCATCTTTACCAACCGTCGCTCCCATCCAGCGCTGATGCGCGCTAGGATGCGGCGCGACGTCACGATCAATTGCCCCCCGTGGCCGGCAATCGCAGCTTGCACGATTTGACGAGGAGAAGGACGATCTTCCACCTGATCTTTGCCGTACCGTGCCTGTACGTTTTCGCTCGCTGGCTCTCACCCCTGGCCCTCCCGTTGTGGGTCAAGGCGGTACTGGCGATCGTCTTCCTGGGCGCATCGCAATTCCACTATTGGAGCCGTCTATCGTCTGGCTCCGTCTTCGCGCCCGAATTTCCCCGCCCCCTCGTCATTCTATTCAACTGGGCATTCGGTGCCTTGCTGTTGCTGGCCTTGCTACAGCTTCTGGTCGACGTCACCGTACTGCTGGTGTCGCTCCTTCATCTACGGATGGTGGGAGTGCCGGACGGCATCCGCTATACGGCGGCAGCATTCGCCGCGATCCTGGCGGCCATCGGCGTAGCGAACGCGATCAGGGTTCCGCCAATCCGCGATATCGACGTTACGATCGCCGGCTTGCCGCGTCGCTTCGATGGTTATCGCTTGCTGCAGCTGACTGATCTTCACATCAGCCGTCTGTTCACCGAACGATGGGCTCGTGCGGTGGTAGCGCACGCCAACGCCAGCAACGTCGACCTGATCGTTGTCACCGGCGACTTCATCGATGGGTCGGTACCGATGCGCCGCCGCGATGTCGCACCGCTAGCCGGCTTGCGCGCGCCCGATGGCGTCGTTGCCGTGCCGGGTAACCACGAATATTTTTTCGACTATGCGGGCTGGATGCGGCATCTCGCCACTCTGGGTGTACGAATGCTACCTAACGCGCATGTAACACTGGAGCGCGGGAATGATGCGATCGTCATCGCCGGGGTGACCGATCTTTCCGCGGCATCGGTGGGCCAACCGCCGCCCGATCTAAAGGCGGCGCTGGCCGGCGCCCCCGCCGCCGCACGCGTGATCCTGCTCGACCATCAGCCGCGCGATGCGCGCACGGCGGCAGCGGCTGGGATTTCGCTACAGCTCTCGGGCCACACTCACGGTGGCATGATTGCCGGCCTCGCCGGCGCACTCGGGCCTGCCAATGGCGGCTTCGTATCGGGACGCTACACGGTTGGAGCAATGACGTTGTACGTCAGCAATGGCACCGGCCTCTGGCCAGGCTTCGCGCTTCGGCTCGGTCGCCCATCGGAAATGACGCGTATCACCCTGCGTGCGGCCACTATCGAACAACGTTGAGCCGCGGCGTCATTCTCTCAACTAACGCAACCTAGAATGGCGTCTGATAGGCGCGTTGGCGTCAAGGATCACAGGCTCGCAAGGAAGTGGGTCGATACGTCGCATGGCCGCGTACACGTCCCGCTACGTCCGTGCTTGGTAAAGCAGCCAAATGTTTCCTGACGCATGCATGAAGCACGTGAAGACGGTTGGACACTAGGCCCGGGCACCAGGGTTCAGGCCGCAGGGAGCCAAAGTCTGGTCGCCTTGCTACAAACGATAACGCCGCCCCTCGGGGCGGCGCATCGTGTTCTATTTTATTTTGGTTGCGGGGACAGGATTTGAACCTGTGACCTTCAGGTTATGAGCCTGACGAGCTACCGGGCTGCTCCACCCCGCGACACTGAAGTTTTGTCCTTGAGACACGAGCGCCTCCGCTTTGTGGCGGAGGCGACGGTGTCCTTTGGGGACGAGTTTGCGAATGGGTTCTTCTCGTATGCGCGCCGGCTGCAATGCCTGGCGACGACCTACTCTTCCATCGCTTAAGCGATAGTACCATTGGCGCAGTCGGGTTTCACGGCCGAGTTCGGGATGGGATCGGGTGGGACACCGACGCTATGGTCACCAGGCAATGAAGCCGGCGGCGGCAGCCCCGCGAGATGATGGTTCGCGGGGACCCCGGCGAGATGGCGGATGCCATTCGGACGGGGTTACGAGTTAGGTTTAAAATCGATGCGTGCACATTGAAGAGCTTGTTGTTTCTGGCGTCGAGCTTTCATCATCCGACCGTCTTGGACAGCCAGGGCTGTCGTTGATGGTGGGACTCTCAAGCGCGAATAGGACGATTAGTATCGGTTAGCTCCATGCGTTACCGCACTTCCACATCCGATCTATCAAGGTGATGGTCTCTCACCGTCCTGTGAAATCTTATCTCGAGGGAGGCTTCCCGCTTAGATGCTTTCAGCGGTTATCCCGTCCGTACATAGCTACCCTGCTGCGCCGTTGGCACGACGACAGGTACACCAGAGGTACGTTCAACCCGGTCCTCTCGTACTAGGGTCAACTCCTCTCAAATTTCGACGCCCACGGCAGATAGGGACCAAACTGTCTCGCGACGTTCTGAACCCAGCTCACGTACCACTTTAATTGGCGAACAGCCAAACCCTTGGGACCTGCTCCAGCCCCAGGATGTGATGAGCCGACATCGAGGTGCCAAACAACCCCGTCGATATGAGCTCTTGGGGGTTATCAGCCTGTTATCCCCGGCGTACCTTTTATCCGTTGAGCGATGGCCCTTCCACGAGGGACCACCGGATCACTATGACCGACTTTCGTCTCTGCTCGACTTGTCAGTCTCGCAGTCAGGCTGGCTTATGCCATTGCACTCTAACAGCCGGTTTCCAACCGGCCTGAGCCAACCTTCGCGCGCCTCCGTTACTCTTTAGGAGGCGACCGCCCCAGTCAAACTACCCGCCACAGAGGGTCCCTGAACCAGCTAATGGTTCGAGGTTAGACATCAGAAAACAACAGGGTGGTATTTCACCTATGGCTCCACATCAGCTGGCGCCAATGCTTCAAAGCCTCCCACCTATGCTACACAGTTCTTTCCTAATGCCACTCTGAAGCTGCAGTAAAGGTGCACGGGGTCTTTCCGTCTAACCGCGGGTACTCCGCATCTTCACGGAGAATTCAATTTCGCTGAGCATGTCCTGGAGACAGTGGGGAAGTCGTTACGCCATTCGTGCAGGTCGGAACTTACCCGACAAGGAATTTCGCTACCTTAGGACCGTTATAGTTACGGCCGCCGTTTACCTGGGCTTCAATTCAGAGCTTGCACTCCTCCTCTTAACCTTCAGGCACCGGGCAGGCGTCAGGCCCTATACGTCGTCTTGAAGCCGACTTAGCAGAGCCCTGTGTTTTTGCTAAACAGTCGCTACCCCCTGGCCTGTGCCCCCAACAAGAGCTTGCGCCT